>DATJTE010000126.1:0-42515 GCA_035503715.1 Rhizobiaceae bacterium | reverse complement strand
GTCGCGGGTCGGATCATAGAGCTTGGCGCCGTTGAGCACGAAACGATATTCCGGAAAGGAGGCGAACAACTCCTCGTTCACCAGCGCAGTGACGATCGCATAGGAAACGCCGATCCCGACCCGTGTCGTTTCCCACGGCCGATCGGTGCTGCTCACATATTCGTTCAGGAATGCGTCATGCGTCGTCTGGGTGCCGTCGTAGAACTTGACCCAGAGATAGTCCTTGCCGTCCACGCGGTATTGCTGGACAGGCGCGCCGCGGTTGATCGCCTGCCCGGTGAGCAGCGTGACCTTCTCGCCGTTGACCCAGACTTCGTTGAGCCCGCGCACCGGCCAGTCCGAAAGGGCGATGACCTGCGTGTAGAAGGCGTTCGGTGTCTTCGACGAATCCGCCGCCCATGTGTTGTGATAGACGAGCGATCCGGCGGTAGCGCACAGGCCGAACAGGATCGACCGGCCGATGGTGCCTGCCGCCTGAAGCTTGCCCTGCAGCGCGAACGGACGCTCCTGTGCCTGCTCTGGCGTGAACAGCCCGGCAATGGCGCTCGCCGCCAGCGAGATACCCAGCCCGACAACAGTCGACAGGATCGCGCTGCCGACTGCAGTGCCGAAGAATGTGCCCAGCGCCGTCCCCGCAAGCAGGGACGTGATGCCGGCCGTGATGATCGCCATCAGAGAGCTTTCAGAAAGTGCGTCTCGGCGGGCTTGAAGCCACGCCGCCGGTAGAGCCGTGCCAGCACCGGATCTGTGCCGAGGCAGGCCATGTTGATGAGCTTGCAGCTCTGCTCGCGCGCCCATGCCTCGTAGGCGTCGAGCATCTCGATCGCTTCAGGTCCGCGCGCCTCGGGATCGACCCACCAGATGCGTTCCGTCGCGATGCGGAAGCACCCGAACGGATGATCGGCGGCCTCGGCCAGGAGGATGCCGCGCGGCCGCCCATCGTCGAGGATCAGCACCAGCCGGGCCGGCGCTTCCAGCGAGGACGCGAACACGAACTCCGCCGCCGGGGCATCGAAGGCGAACGGAGCACCCGATGCCTGATGAAAGTCCCTCGCCATCCGAACGGCATGTAACCGGTCGGTGAACAGTGCGCGGCGGATCACAGTTCGTCGCCGGCTTGCCCGTCAACCGTGTCGGTCATTTCTTGGGCACCTTGCCGCGCTTGTCGTTCCAGAAAATTTCCCAGTCTCCGACGACGCCAGCATCCTTGTAGAAAATATCCGTCGCCGAGCGCTTGATCTGGCTGACCTGCGAGCGGGTTTCCGGGTTCGACCGGATGAACTCCTGAGTATGCGACTTCGCCGTCAGTTCGATCTTGCCGCCTTCACCCTCTCTCGGCGTCGTGATCGGATCGCCGTCGAGGAAGCCGAAGAACCGGCAGAACGCCGGGGCAACCAGCGCGCGCGTCGTCGGATCGAACAGGCCGCGATAGACCTCGATCCGCGCCTGCTTGCAGTCATAGTCCCGAAAAACGGTTTCGACCTGCGCATGAAGCTGCGAGGTCTCGATGGTGATCGACTGCACCGTTCCGTTGGCGACCAGTGGAATATCGCTGATCTGAATGAGCGAGCCTGAGCCCGTCCATGACCGCTCGCTCGACAGGCCCGTCAGCGGGTTCAATACCTGCGCCGTGACGTTACCTACGCCGGACCAAAAACCCTGACTTACCGGATCGCGACTGACGAACTCGCGCGCCTCGACCCACAGGAAGTCTCTGGCGACAAGCTGCTTGGCTTCCAGCGCCGCCTGGTTGTTCGACGATATCGCACGCATCTACCGACTCTCGACAGCCTGCCAGGAGATGATGCCGCGCCCCGTGGACATGTCGGCTTCCGAGTTCACCGAACCCGGAACGACCGTCATCAGGCAGAAGGGCTGCTTGACCGAGACCGCCACCGCGTCGCCGGCCACCACGCCGGGCCACATATGCGGCGTTACCTGAAAGATCGCCGTGAGGTTGCTGCTGTTCGACGTTGCCTGCTCGACCACTTGGTGCAGGTCCGCATCGCCGATCTGGAGATAGTCGCCGACGGACAGGACAAACCCTTCCGGCAGGTCCTCGACCCTGATCAGCGAGCGGTTGGCGCCCACGAAGTCGAGGCTGGCATTAGTGCCATCGAACCCGCCGCCTGTCGGCCATGTGCCGTTCGGGTAGAGGATCGGATAGCAGCGTGACAGCGGCCGCCCCTTGAACTGTTGCAGGCCGTTTTCCAGCGCCTGCAGCGTCGCCCGCCAGCGATCGAGTTCGTTCGGAAACAGCGTGCGCGACTGGTAGGATGCGATCCACAGCGGATCGCCCATATCCTTCACAAGCGTGATGCCGTCAGCCTGGCGCGACTGCTCCTGCCGGCGCATCAGTTCGAAGCGTGTCGACCAGCCCGGAAAGTCGAGCAGGAAGTCGAGCGGATAGGTCAGCGCCATTTATGTCAGAACCCGCCGCTTCTTCGCTTCCTTGACCGTAGAGACGATCGTGCCCGGGAGTGTCGCCTTCAGCATCGCCACCTCGCGCGCGACACGGGTCAGGCCTGCCTCGTCGGCGCCGCGCGCATCGATCGAGACATGGACGGGAGCGGAGATGCTGCCGCCTCCGTTCTGCAACGCTCGCAGCGTCGGCGCAGTCGGGATGACTTGGCTGCCGCGCGGCAGGTTGATCAGTTCCGGTCCCTTTTCGCCGACGATCGCAGGCCCGCCTGGGGCGAAGTTTGTGCCCTTGGCAAAGAGACCGATGCGCTTGCCCGAGAGAATATCGCCCTTGAACCCCGTCGTGCCTCCACCGAACAGCAGGCTCAGGATTCCGCCACCGCCGCCTTTCGGCGAGAACAGCGAATTCAACCCGATGTCGATCAGCTTCTGCCCGACCTTCTGCAGTGCGCCGGCAAGCGCTTCCGATGCGCTCTTTCCCGCGATCATGTCGTCGATGAAACCGCCCATGACGTCTTTGCCGAGCTCGTTGATCTCCTCCATGCTTTCGCGGAGTTGATCCTGACTTTCGGCCAGACGTTCGGACTCTGCGGTCGCCAGCCCATATTGCTCGGCGAGCGCCTCGATCTCCGCCCGGAGTTCCGGCGTGATCTGCTTCCCGGCATTTTCGGCCGCCGTGAGAAGCTCGCGCTCCATGCGCGCCTTTTCCGCGGCATAGCCGTAGTCATTGACCAGCGGGTTTAGCTGGCGCTGAGCCTCTGTTTCAGCGACCAAAGCGGCCGTGCGTTCAATGACCTGGCGGGTTTCGCGCGCATACTCGTCTTCGCGCTTTCGCTTTCCCTTGCCGTCTCCAGACACCGGATAGTCGCCAAGGGTGACAGGTTTGACCACCGAATTTGGCTTGTCGACGGTAAGCTCAACGCCGCCTTTACGAGCGCCTTTCGGCGTGGAAAACGAAGTTCCTGCGAACGCCGCGTCAATTCGGTCTTGGATGCGGCCGGGTCCGATATATGGGTTACCACCAATGGCATCGAGACCCGTCATCGCGCCAAGATCGGCTGAGAGCTGCACAACTCGATCGATAATGTTGCCGATCTGGTTGTAGAAGTCGCCCAGCGGGCCGCCGGTGACGCCCGCGAGGATGTCGCCTAACTCCTGGATGGCGGGGATGAGATTGTTGTCAATGGCGCGAGCAAGAAGCCCGCTAGCGTCGGTCTGGTCGTTAAACCGCGTCGCAGTATCGATCATAACGTTCTGAAGCCGCGCGAAGCTCTGGCTCAGTGTCAATTCGGCTCCGGCAACTTTGTCCTCAAGGACGACCGAACCCGCTTCAAATGCCCGGAAGAATGCTTCCGACGACACCTTGCCTTCGATGACGAGTTTGCGCAGCGCTGCGACAGAGCCGCCCGCCTCCTTCAACCCGGCGGCTGTGGCACGGAGGATCGTTGGAGCTCCCTCAACGATGCTGTTGAATTCTTCTGCGCGGACGATGCCGCCGCCCAGCGCCTGCGTAAGCTGGATAAGCGCACCGCGTGCTTCTTCGGCTGTCGTTCCCTGCACGCGCAACGCGAGAGCGACCTTGTCGGTAAAACCAATGATCTCGTCGTTGGTTACTCCAAGGTCTCTCTGTGCAAGAGATAGGCGGGTGTAGAGGGTAACCAGCGTCTCGAAAGGGGCGGCATTCTTCTGCGCACTGGCGAAAAGGCGATCATAAACCCGCGCCAGTTCCTCGCCTTCTAGACCAACAACCTTGAGGGCATTCTGAATTCGCGTAGCGCTATCAAGTAAGGTTTGCGCTTCGCGGAGGCTAAAACCAGCGAGAATTCCTGCGAATGCGCCGCGCGCGCTGCGCCCGATGCCATCGAAAGTCGAGCTTACCCGCTTGCTAAGAGCGCCAAAGCTTTGCTCTACCCTGCGCGTGCTGCTCGAAACGTCTCCCTCGAGCCGTTTCAAAGCGCGTCGCATTTGTGCCGTATCGGCACTGATGCTTAGCACTAGTTGTTCTAGGTCTTGAGCCAAAGGAAAGCACCAATGATGCGGGTGATTTTGACTGTCGGTCTGACAATGGCTGCGGCCTCCGCCTATGCAGAGGAGACGTATCGGCTAGTTCAAGCCATCGGGAACGCTGAGCATGTTGCCGCCAAGGGTCTTTCAAAGGCGGAGTGCGAAAAGCGAAAGGCTGAACTGAAAGCCGTGGCGACCGCCCTCGGCACCTACAGCGAGGCGACTGGAAAAGGCTCGATCACCTGTCTGCCGGACAGCCTGTTCGACGATTAGCCGTAGCGCTCCAGCAGCTTTGCCATCTCGTCTTCTGTCGGCGCGTCGACCTTCTTCGGATCGGCGTGCATTTCGTTGAAGGCTTCGATCGCGGTGAAAAACTCAGTCACCGTGGCCGACCAGAACTCGACCGGCCGCCAGCCGAGCGGACCGAGCGCGGTCTTCAGCCAGTCTGACCAGGGGAATGGTCGCTCGTCTTGTCGGCCGCCTCGCCGGCGGCTTCGCCTTTTCCCTCGTCTTCGCCCAGATGATGCGCGAGCACCGCGGCGAAGGCCTTGCTGCATGCTGGAAAGTCACGGAGACGAAGCTGGAGCAGTGCCTGGGTGGCGTCGCCCTTGACGGTCAGATGCTGGATCGCCGCCATCGTCGCCGAGACCTCGACACCGAGCAGGCGCTGATAGAGATCGGCGAAGGACTTGCATTCCAGAGCGGTGGACACCGCCGAAAGCCGGCCGATCTCGGCGGCAATGACCAGATCGACGGTCCCGACGCGCAGGGCAACCTCGCCGCGCGCGCCATTGACAGGCAGGCTCATCATTCAGCCGTGAATTCGAGGGGGCCGGCAGCCGAGAAGGTCGCGGAGAACTGCATGTCGTCCTCCATGTCTCCTTCGAACTCGAAGTCCGACACCATCCAGGAACCTTCGTATTCGCCCTCGCCGGGAACAACGACCTGAGCATTGAATACGGTCGCGCCGCGGACATGGCCCATCAGGATCGCCTGCGTGCCGCCGCTGACGAAAGTGCCCGACCCCGAGAACGTCCGGTTGACGATGCCGGGCCGAGCGGTGCGCTGGACGGCGCCGCCGGGGTTGTCGCAGTCGGGATAAGTCGTGTCGACCTCATTGGCCGACAGGTTGAACGTGCGGGTTTTGAGTCCGCACAGAATGGCGAAGACTTCGGAGGGCGAGCCGCCGTCGCCGATCTTGATGAGCAGCATGCGGCCGAGCTGAGCTGGCATGGTGTTTCTCCTTCAGGAAAGCCGGTCAGGCCGGTGCGTGTGTGATGGCTCGGAACTCAACGACGCCATGCCCGGTGAGCCCATCCGGGTCATAGAAGGCCTGTGTCTGCCGGTGGTTGAAAACGATCAGTTCATTGCTCGGCAGGTCGAGCGCATGCCCATGCAGCGCGTTCTCCACCTCGTGAGCGATCTGACGCGCGATTTGCAGCGGGTTCCCGTCGCGCGCGTAGACGTGAACCCTCATGTAGATTTCGGCGCCGCTGATGCACGTGGCATCCGCGCGCAACTTGTCGGTGTCCTCCGTCGTGACATACGGGAACACGGCGTTCGCCGGCGCCCGGTAATAGGCGCGCGGGCCGATCAGCGCTTGAAGCGCGGGATATGCGAGCAGCCGCGAAAGCACCTTGCCGACGAGTTCGTATTCGGGAGACGCCATCAGCCAGCCTTTGCCTTTCGGACCGCCTTGTTGATCGCGTTGGCGACTTTCCGCCGAATGCGCTTCCGGGCAGCGCGGAATGTGGGCATTATATGGGGCCTTGCCGGCATCTTGACCGTGCCGAACTCGAGCCAGCGCCATTTCCACGATGCAAAGATGCCGGTCGCATTCGGGTCTTTTGTCCTCGCGCCGACGGCCGCCTCGCGCCGGTTCGAGAGACGGTCTCCTTGGATGCTGTCTGCGTACTCGCCAGTGAGCCGCGGCGCGCGCGGCCGGATGGCTGAAGCCAGATCCATTGCAGCTTCCATCTGAGCGATCGCTGCCTGCTTCTCGGCATCAGGGACCAGTTTACGAAGCTTACGCGTCACCGCGTCCCGGCCAAGGAATTTCGCCTTGATCGCCATCAGGCGGCGACGCCTTCCTCCGCCAATATCTCGAGCCAGCGGTTTCTGTTGTCAGGATCGATGATCGACTTAACCGCCAGCACCCGTGACCGATCGTTCGCGTCGACCAACTGCCAATCCGGCATGATCTTGCGCGCCTGCAGACTCTGCCGGATGGTGACCACGTATGGCTGCCGGCCATTCAGCCTACCAGCCATGACGCTTTCACCGCCGAGCCGCGGCTTCAGCTCGGCACGCACCGAGAATTGCGTCTCCCACACACCGTCATCCGGGGCCGGGTTGTCGAACTCGTCGGTGGCGATCGACTTCTTCTGACAAAGGAAACGCTCAGTCAGCCTTTTCATCGGCGGCCTTCTTCCTCGGCGCAGCGATCCTGGACCCCTTCCCGGCCGCGATCGCCGCGTTTCCGCAAGCGGTGGTCACCGTATGCTCGCCGGGTTGGAAGACCTGCGTCCACGTGCCATTGAGTTCAGGCGGCGACCACTTGAACTTGTCGGTGAGCCGGATGCGCATCGGCTTACAGGGCGACGCCGGACGCCTGGATGTTCAGCGCGAGAACAGAGGCCGACTTGGCGACACCAAGCACCACCGAATATTCGCCCGACCCCACGTCCGAGACCGGGCAGATGCCGCCCGGCGTGTCGGACAGGTAATATGCAACGCCGGCAGTCAGTGTGCCGCCGATCGTGATGTCACCGCTGCGCTGGACCGATAGAGGCTGGCCGGCCGATGCTCCGTTGAGAGCGATACCGAAGACCTCTCTGGCTTCCGCCGTGCCGGAGTTGCTGTCCGATAGATTGAAGCGGCCTGTTGCGGCGACGCGATAGACGCACTGCCCAGCCGTGATCGTTGCAGCGGCGGTTCCGACCTCGACGTCCGATGAACTCGAGCGCTGGACATTCGCCGCGGTGATTGAGATGTCGGTCATGATCGGCTCCTAGATGGACGGATTCCAGAAAGGCCCGACGAGAGCGTCGAAGGCGGGTTTCAGGCTGGCCCGGCTCTCCGGGTCGTAGTGCATCTGCACGTAGAGGATAATCGCCGTATGGAGCGCGGCCGGAACATCGCTCGCGGCGTCGCCATAGCCGGCCACATAAGTCACGCGCACGGCATCGGAGCGCCCATAGACGCCGGGCCACGACTGATCGGCCTGTAGCGCCAGATATGACCCGCTGGCGTCCGTCAGAAGCTGCCAGACGGTATCGTCCAGCTCCTGCTCATCATTCGAGCCGTCGTAATAGGTGACGGTCGACACTTCCTGGATCGGCTTCAGCGGCAGCCGGAGCGGCTCGCAGGTGAAATCCTTGAAGTCCTGTTGCCACGTCTGGGTGATAAGCGCCCGTCCGAGGATGCCCGAATAGCCGTCGAGGTGGCTATGCGCGGCGTCGATCAGGCTCTGGAGCAAGTGATCATCATCTTGATGGTCAACGTGCAGCATTTGCCGGACTTCGGCCAGCGTCACCACCGGCACGGCCGGGGCAATGGTTCGGACGGGCGAGAGCATGGCCTAGGCGTTCGTGAGCGCCGAGCTGATTACCTGCTTGCCGTTCGGCAGGATGACGCCAAGGTAGGCGGCTTCCGTGCCGGTGTCGGTCCAGGTCAGGGCGATCAACCCCGCAGCCGTGCTACGAGCGACGAAGCGCTTCTTCGCGATGATCTGCTGAAGCTTTCCCGATGCGCCGATCGCGATGCCGGTCGACCCGCCGGTGACCACATAATCAGCGCCGGCCGCGTCGAGCAGAACGACAAGTTCGACTTCGGCCGGGAAGTTAATGTTCTTGCCCCAGCCATTCTTGAGTTGAATGGTGATAGCGCGAACGTTGGTGTTCTCCGCTCCGACCGTGATCGTCGCGTCGGAGACGATGCTGCTAACAGCGCGAGGCATTACGCTTTATCCTTCTTCGCGCCTTTGCCGGCGGGCTTTGCTGCCTTGTTGGACGGTGCGGCGGGCTCGGCCTTGTTCTTCGGAGCGTCTTCAGCCTTCGCCTCTTTCACGGGGCCAAGGTCCTCGAGAGCGCGAGGAACAAGGTGGGCGACGGAACCGGGTTCGGCGATGCGCTCGTCGCCCGGTTCATAGGTCTTGTCACCGATCAAGTGACGAAGAACCTTGTAACGATGGTTGGCCATGTCGGGCCTCCTTGAAGTGGAAGGGAAAGGGCGAGCCGGAGCTCGCCCTCAAACCTCATCATCAGGCCACGTTGCCGAGGTCGCCGTAGATGAATGCCTCGGGGCGATACACGGCGAGCGCGAGACGCTCTTCAGCCAGAACCGTTACAAGGTTCTTGATGAAGTCATCGTTGACGTAACCGGTCTCGACACGCGCATCCCAACGGTCGAAGACCTGAGCGCCGAGCTTAAAGGCACCAACCAGTACCTTGTCGACGGCGATCGCCTGCGTTGCCACCACGGGCAGGCTCCAGAGGGTCGGCTGCGCCGTGCCCTGCGGGTTGCCGATGATGTACTGACCGTTGGCATCCTTGGTCAGTTCGATGCGCGCCCAGTCCGTCGGGTGCATGACGATGCCGGTCGCCGGGTATTCCGCCAGCGATGCCTGCAGCATCATCAGACGAACCTGGTCGATCTCGCCGTTGTCATCGGCAGGAACGAACGGTGCCGAATAGGCCGTCGCCTGCGTGATGATGCCGTTGAGATTCTGGCCGGTGCCGTCGCCGTTGAGCAACTGCCCTTCCTCGACATAGGCCAGGCCGTAGAGCAGGCGCTGGTCGATGATAGAACGAAGCTGGCTGATGTCGGACAGGACCTGCTTCGAGGCCTTCATCCAGTGCGCGATGACCTTGGCCGACGTGGTGACGAGATCGAACTTCAGGTCAGATTCCGGCTTGGCTGCACCTTCCGCCACGGGCGCGGCCGAGTTGGTGAAGCCTGTTTCCTTCACGTACTCGAGCGTGTTGCCGTCCATTCGACCCTGCGAAAGCAGATCGCGGACAGTCATTCGGCGCTGGGGCAGCGGCAGGATGCCGGGGAACCGGGTCTGGTTGATCGCGTCGCCGACCGAGCCGGCCGAGTCGGTGATCGCCGACGTGAGCGTCGCCTTGACTTTCATGTCAGCTCCACGCGCCGACTTGGAGAAGTCTGACGCCTGGAACTGCTTGAAGCCCTCGGATTCGACGAACTGCTCGCCGATCGACTTCGCCTTGTCGTCCTCGCCCTTGCCACCGCGAGCGAGCTTCTGCTCGATCTCGGCGACCTGGGCCTGCAGCCCGTTCATCTTCGTCAGGGCTTCGTCGGCCTTGGCCTTTTCGGCCTCGGTCAAGTCGATACCCTTCTTGGCATCGGCAACCGCCTTTTCGGCGATGGCCTTTACCTCGTCGAAGCTCTTCTGGAACTTCTCGGTGACCTCTTTGGCCAAGGCCTCGACGTCGACGCCGTTGCCGTCATTGGGCTTGTCGAACGCGATGCGCGGGCCGAGCGTTGACGCGGCAAGCCACGACACGCCGCCCGCAGCTTTCGTGCGGTAGGTGTTCATTTCAGTGATCCTTTGGAGGATAGAGGGGCCTAGCCGGCCTTCAGCATCTGCAAGAAGCGCGCGGCATTCTGGTTCGCCTTTTCGCCCTCGGACTCGCTCCGAATGACCTTTGCGATACCGTGCGAGGCGATCGCAACGGCAGCGCTTTTCGGGAAGCCTGCCTCACGCAAGCCGTCCTCGAATTCCTTGATGGTGATCGGCTCGCCATCGCGAAAGCGACGGGCGATATCCGACATGATGTCCTGTTTCACGCTCTCGACGCGCGCGCGCTCGTTCATAGCCATGGAGACGACGGACACCTCGAAAAGATGCACTTGCTTCAACAGCAGTGCACCGCGCTTTTCGTCGGGCTCTGCCTCGATCACGCGATAGCCGATGGACAGGCCGTCGATGTCCCCTTCCTTTAGGAGCGCGTGAGCCTCGCGGGCGCGCTGCACGCCCATGTTCAGCTTACCCTCGACAAAGAGCCCCTTACCGTCTTCCGAGATGTCCAGCCATTTGCCGATCGGCTGGTGCGGGTCGTGCTGCCAGAACATCTTGACGGTCGAGCCCTTGCGGCGATGTTCAGCCAAGCTCTTTCCATAAGCTCCTGCAACAACGATATCCCCGCCCGAGTCCTTGTTGCCGAAAATGGAGCCGTACCCGGAAAAAACGCCATCGTCGGCGATCTTCTTGATGTCGAAGAGCGGCTCCGAAACCTTGGTCTTCATGCGGCTTGCTCCTCTGACGGGGCCGGCAGCGCGTCCTGCCCCGCCTCTGTGATCGGCACGTTCTGCATCTGCATCCGCGGCACGTCGCCACCCTCAACTGGTGGCAGGTTTTCGAGCCCGCGAACCTCGTTGATCGTCATGGCGCCGATGGCCGTCATCTGCTGATAGAACTTCGCGCGACCGCCGCTGTCGGCCCGCAGCAGGCCTTCAATGGCAAATTCGATGATGATGCCCTGCGCGCGCTCCTGGGCCGTTAGAAGCTGCTTTTCGAGCGCCTGCTCGATGCGTTTCAACCGGCGGCGCAGCGTGAACTTCAGAAAGCCGAGCGTCTGCTGCTCGAGCCCGGTGCCCCAACTGGTCGACTTCTCGGTGTGACCCACCATAAAGGGCGGCACGCCAAAGAACCGGCAGATTTCCTCTACAGAGAACGCCCGGCTTTCCAGCATCTGGGCGTCATCAGGGTTGATCGTGAAGGGCGTCCACTCCGTGTCGCCTTCGAGGATCAGCGGCTTGCCGGAATTGTCGGCGCCGACCTTCGCCGCGATCTCGTCGCGCGCGATTTGCCGCTGCTCGGGCGTCAGCCATGTCTTGAATTTCAGCGCGCCCGGCGGCCGAAGGCCATTGGCAAACATCTTGCCCGCCGACTTGTCCTGCGCGCGCGCCAGCGAAAACGTATGCCGGCCAAACGTCAGCGTCGACATGCCTCCCAGCGGATTGCCGCCAGGGCCGCGGATGTGCATCATCGTCTGGTCGGTCTCGACGAAGGTCTTGCCGTCCTCTGTCCATCGATATTCAATGGTGCCGTTCCTCAGCCGGCGGACGGTGACGATGTTCGGCGCGATCGGGACAATGGAAACGACCCGACCGTTCTCGACCACCTTCCGGGCATAGGAATTGCCCCAGAGCTCAACCGATGCCGCAACGAAGTCCCAGAAGTCGACCGCCGTCTGATCGAAATTCGGGCTGTCATGCAGCAGCCGATAGAGCGGATGATCGCCTGCAACAGTCCGCGCGCCCGTCGCATCGGTTCGGTAGACCATCAGCGGCAGTGACGAGATCGTTCCTGCGATAAGATTCACGCAAGCCCACACCGACGATATGGCGAGCGCGCTCTGATCTGTCACCTGCTCGCCGGCGTCGCCGAGCGCGCCCTGCGGATACCAGCCGTTCGGATCGCGCGGTGACAGCACCTGCACGAAGAACTGAGCCATCTTCTGCAGAAGGTTCACGCCGCGGCGCTCCGAAGGCTGTTAAAATAGTCGCCCATGCCCGTCCCCTGCGCTATCGGATTCCGGCTCATCAGTTTTGCCGCGTTCAGCATGGCGATGAACGGGTCTATCTTCGCCTTGCCGGCTGTCTGCTTCGTAATTGCTCGCGACGAGCCTTTAAGCTCGACCTTTGCGTTCTCGACTGCCCAGCGCATGACGCCCTGCCCGGCATGCTTCAGCGTGCCATCAGCAAGCTTTCTCTCGGTCCCGATGATCGCGTCGTTCAGAAAGCCGCCCTGGCTGATGCCTGTGATCGTCCCGCCGTTTTCGTGCGTCTCGAAACCGCGTGACACGAGCTCGTCGACCAGAGCCGGGAGGCCCAGCTTGTCGATGCCGATCCCCTCTTTCTCAGGCAGCAACCCGGAATCGCGGACCCTCACGCAGATGTCGGCAAATTCCTCAATGTCCTGCGTCGGCCTCGTGCAGAAGATCAGATCTTTGTCGGCCGCGAAGTCCTTCAGCGTCTCGGCGATTTCCTTACGCCGCTTCAGCACGATCGGATGAGCCCAAACCTTGGACCAGACCAGCCAGTTGCGCGTCACCTTCTCGCGGCCAATGACGCAAGCGCCGAATAGATCGTCCAGACCGCCGCCGTCACCACCGATCGTTGCGACCTCGCAACGAGCGAGAAGGCTTTCCAGCGTCAGCGGTACCGCCGCCTCGAGCCAGTATTCCGTGCCGGGCCAGCGATCAGCACGAAGCCGGAGGCCGATCTCGACATTCAGGTGCTTCGACAGGTGCGTCTGCAGCGTATCGCCGTCGCCGGTCTGGACCTTCCGCAATTCCTCGGCGAGCCATTCGGCATCAACCGATCGCCCCAAATTCGGGTTCGTGATGTAGAAGTTCTCAGGATCGAGATAAGCTTCAGCCTCGATCATCGCCGACGGAAACTCGTATAGCACCCCGAGGCTCTTCGAGTCATCAATCAACCCGTCGCGCACACCGCGAAAATATTCCAGCTTCGCCTTGAACACACCCGCCGGCGGCGTATCGCTCTGAGTGGACAGGTAGATGACGAAGCCTTCCGGCCTCGATACCAGACCGCCCGTCGCCTCCCTCAGCATCGCATCAGCGTTTGGCTTCTTGCCGAACAGCCAAAGCTCGTCGACGAGCACGAAAGCCGCCTTCTTGCCCGAAACCGTGTCGCTGTCCGCCGCGACCACCTTCAGCACGGCCTTGGTGATCCGGTGCGTGATCTGGCGGAAGTTCTCCTGGATGTGCAGGAGATCCGAAAGCTCCTCGTCGGCCCGAACCATGTCGCGCGCCGGGAAGAACGAATTGTTGGCAACCTCGATGGTCGGCGCCAGGATCAGCAGCTCGGCAGAATGCCGCCAGTTCCTGATCAGCGCCGTGATCATGATGCCCGCGGCGATCGTCGACTTGGCGTTCTTCTTGCTGATGAGCAGGAAGAACTCGCGGATCAGCCGGCGGGCGTGCTCCGCATCATAGGCTCCGAATATCGCCCGGACGAAGTCGAAGACCCATTCTTCACAGGCTTCGCCGAATGTCGGCTGCCCCGGCGCGTCGACGATCTTCAGCGACTTGAAGACCGACAGCGCCGCTTTGGCCTCGTCGGGGAACAGCGGATCGAACGGGATCAGTGACCGCCGCGCGACGATTCTCCGCTCCCAGTCAGGAACGGCGGTGGTCCACTCCATCAGGCGTTGTTGACGACCAGCTTCGGCGGCTCAGGAGGGGCGAACTTGCCCGACACTCGCTCGGCCGCAGCCTGGCGCTCTTCCTTCTTGCCCGGCTTCGGTTCGGCCGGCGCTCGCTTTTCCTGCGCCCTCACCGCTCCGGCCAACTCCAAAACCTTGTTTTGTGCTGCAACATTCCCGCCCTTCGCGGAGTTGTAGCGGGCCATCATGATCTCAGCCGTGACCTTTGCGGCCCCCACTTCGATGTCCGAAGAAAAATACTTCGTCAGGGTCGGCTCGGAAATGCCTAGGGCAACCCCAATTGCCTCATTTGACATCCCACCGGCCTTGAGAACGCGCACTTTCTCGCGCTGCTCCTCCGTCGGCTCGAACGCCGGCCGGCCGCTATTTTTGTTTCCTGCCATGCTGAAATCCGGCTCCAGCCAAAAAAATTGCGCGAATGTGGGGCTGCGCGGGTCTAACTGGGCAGGGGTTTTGAGGTTTTTCGACCCGCCCCCCCTACCATCGTGTGATCGTCGCTGTAGATTGCTCGGCCCAATGGAGGCGTTCACATGATCAAGACCGGCGACATCAAGCTCGATCCTTCTGGGACTGAAACCTCTGACTTGGTCTGCCCGAATTGCGGTGGCACCTACCTCCACCAAGGCGCGATCACGGTCTACGACAGAGGCGAAGACCAGAAGACCGAGACGGTCACGGTGGTTGATGGTGGCACGGTCCAGATGGAGGTGAAGCCGCACGATCCCCTTAACAACCCGAGTCGACGCCGATGGGGCATGACGGTCGCATTCAAATGCGAAGCTTGCCCGGAAGAGATCGACCTCAGGCTTAACATCGCCCAGCATAAGGGCAACACAGAGATCAGCTGGCGATACAACCCGGTCTAGTACCACACTCCCTTGATGTCCTTGGCTTCCTCAGCCTGCTTGATCTTGTCGTGGTGGGCCTTGGCTATCGTCTGAAGGTTCGCCTCATCCCAGAACAGCGCTTCGTTTCCACGGTGCGGCCTGATGTGGTCGACCACGGGGCTGTCCGGTGCCGGGTGCTTGCCTACCAGCAGGGCACCGGTGCGCTGGCATGTGTATCGGTCCCGAAGGATCACCCTTAGCCTCAGCTTCTGCCATCGTGCCGTCTTGTACCAGGCTCGGTAGGCTTGGCTGCTGTCCCTATTCCGGTTGCGCTGCTGCTCTGTTTCAGGCGCTGCGCCGAACCTATGCCCGAGACCACCGATCCGAGGCTTCAGGTTCGAAAGCTTGCGGGCCATGATGAGAGGTGTCGTTCCTACTTCCACTCGACGATGATCGAGAACCATCCGACCTGCACGGCGATGAGGACGAACAGGCAGTAGGCAATGACGATCCATGACACGCCTACCGTGCCGCGGCCTTTGCCATGCATCTCTGCCAAGTGGCGGGACCAGCGGCGCATTGCCCTCTGCCGCCGGACAGGGTCTTCCGGCCAGACAGGCGGTTTACTCGGCAGTGCTGCCATGGTTTTCTACTGGGTTTGAAGAAGGAAAGCGCGATGTGGCTCTCACTTACCGACACCAACGGCGATCGGGTCTACGTTAATTTCCACAATGTCGCCTATTATAAGCGATGGAATGCCAACGAATTCACCACCATCACGATGAACGCTTCGGCTGGGGATCGAGCAATGACCCTACTCGTCCGCGACGACGTCGACCAAATTGGACAGATGATCCTTAACTACGAAGACTGATCAGGACGGACTAGACCGCTCGCTTCCCATCCGGGCTGTTCGGCAGCCGTCGTGGTCTAGAGGCTTTCGCCTTCCACGCGGGGCCACCTACTCACCGGCCTTAGCCTCGTCCGTCTGCCGTCCTGAAACGAAAAAACCGCCACGGGTGGAGCGTGACGGCCTGCGAATATTTCGTACTCAGTACGCTTTTTCCTTGCGTACACAGTACGGATATGCGATAACAAGTCACCGGCCAATTCGGGCCGGGTTTGCAAGGAGGTGAGACGATTGAAATTCCGGTTCACGGTTATCGTGAGAATGTTCGGTTACCGCCTGACACTCACGATTAGCCGCTGAAAACAGGGGGTCGGCCTACGGGCCGGCTCCCACCGGAAGGAAGATCAAGTCTCACCTCCTGATGGAGAATATAGCATGACCCCAGAACAGTTCAAAGCCTGGCGCCGGGCTATGGGGCTTTCGCAAGGCGAGGCAGCCGGAATACTCGGACTGTCGCGCGGCTCGATCGAGAACTACGAGCGCGGCCGTCGGCGTGAAGATGACCGTCCGGTCGATATCCCTGCCAGCGTCGCCATCGGATGCGTCGCACTCCTTTATGCGAAGGCCGATCCGCGGCTTGAGGAATTGATAGCTGCCGCCTTGCACGGTGGACGGGCGTCGAAGAAACTCGACCAGTGGCTGTCCAGCGCCTGACGAAAACGCCCGCCGCGAATTTTCTCCGGGCGGGCGCAACTTTTCCGATGGCGTTGTGCTGCCATATTCGGTTACCGGCGTCAACACATTTTCGCACAACGACGCCGAATGACTGTGCAAATTATGCTGCGCGCCCGGTTCGCTGCCGCGTCTGATAACCCCACATCGTGGCGCAGTCGTCCAGATCGCCCCGAAGGTTATCGGCCATGGTGAGCTTGGCCCGCTTGTGGGGCGCGATCTCGGATATTGCCCTGCCCTCGCCGCAGAGCTTTTCCAGTGTCTCGTAATTGCGCCGGCCGACGAGGGAGCGGACGCGCTCGAGTTCCTGGGCTGCCTGCAACCTGCCGGTGATCGGCTCGCCGCGGCCACCGTCGACACGATCGCGCGTGTAGTCGATCGACCCCACCTTTCCGCCGGCCGCTTCCCACAGTTCGCGAAAATGATCGGCTGCCCGCTTTTGCGAGATGGCGAGGAAGCCGCGATGGTAGAGCGTCTCCACCGCGCTTTCCTTCGTGTTCAGCGCTGCCGACACGGTGCGCGGAATGCCCATGACGCCCTCGAGATCGGGGCGCCAGTCGGGGTTCTGCACGGTCGTCGTGATGACCGGCGACTTCGCCCTTGCCGGCTTCCGCTTCTTCCTGCTCATGCTGCGTCCTTCTTGGGCTCGATGGCCCGGTCCCATGCCTCGGCGGATTCCCGCGACATGCGCCAGCCCATGCCCCATGCGGTATCGAGCCTTATTCCGTGGAGTGAGAGTTTCTTGCGGAGCCGGCAGACATAAACGTCGATGATGCGCATGTCGGGCGCATCGCAGTCCGGCCGGAAGGCATAGAGCGACGCGTAGATGGTTTCACGTTTGACGACCAGCGGCGACCTCGCCCGAAACGCCCGCGCGATGATTTCCTCGCTGGCGGTCATCTTGCATGGCAGCGGCTTCTCGCGCTCCTCCAAAGTCGCAAGCAGCGTGTCGAGCCGATGTTTCAGGTCGACGTTCTCGCGCTGAAGCTCTTGAACGGACAGGCTCATGACGCGCTCACCTTCTCGACTTGAACAACTCGACCTTTGACTATGACGCCACCCAGCGCCTTGATCTGCCCGTCGGCTTCCCGCGCTGCCCGATCGATATGCCGGGTGCTGGCGCCGAGAACATCGGGCAGAGGAGCCGGAGCGATCTCCGATTTCAGCGGCGGGTTGATAATGCCGGCGACGTGATCTTTCGCCGCCTGGATCGCCTCCCGCGCCGACGCGCAAATGACCTTGGCCTTGTTCTTTCGGACGTAGCGCCAGCCCTCGCCGGCAAAGAGCTTGAACAGGGGGACGTGCTGGTCGCCGCCTATCGACATGGACGAATAGTCCGGCAGGAAGGTCTTGCTCATGCTGCCTCGTCAAAGAAATCGGGCTCGGTGCCAGCTTCGGAGATCAGCGACCGGAACATCGTGTATTCGGCATCGAATGCGATCTGCGGCGATCGCCCGGATTCCCCTCGCCTGCGCTTGTGGTTGATGATCGCGGCCTTGCCGATGGATTCTTCCAGCTTCTGCAGCGCCTGCTGCTTCTTCGTCCGCTTCCCTTCATCGATCTGCTTCTGGCTGATGAACTCCTGCGGCATCGTGGGGATGAGTTCTCGGTACAGCGGCTCAGGCCGGTAGATCGAGAACCAGACGTCCAGGCTCTGCTTGATCGAGCCGCCGCCGTAGGCGTCTCCCATGACGGGCCGGAAGTTGCCGCCGGTCTGCCACCGCTTTTTCCAGTCGTCATTGCGCTGTATCAGGATGACGATCGCCACATTGAGCGACTTCGCCAAAGCTTTCAGCCCGCGATAGAGCGCGTTGATCCGCTCCGCGAACATATCCTTCGGGTTCGGTAGCGTGATCATCTTGGCGTGGTCGATGACGATCAGATCCAGCCCTTGCCGCTTCACCATGGCCTCGGCCTGAATCCGTATGTCGGTCAGCGAGCACTCGCCGAACCCGACAATGAAGAACGGCAGGTCGCCGGCGAGGATCATTTCCTTTTCGAGGTTGGACGTCTCGGTCGTGTTCAACGTGAAGGCGTCGATGCGCTCCAGCGATATGCGGGACTGCTGCGCCGCCGCTTGCAGCGCGGCTTCCTCCTCGGTGATCTCGATCGAGAAGAACGCGGCCTTGAACCCTTGCGTGGCCGCGTAGTGGCATTGCTGGAGCGAGAAGCTGGTCTTGCCGCCGCCGCTGTCCGACATGAGCCCGATCAGGTTGCCGCGGCGGATATCGCCAAGGGCCTGAGTGACCTCTGGCAGGAACCACGGGATGCGCGCCGAGGTCGATCCGCTCTCTCTTTGCACGCGCCCGACTGCATTCGGCAGCACGACACCGTATTGCTTTGCCGCGGCGCGCTCGTTGCCTTCCTGCGCGATCGACGTCAGGTCGTCGGCTACCTGCCCGATGATCTTGTCCGGCGTCATGCCGATGGGCATGTGGCGGGCCAGGTTGATCGCTTCCTCAAGCCGGGCGATGAGCTGCCGGCGCGCCCACATTTCGATGATGGACCGGCCGTTCTCGTAAGCTGCCATCGTGCCGAAGGCGTCGGCCTGGAGACGGCAGACATAGCCGAAGAAGGTCAGCGGGTCGCTCGGGTCTTTGTTGAGGACCAGATCGGCTTCGATATAGGGCTTGACTGTGATCGGCGTGACCGGCCTCGCCTCTGCGATCATCTGCCCGAACACATCGTACAGAACCCCGTGCGCGCCCTTGGCGCCATCCTGGAAATGCTCGGCCTTAAGAAACCCTGCGACACGCCAGTAGGTGGCATTGTCGAGAAGGATGCTGCCGAGCAGACCTGCCTCGGCTTCGAGATTGTCGGGCAGGCGTTCGATCGACATATACGCGGTCATGCTGCCTTTGCCATCTCGAGCAATTTCAGTTTCTGCGAGTGGCCGTGCAGCCACCAGACGATTCCGACGGCGTCCGCCTCGTCCTGATTGCGAACCGGGATGCGGAGCATGTCGCATTGGGCTTTGGCCGCACGCTTGTAGTCGACACGCTTCATGCCGCGCTTGCGGCCGTAGCCGAGGAACGCCTTGCGCCAGGTTTCGACCACGACGCTTTCACGTGGAACCTTCATGCCAACGAGCGCGGTCATGGCCGATCCGTAGAGGACATTCAGAATCAGCGAGGACCTGGCGTTGACCACGATGGACGCCGGTGCTTCGCCGCCGAGATCGTCACTGCCGCCCTTCTTGAACGAAGGGATGATCGGAAGCGGTTCCTCGACTGCGGCAAAGTCCGGCCGGTATTCCTTCAGGATCGGGATCATGCGGCCGGTGAAGGATTCGATCTTCTCCAGCGGGGTATCACCCTCAGCCGCGAACGACTTGGTGATGATCGCGCTCAAAGGTGACCTGGTGTCGTAGATCGCGACACCCGTCTTGCTGCTGGAGACATCGAAGCCGGCGAGGATCACGCGCTACTCGTCCTTCAGGCACTTGAGCGCCGCGTTGTCGGAATCGATCAGGCGTTGATCGCGAGAGTTGGCCTCGATCCGTCCTGCCTTCCGTTCGGCGATCCGGTCCTGCAGGAACCTGATGCCGCGCCGGTCGTCCTCGTCTTCCGATTTGCACTGACGATTGCGGTCCGCGATCTCCTGCTTGAGTTTCGCGATATCGCGCCGAAACATGTCAGCGCGCCGCTCCTCCCGGCCGAGTTCCGGTGCCGATGCCTCTGCGGGCTTCACCACGCGCAGTTGCGGCTTGGGAGCCAGATTGTCCGCCAGTTCGTCGGATATCGCTTCGGTGACGTTGTCCAGTGCCATTGCGAGCCTGCGATCCATCACGCTGCCTCCTGATCTTCGTCATCGAACGGGGCGTCGTCGGATTCGTCGCCGGCCTTGATGAGTTCCGCGGCCTCCTGCTTCTTCCTGATGCCGGCGAACAACGCGCCCTGCCCGTCATGCCAGCCCTTGGCATAGGCTTGCCCCTCGGCAGTGGATTCGTTGTAGGGATTGACCAGCGTCTCGCCGCGCAGGCCGGCTTCCTCGCCCATCGCATAGGCGCGTTCATCGAGCGGGGCGCGGTCGTCCAGAAGGTCGAGCTGCGTTCCGACCGGAACACCGGCCCACCGCATCGCCTGCATGGATGCCTCGACGCGAGCCTTGAGTTCTTCCTGGCCTTCGGCGGTCTTCGCCTTGTCGTAGTCCTTGATCTGGTCGAGGCCGTGTTTGCCGAGATCGGCTTTGATCTGCTTGCCGATCAGCTTCATCTTCGCGTCGGCAGCTTTCTTCGCGGCAAGGGCCTCGTGGTAATCCTTGCGGTTGATGAAGAACAGGACGCGGCGATCCTGCTCCGTGATGCCGTTTTCGTTATGCCCTGACATGCTGGTCATCCCTTCCTCCGATTGCGCTCAGCGCGCAGTTCCTTCCACTCCTGCCACCAGCGGCGGAGCGCTTTGAAAAGCCTCATCGTTTCTTGCCTTTAGTTTGAGCCGCTCGGCGCGCATTGCGTCGGCAGAGGCTTCGATTTCCTCGCACATGGCCTCGTAGGCCAGCATCAGTGTCAGGAGCGGTGTGCCGCTCACATCGTTCATGGTCTGCCAACGCTGCCAGATTCGCTTGGCGAGGGACCGTTCAAGGCCAATGTCCTCCGCCGCGCGATCCCGCGCTGCCGTCCATGTGTCGTGCCTGCCTTTGTGTCGATCGGCAGCCAATTTCTCGAGCCAGAAAGCCGCCCTTTGGGGCGTAGCCATTCCGGCTGTATCCGCTAACGCACGCATTACTACCTCAGCACGTTTGGTGTCGGATTTGACACGTCTGATGTCGGACAAAACTCGTCTCCACGGTTACTCTTGGAACCGTCGGAGGAGACGTATCGAGTACCTTCGGCATCGAAGGACACATCGAGGAACGGGCAAAATGCGTCAGCGCCGCCAAGCACAACAGCATCAGCCTGTTCAGTTGAAATTGTTCGATCGGAAAGCTGGACCCGTCCCCACGGTGTCCAGGCGCCCGAAGGCAATGAACGATAACGGTCAAAGGTTGGCGCGAGCGATTTCAAAGGTCGCTCCAGTAGGCAGAGAATTCGGTATCGGTGCCGTCGGGCTGACTCTCGCCGACGCGATTGCGCGAAGCGGACCAGACCAAACCTATCCCGATCAGCGATGCTGAGATGATGAGGAACGCGGTCATGCGGCCAGCGGTCCATTAAGCCGCGCACGAAGCGTTCGCTCCTGCTCGAGCGATACGCGAACCAGCCGATACCCCTGAGCATCGTTTACGCGCCATCCGGTGCGCGGCAGCGTGTCGTTGATGCGGAGCATCCAGTAATGGAACGAGGTCAGATGGGTGACGTGATCGCCGTTGTCGATGAAACCACCGATGGAGAGCAATTCGGCCCGGTTCCATATCCTCGGATGATGAAACAGCATCGTCACGAGCACGGTGGTCATGCGATGATTCTTCTCGACCAGCGGCGCGATCGCGCGCGGATGGTCGAGCCGCTCGAATTTGTCGGAGGTGATGATCGGCCTCATGCCGCGACCTCGAACAATCCTGGCTGGTGTTTCCGCGCCTCGGGCGGGCGATCTGCATCAGTCTCGGGATATTTCCTGCAGGCCTCTTTCCAACTCACCCACCGAACGGGCACGGTGTTCATCGGCTTCTTCTGGTTTTCGAAAATGAACCAGCCGAAGCACATGCCGGCGTTCGACAATTTCGGGCCGGTGTAGTTATGGCGGTGCATCATCGGCAGCCGCTCGGCGATGATGTGGACGCGGCGAAGTCCAACGCGCTTCCACCATTTCATCCGCCCCTCGGATTCGAGAAACGCCAGCCGACAGAGGAGCGCGACATAGGGCGACATCGCCACGGCGCGTTCGACAAATTCCTCAATGATGTTGAATGGCGGATTGGTGACGATGCCGACCTGCTCGTGCCGATGTTTCAGGACGTCACCGAAGGCGGCCGCAAGATCGCCAAGGAAGTCCACCTGGGTTTCGCAATGCGGGCAGCCCCAGTCGTTGAGATCCGTGGCGTAAGTCTCGAATCCCCGATTGCGCAGCGGGATTGCCAACGCGCCATTCCCGGCCGCGGGCTCCCACAGAACACGGGGAAGCTTGCAGCCCTCCGCAACAAGCAGCGGCGGAAGCGCGGCATAGGGCGAGGCGTAGAAGTCATCCCCGCGAACGGCGGCGCTCGCCGTCTTGTTACCAGTCAGCAAGCTCACGCCGCCACCTCGCGGCATGGGGCGCCCGGAGCGGCGGGGTTTGGGGTTGCCGCTCCGGGATGGCTCCCAAGCCTGTCGATCTCGCGCGCTGCTTCATCGATTGAACGGCCCGACACCGAAAGCCCGCGCTTCGGATCAGTGACGATCACCGTGCCGTCGTGAGTTCGGATCGACGAGCGCATCAGGCGGCGCTCGCTTCGGAGGCGACGGCAAGTGCGAGAGCTTCAAGAGTGACGCCGGCTAGTTCGCGGCGCTCCGCGCTCTTGACCACCGCGACCCAATATTCAGAGGGGATCGACCCACGGCGGCGCATTGCTTTCGCGGTGCCGTATTCAATACTGAGATCGGCGGCGAACTCCGAAAGAGATGGCCAGAGGTTGATGACGTCGACATGGGTCATGTCGCAAACGGGTACATATAATACCCGATTTAGTCAAGAGTGTCGGATATGATTTGTACCCTGATGACCGGGTATTTTTCGTACCATGGCCAGTGACCTCGAAAAATTCGATAAGACAGAGCGCGCGAAGCGCCTACGGCAAGCGCGGGTCGCGGCGGGCTTTACTGGCCCTACGCCAGTAGTTGAAGCTGCCAAGGGTGCCGTGAAGCTCAACAATTACAAGGCTCACGAGCAAGGCCGAAACGGTTATTCCATTAGCGAAGGTCGCGTCTACGCTGATCTTTTCGGCGTTCCGCTCACTTGGCTGTACCTCGGCATCGGCGCGATGAAGGATGCCGAGATCCCCGGTGCAACTCCCGAACTGAAGCGCGTGTTCGCACGACTGGTAAGCGCCCCAGAAGATCTGCAGCAGCGCGTGATCACCTCAATATCGTTCCTTCTCCCACCGGCGGGATCGAAGGCGCAACAATCACCAGCCGAGCCTGATGATCGACCAAAACGGACCAGTCGCCCCCGTGCAAAAGCGCCATCATAGTAGAAATTTCGGCGGCCTTTCGCTTGATCGCCATGTGCGGATCGACGGGAGCGCTTGCGCCGGCCGCCTCGCGAAGCGCCGCGACAATGTCGGCATTTCGCGAACCTGCCCGCTTCCCGCGATAGCGGATTGCCATTGTCCCCTCCCCGCCGCGGATCAAGCCCGTTCCATCTCGAGCACTTCTTCCGGGATATTGGCGCCGATCGCCTCGATCAGCTTGGCGTCGTCCCATTCGCCGGTATCGTCATCGCCTTTGCGCATGAAGGCCACGACGAGAGCCTTGCGCACCGCCAGCCGTTTAGCGACCTCGCGGGCATGACCGAGATCGCGCGCCTGGATAGGCACATCGGGGCGCATGGCCCCGCGTCTGCCGGCCGAATAGCTTTGAACGACGAAGAGTTCTTTCATGGTCGCCTCCCGTGGCGTTGGTGTTATGAACGCCAATAGGAACGGATTCTTATGCCGCAGAGTCAACGGCCCGCCGGGTGTCCGGCTAAGGGTGTCTCCTGACAAGCACCGTCAGGAGTGAATTGCTTTGGGGAGGGATGAATTGAAGCGTTTGATCGCCGCCATTGCATTAATCGGCGCCTTGGCTGGCTGCGCTGGCGTCGACTACGTGCTCGACAATTATTCGGGCATCAAGCCGATCAACTACCAGAGCGCGGCTCTCGGCAAGGGCTTCCGCATCTTCGACAAGCCCGCCGAAAACAAGCTGATGATCACGCCAACGATCGGCCAGGCGCTCGGGGAAGGCATGGCAAAAGGTCTCGTCGGCAGCGGCGTTGGCGCGCCAGAGATCGTGTTCGAGAACGGCGCACTCGAATGGCTGGCCTCGACTGGTCGGTCCTGCGTCGCAACGCGCACCTACCTGCTGATCGAGACCCAGTGGGAGGTGCTTTACAACTGCCAGGTCAACGCAGTGCCATCCGCAGCGCCAGCGATTGCCGAGGCTACGATCCCAACGGCGCAGCCTCCGCAAACCGTGCCCGCATCAGTAACCAAACCTAAGCGATTGCCCGATCCGCCACGGAACGGGCTGGATATGTGATGAGCGACGAGCCCGCCCGCCCTGAAACGATAGCCCCACGCCCGGTCCCAACGGGCATATTCGAGCACTGGTGCGAGCATCCCGGCTGCACGAAATGGGGTGGCTGGGGCTTTCCGCGCGGCCGCGACACGGCGTGGTTTTGCGGCGAGCACAGGGCAGATGGTGAAGCCTCCTGACAAAACAGCGCCGACTCGACGCCGGCAGGCCCACCTGCTACCAAATTGTTAAAATGCGAGCGCGAAGCGCCGATGGCTTGGGGAAGTCGAGAAGGGGCCAGATGAGTGGGGGTTATGGCGATACGCTTAAGGCGATCGTCGAAGCTGGGAAGGGCAATATCGACTTCATTGCCTTCGCGCTCGTCGCTGTGTTGGCGGTCGGTGCGCTAGCGGCGGGCGCCGGGTTCGGCGCGTCAGCAGGCATTGCGGTAGTTTTATCGGTAATTTGGGTGGTGCTGCGCTACGCCCTACTTAGCATACAGTACAGGGAAAAATTGCGCGACCTGCAACTTCATGCCACGATCGAAGCGCAAAAAAAGCTACAAGAGCATGCAACCCCGGAAATGCTTCGGGACTTATTCACGGACCGCGAAGCCGGTGGAGATAGACCATGAATATCGATCCAACCGCTATTGCGTACGGGTTCGTCGGCCTAGCCGCCGGCGCGGGCGTTCATTTCTGGAAGCGCAAGGCTGAGCTCGAGGAGCGCTGCGACTTCATGACCGACATGGGGGCCGGGCTGAACCTAGCCTTTGATAATGTTGACGATCTTTTGCAGGACAAGCACCTGCCGAAGCCGATCCGCGAAGCAATTCTGTTCCTGCTCTCGGCGCATGCGGACCCGAAACTTGGCAAGCGCTTTGCAGGGGTAATTCTCGAAGATGAGAGGTCGGAGGCACCTGACGGAAAGGACCCGATATCTCAGTCTATGACTGTTTTGGGGCGCCACAACCCTGCCCTTGCCCGCCAGACTCACCAGGTACTCGCGACGCTGTCGTTCAGCCTCGTTTTCTTGAATGCGGCCGACGTAATCCGCGTTGAAAGGGTCAGAGACGCCGCAGCTCAGGATCCTGTGTCGCTCTGGGCTCGAATCGCACAGCTTTTTAAGGGCGGCGATGACCACCACGCCGGCGGCGACCTGCTGCACGCATGACGAGCCTCTTGCTACCGGCTAGACAAAACAGAGCCCCGGCCACTGAGCCGGGGTTTTCGCATCTGCGGCGCCGCGCTATTCTTAGGCCATGTCGCCGCTGGAGCTCGAACGCAGCCTGGATGCCTTGCGCTGGACGCCAGATACGCTTGCCCGCGCGCTGGAGTGCCATGTCTCGCTCGTTCAAGCCTGGCTCGACGGGAATCTCGACATCCCCTTGAAAGCCGGCGTCTGGATCAAGACGCTTGCGGCCTACCATGAAGCTGCAGAGCGTTTGAAACCGAAGGGCCTGAAGGGGAAGAAGTTCGTGCAGTAGACACACTTCGCCTTATCAAGACGTTCACCCTGAAGGGGAAGAACGCCCGCCTCGGCCCTCGCGTATGACGCTGGCCGGGATGCTATGAAGTCGGGATATCCTGCGCTGCCCGTTCCACCGGTGGGCCAAGCCGTCTGAAGCCTTCAGGGTATGTTGCGCAGTTTACACCTCAGCTCGCATCCAAAGCATTCGGACGGCGCCTACCCGTCCCGACCGGCCGATTCGTGAGGGAATCGGCAACCTGAGGGAGTTCATGCACCGGATGGTCGGCGCGGCGGGGCAATGCCCTGGAAGACCGTCGCCTTGCGCGCTTTCATTCGCTCTTTCTTGCCGGGAACCTCCGAGCAGACGCAAGAAAATGCGAATTTCACGCCTCAAGGCAGCGGAAACCGTTGCATACCGGTTCGGTATTGTGTAGAACGATCTCGACATTAGCCCTGCCTCGAGCGCCGGTCGGACCCATCCCGCCGGCGCTTTTCTTTTGGCATATGATTCTGCTCCTGTCAAAAAATCGGGTACAATTCGTATCTTCTCCAGTTGACAGCGCCGGGTACATATCGTACCTTCTGCCCATACATCGGAGAGACACAGACCGCCTCTCCATCAAACCGATGAGATGGAGGAAGCCCCGATGAACGCCGCCGCTGATCTGACCCGCATCGAACATGCCTTTGTGCGCAACCACTTCTGCGCCGACTATGTCGAAGACATCGGTGGCGGCTGGGCAACCATTCGTGACGCGGTGCTGAACGCTCGCAAGATTTGCGGAAACCCCGAGAAGTTCCCGCGTGCGGACTTCGCTTACCTCGAAAAGCTGGACCTAGAAGGCACCAGCGAACTGCTCGGCGCTCCCATTCAGTACCTCGCCTGATCCCCACACCAAGCCCAAGGAGCTAGCCCCGTGAGCGCTACTGGAAAGACCGCCATCGACCGCCGCAGCGAATTGCTTGAAGCCGCGAAGGCCCACTACGCCGCCGACATGCTCATTCGTGGCACGTACTCCGATACCGACGCGGAGGACTTCAAGGGATGTTCGGTCGGCTGCTTCCTCCACAGCATCTATCCCAAGAAGTCGGCGGTCCAGATTGGCGATATGGACGACAAACACCGCATCGTCGCGAGGCACTACGGTTATCCTGAATGGCTGGCGCTACTGCAGGACACCATTTTCGAGGGTCTGCCGAACGGCGAGAGCGCCAAGTGGCATGTCCAGCTTGCCGAGAAGATCGCCGCCCTCCCTCACGGCGTTGACTGGCAGCCGATCCTTCATCGAGTACACGCCGGCATTCTCCGCGTTTCGTATCGCACCTCCGGTTCGGCGCAGGAAGCCGTTCATCGCGTCATCGATCTACACGAACGCGCTGCGAAGGGCGAGGACGTTTCCGATGAACTCTGGTCGGCAGCGAGGTCGGCGGCGGAGTCGGCAGCGAGGTCGGCAGCGAGGTCGGCGGCGGAGTCGGCAGCGAGGTCGGCGGCGGAGTCGGCAGCGAGGTCGGCGGCGTGGTCGGCAGCGAGGTCGGCGGCGTGGTCGGCAGCGAGGTCGGCGGCGTGGTCGGCAGCGAGGTCGGCGGCGTATCAAGAAATGCGTGACGCCATCCTCTCAGCGCTCGCAGGGGTCCAGCCATGACCGCTACAGCGACAGTGAAGCATACGCCGGGGCCTTGGAGCGCTTGTCGCGAGGGCGACTGCTCCTGCAAGATCGTGAGTTGCGGCGAGCACCCGATAGCTACGGTGGTGAGCGGTGAGTGGGGCGACGATTACCCGTCTGTCCGGCTCGTAGGCGACAGCCTTGAACGGCGCGCCGAAGCTTACATGGAGCAGATCACTTACGGCTCCGTTGATCCACAAGTCGCTAAGGCCAACGCCCACCTGATAGCCGCCGCTCCCGACATGCTCGCTGCTCTCAAGGGCATCGTGGCCGAAGATGCAGTCGATGTCTTCGACAGCCTTCGCCCAGAATGGCAGGCGGTCGTCCTCGCCATCGCCAAAGCAGAAGGCCGCGCATCATGATCCGCGTCGGCTACTCCACGGATGTCAAGACGGAATGCGGGTTTGTCCTGACGGATGTTGAAGTGCGCCTGGATGTCGAGCGCAGGCGCGGCATTTGGATTGTCGCTGGCATCTACTCACTTGAAGGCAAGAACCTCCTTGCCCCCGATGTCACGCGCATCGACCGCGAAATTGCGGGGGCGGTTGTCGATATCGCCGAGGACGAATTGCTCGTTCGCAACTCCAAGCTTCTCCGCAAAGTCGAAGAAGCAGCAAGCTTTGAGGAGGCATGAGAATGGCACTGACGCTCGAAGAAATGAAGGCCAACCGGCGCAAGTGGGTAGAGGCACTGCGGAGTGAAAAATATCGGCAGACCGACTCCACCCTTTTCAACGATGGAGCGTATTGCTGCTTGGGCGTCGCCTGCGTGATCGCTGGGCTCGAAGACCACGACATAGCAGGGATCGGCAACCTGAGCCCGTTCGATTCCGTGCGCGAATTCTATGGCATTCGCGACGAAGACGGAGGGTTCTACAGCACTGTGGACGGCCACGCTTCGCTGGTCGACGCAAACGACGAAGGCGTCTCCTTCTCCGAAATAGCCGGCATCATCGAGAGCGAGCCTGAGGGCTTGTTCGTCTCCGCCGCAAGTTCTGAGGCGATCTGATCCATGACAAACGATCTGAAGCAGAGAGTGACGGACGAGATGGTGGAGGTGGCGCTTCGTGGCCGTGTACCCGGTGGCTCGGAAGTATGGGTGTGGATCGACCAGCGCGACCCGTTTGTGCCGTCTGAAAATGCTCGCGATGTAATCCGTTCCGCTCTCGAAGCCGCCCTGTCCGTCTCCCCATCGGGGGAGGCGGTGGCTTGGCGCATCTTCGACAAAACCGATGGCGAGTGGTTCGCAACGGTCAACAAGTCAAATGCCGAACTGTTTGCAGCCGACGGCTCTACCGTTGAACCTCTCTATCCTTCTCATTCAGCGGAAGCAGCGCAGGCTTTATCCGATGCATGGAACGAAGCTCGTTGCTGCGACGACATCCCGCTCAATCAGACACTCGCCGGGTTCATCCGCGACTTGCAAAAAGTGCGCGCCCAAGCCGAAGCCGCCGTCAATGGACAGCAGCCGGTGGACGCGGACACCATCAAAGGTCGCGCGGCTTCCGTTATCTGCGAAGTCGGGGCGCTTTGTGGCTGGCCTGCCCCCGACTGCAAGAGCACCGAAGCCGCCGAAGCGTTGTTCAATGCCGGCTTGCTCTACGCCCATCCTTCTCCTTTATCGGTACAGACGGGCGTGGCGGTGAAGGCGCTGGAGGATATCGCCTCTTATGCCGGGAAAACACTGAGCCGACATAAAGACAGCGCGCGTCTGCCCGACGCAGCCGACAAGTGCTACGCGAAGGGCGCGGCCGACGCATATAACCTGCTCGCAGGAAAGGCCAAAGCGGCCCTCTCCGTGCTTTCGTCCGCCCCCGCTCCTTCTGTAGAGGAGCTTAGAGGGGCGCTGGAGAGAGCAAAGGCCCGGCTGGATGCCATCTACAATCCAGAGGATGACGGCCTTTATACACTGCGTTCCGAGATCGACGCGCTTCTACAGGTGCGGCCATGACCGCTCTCGACATTAAGTTTCACCGGAACGACGGCAAACTCTGCACGCTGTCAAATGGTAAGCTCATCATCTGGAACGGCCACCTATGCGAGGGCGCAAACCTTACGTCGCCGCGCGACGTGAATTTCTGCCTGTGGACGCGCTGCGGCGGGCACGATGTGCCTTCGAACTCAGCCCATGAAGGCATTTTGGCCGAGGTCGAATGCGGCGAGTGCCGCAAAGTCCTCGCCCGCAATTCAGATGCTGCTGGAGAGGGGACGCGCTGATGGAACGCGCTCTCAACACCTGGGTCTATTGGGCTGAAGGTCACCGGCTGATGAATGTCGGGCTGATGGTGACTGTCGGGTTCTTCGGGGCTGCTCTCGCGAATTGGTGGCTGCCGTGACCGCCATCGTCCCCCGCCGCTCCGTGCTCGATACCGCTCTTGCCTTGCTGAGCCTTTCGCAGACGCAACGGCGGCTTGCTCACCGCTACAAACGCGATGCCCTCGAATACGAGCGGCGCGGCAACCTGCCTGTCTACCGCGAAATGCGTTCCGAGTCCGATCGGCTTTGGAACGAGGCCCTGCTGCATTTCTACAAAGCCCGCTGCGCGTTCGATCGCATGGCGCTCCCAGCCAACTCAAACCCAATGGAGAAGACACATGCTCAAGATCACCCGCGCGTCTGACCCTATCACGGTCGAACGGCTCAACATGGTCATATACGGCCCGCCCGGCCTCGGGAAGTCGTCGCTGGCCTTTACCGCGGAAACGCCGCTGCTGCTCGACTTCGACAACGGTAGCCACCGCGCCGCGAACCGCAAAGACACGGTGCGCGTGAACGACTGGTCGGACGTGGCGAACATCACCGCTGACGACCTGGCACCGTTCAAGACGGTGATCGTTGACACCGCCGGCCGCGCGCTCGACGCGCTCACCGCCGACATTATCCGCGTGAACCCGAAGCATGGTCGCGGTGGAGCGCTGACCTTGCAGGGCTACGGCGAACTGAAAAGCCGCTTCGTCGCCTTCCTGAAACTACTCAATAGCTTCGGCAAGGACGTGGTGCTGATCGCTCACATGGACGAGCAGCGCAACGGTGACGACATCATCGAACGGCTGGACGTTCAGGGCGGCTCCAAGGGCGAAATCTACAAGGCCGCCGATGCAATGGGTCGGCTCGTTATCGCGGACGGCAAGCGCTGGCTGCGCTTTTCTCCGACCGACGCCGCGTTCGGCAAGAACCCCGGCCAGTTGGAGCCGTTGCAGGTTCCCCATTTCAGTGACGGCGGTTTTGACGGCTTCCTCGCCAACGTCATTCAGATGACGAAGGACCGGCTGAACGAACTCACCGAGGACCAGAAGGCCGCGATCGAGGAACAGGCATGGTTCCGCGAAGCACTGCCGAAGGTCAAGGACGCGGACGGCATCAACGGCTTGATAGAGCGCGCCAAGGAGGGCGGCAAGGTCTGCTCGACCATGCTGGCCGGCAGGGCGAAAGACCTGGGTCTGTCCTTCGACAAGAAGGCCGGCGCCTACGCTGCTGAGGCTCAGAAGGAAGCCGCCTAACATGCTTGCCCGCGTCTCGAATATCGATGCGTTTCGCCGCTGGCGCGAGGATGACGACCAGACTGTGGAAGATCTGGTTCACTTCCTCACGACCGACGAGCCGACCGAGGCCATGAAGGCCGGCACCGCCTTTCACAAGGCGCTGGAACTGGCAGAACCGGGCGAGCACGATACGCTGGAGGCGCTGGGCTACCGGTTTCACCTGACCGGTGGCGAGGTCGAGTTGCCAACTACCAGGGAGCTGCGCGGATACGGCAACTATGGCGGACTGACAGTCACCGGTCAGGTGGACGGCATTCACGGAACAACCGTCACCGATCACAAGACCACGAGCCGTTTCGATCCTGAGCGATATCTGGCCGGATACCAGTGGCGCTTCTATCTCGATCTGTTCCATGCCGACACGTTCCGCTGGAACATTTTCGAGATCACGGAAATCGAGCCGCAGGTGTATCGCGTAGCGGCTCCCCAAATTCTCACTGCCTACCGCTACCCTGAAATGTCGGCGGACTGCGCTAATCTCGCCGCTGACTTCCTCGTGTTCGCCAACCGATATCTGCGAGACGCGGCATGAGAACCCGCACGATCGAGACAGAGCACGACCGGACGTTGCTGATCCGCTTCATCGAACAGCACAAGCTGCCGTTCGTAGCGGAGCTGACGCCCGGCAAGCGCCGCTCGGTCGAGCAGAACAAATTGCAGCGGCTGTGGATGAATGAGGTTTCGCAGCAGACCGGCGACACGCCGGAGGAAGTTCGCGCACTCTGCAAGCTGACAATCGGCGTCCCGATCCTCCGGGAGGAAAACGACCACTTCCGCGAGCGCTACGACAAGCACGTTCGCGAACTGCCCTACGAACAGAAGCTGGCGATCATGTCGGAACCGCTCGACATGCCGGTGACACGGCTGATGACGAGCAAGCAGAAGACGACCTACCTGGACCGCATCTTCAAGCACTACTCGGAACAAGGCGTCGTCCTCACCATCCCGCCGGACAAGCGGTTCGGCTGGCTTCCCGGCGAAAGGAAAGCCGCATGACCGCGAAACCCCGCACGGAAGCTGAGAAATTCTGCCGGCAGCGCAAGCAGGAAAAGCTCGAGCAGCTCCGCTCAGAACTCAAGCCAGACAACCAGAACGATCCGTTTGACGAGTTCGACATGCTGTCGCTCGGCAATGTTGTTCCAGCGATACGGGAGACGGTGTGATGGCTGAGCAAATTGTCACTGAGGAACAGGCACGAGCAGCACAGCGTCCGTGGACTGGTCGCTTCGACAAACGGGCGCACAACGAGGCGAAATGTTGCGCTGCTGTTTATGACGGCGGCTTTGGCTCGCACCAGTGCTCGAAAAACCCGAAGCATTGGTATGGGTCGCTTGGATACTGTGGGCTTCACGACCCCGAGACAGTACGCTCCAAAAAGGTCGCGCGATACAACGCTTGGCGCGCTCAGTATGACGCGCGCGACGCGCTCGGCTCAGCGCCGGGGGATCGGTGAGAGAGATGCCAATCTCGGCCGAACGCATGAAACTCTATCCAGGCGGTGGCACGCACTCCCGCGAGTGGAAAACGTTTCGTGCGTCGTTGCTCGAACGTGCTGATAGCCGATGCGAGGGCACACCGCAGCACCCCGACTGCCGAGCGGAGAACGGCAAGCCGCATCCTGAAACAGGCGGCATCGTCGTGCTCACGATCGCGCACATGGATCATGACGAAAGCCATGCCGATCCTGATCGGTGCCGCGCCCTCTGCCAACGCTGTCACAACAAGTGGGACGCGCCGCATCGTAAGGTGAACGCCGCCCGCACCCGGCGCCGTAAGTCTCCACAGATCGACTTGGAGGACTTGCTTTGAGCCGGTCTGTCAAAGAGTGGGTTGCAAAGCACGACGACGCGAAGATACCGCCGCGCGTCCGTGACCGCATATTCACCCGCGACAGTGGCCACTGCCACTGGTGCAAGATCGCCATCAAGATACCGGCCGAGTCATGGCAGGCCGATCACGTTGTAGCACTCATCAACGGCGGCGAGCATCGGGAAACGAACCTCGCGCCGATACATGCTCATTGCCATCTGGAAAAGACAGGCATCGATTCCAGCACGAAGTCGAAGCTGGCGAAGATACGGCAAGCCCATCGGGGCATTCGACCGGTTTCGAAGATGAAGGGCAAGCCGTTCGACCAGAGTACCCGAACCCTGAAGAACCAGGAGCGTGAGAGGCTTCCAGCCTTACCGCCTCGGGCGATGTTTGAAACGAGAGAAGCTTGAAAGGAATGGAGATGCGACCGCTTTGCATTTATCACGGAAACTGCGCGGATGGCTTTACCGCTGCGTGGGTGGTTCACAGCCGGTTCGGTGACGAATTCGAGTTCCATCCCGGCGTTTATGCCAACCCGCCGCCAGACGTGACCGGTCGAGACGTTCTACTCGTGGACTTTTCCTACAAATACGATGTCCTTCACCAAATGGCGCGCGCGGCGGCGACCGTGCTCGTGCTCGACCACCACAAGACGGCCGCCGAAGACCTGTCGAAGTTGCCGCCGCCGCTCGACGGCCAATACAACCCGAACGCCATGCGTGACTGGCAGCGCGAATGCAATTCGCCGAACGCGCTTCATGCCCTGTTCGATATGGAGCGGAGCGGTGCGCAGATCGCGTGGGACTATTTCAACCCGGGACAGAAGCGTCCGAACCTCGTCAACTATGTTGGCGACCGCGACCTTTGGCGGTTTGCTCTCCCCCAGTCGCGCGAGGTCAACGCCTTCATTTTTGCGCACGAGTACACGTTCCGCAATTGGAATTACCTCGACGCAATGACGCGCGACCATATGGGCCTGCAAGACGTTGCCGACCGTGGTGGCGCGATCGAACTCAAGCACCACAAAGACATCGCGGAACTGCTTGAGCAGACGAAGCGCACGATGGTCATTGGCGGACACGCGGTTCCCGTCGCCAACTTGCCGTACACGATGTCTTCGGATGCCGCTGGCACGATGGCGGAGGGGCAGCCCTTCGCGGCATGCTATTTCGACAAGCCGGGTGCGCGCGTGTTCTCCCTGCGCTCGAAGGCCGAAGGTCTCGACGTGTCGGCAATCGCAAAGGCGTATGGCGGCGGCGGACATCGAAATGCGGCAGGCTTTCAAGCCCCGCTCGGCTGGGAAGGCGAGTCCGCATCATGAATGCAGACCGAGAAGAACTGGCTGCGCGGCTGGCGTGGGCGATCGATGCTGATTGGCCAGACCTTGAGCGGGCGCAGATTGCGACCAGCGGCGCTGTTCAGGTCGGCAATGTCCGGCGCAGCGGTTCTGGACGCTGGCGGTGGGAGATAGCCAGCCTGCCCGGCGACGGTGGCTTCAGGGATGACCGCAATGGCTGGCGCGATAGCGAAGACGAGGCCAAGTCAGCGGTCGAAGCGAAATGGGCCGCGTGGGTCGCAAAGACAGCCCTCCGCTCTCAAATAGAGCGAGTCGAGAAAGAACGCGATGAGGCGCGGGAAGCGTACCGCGCGCTCGAAACTCGCTTCGATCTGGAGCTGGACGCCTACGCCAAGGACTCGGATATGGCGGCGCTCCGCGAGCGAGCCGAGAAAGCTGAAACTGCCCTCGCCGCCCTCGCTCAGAAGGCCCATGACAATGGCTGAGCGCCGCCACGTCCAGCCATGCGACTGCTATTGGTGCCGGCTGGCCGACACGCCGAAGACTTGTGCGGCTTGCAATGGCACGGGGCGGGTGGAGTCGATATCGGATGGGCTGCGACCATGCTCTCGGTGCCAGCCAGACGCTTTCAATTCTTGGGCCGCTTCCCGCCTCTCTAGGGGAGAGCAGCGTGAGTAGGGCGAACCCGTTTACGCCGACAACGCTTGCCGAGCGCTGGCAATGCTCGGAACGGCATGTCTACAACATGATCGAGCGCGGCGAGTTGCCTTCGTTCCGCTTGGGAGGCAAGTTGCTCCGCATTCGCGCGGAAGATGTGGAGGCGTTCGAATGTCAGTCTGGAGGCTCACCCGGCTCAGTGGAGAGTACTGTGTCACATGGGATGACGAAGCCGGAATCCGGAGACGTTATCGACTTGGAACATCAGATCCAAAAGAGGCGGCCCGCCTCGCCCCGGCTCGATACTCAGAGCTTACGCGCCCGCGCGGCAAGACGGTAGCTGATCTATGGGACGGCTATGTCAAGGATATGGCGGGGAGAGCAGTGGTTGGCACGATGGTCTACACGTGGCGAGCGCTGAAAGCACGGTTTGGGCCGATGGACGGTGAAGCGATCACAATAGCCGACTGCCGGGCGCACACCGCCGCGAGGCGGAAGGCGGGCATCAAAGACGGCACGATACACACCGAGCTCGGCCACCTTCGCATGGTTTTGAAATGGGCCGAGAAGCATCGTCTCATTGATCGGGCGCCGGCAATCGAGCGACCGGCCAAACCGGAGCCGAAGGACGGCTACCTGACACGCGATGAAGTCGCACGAATGCTCGACAAGGCGAACGCGCCGCATATCCGCCTTGCGATCCTGTTGCTGATCGGAACCGGGGCAAGATCGGCCGCAGCTCGCGAACTAACCTGGGACCGTGTGGACTTCGACCGGCGCATGATTCAGTTGCGCAATCCGTTCGATAAAACCAAGCGCAAAGGCCGCGCGACAGTCCCCATGAATGACATGCTTTTTTCGGCTTTGCAGGAGGCGAAAGCTGGAGCGCTGTCGCCCTTCGTGCTAGAGTGGGCGGGCAAGCAAATCGGCTCGATAAAGCGCGGTTTGAAGGCGGCAGGAGCGGGCATCAACAGGCCCGATGTCTCGCCTCACATGCTTCGTCATTCGGCGGCAGTCTGGCTCGCGGAAGACGGACACTCGATGGAGGAAATAGCGCAGTTCCTTGGACACTCCGACACGAAGATCACGGCCAAGGTCTATGCCCGTTTCTCGCCTACCTACCTGCGCAAGCTGACAGATACGCTCGATATCAGGAAGTCGCTATGAGTACCAGACGCGGGGCCACCAGACTGTTCGTTGAGGCCGCCATTGAGGCGGCGACAGACGACTGCATTCTTTGGCCGTACGGTCTTCACCCGTCGGGTTATCCAACTGCACGCGATGCGACTGGCGTCTACAAGCCGACGCGCCGCGTTTGTGAGCGAACGCATGGAATGCCGCCGACAGCGAAGCATCACGCCGCCCACCTTTGCGGCAATCGCCGCTGCATCAATGGCAGACATCTGACGTGGGCGACGGCCAAGGAGAACGACGCGCACAAGGATATTCATGGCACGCGAGCGCTCTATCGCCCGGCTCGGCAACGCCTGACAGTTGAACAGGCTCGTTCGGTCAAACAGCGAGTCGCGAATGGCGAATATCGGTCTCATGTAGGCCGCGACTTCGGAATATCCGGACGGGCCGTTACGAAGATCGTTCGCGGTCAGACGTACCGAAATACGTAGAGTGCTTTAGGTTCGGCGAACCTCGGAATCGGAACACAGGATGAACCAGACGACAACAGATGCACCGGACGTAGCGCTCTCTTCCCGGCAGAGCACGGGTTTCGACGGCGGGAACAATGTTGACATCGTAGGGGTCACAGGTTCAATCCCTGTCACGCCCACCATTCGGTCCCTTTTTTCTTGGCCTTTATCTCGCTGTCGCAAATTGTCACGCGACTTCCGTGGGTTATCTGAACCGCGCCCCGGCATAGTGGAACGAGCGTCTCTGAAATGGCCGATTTCGGGCGGTTTCGGCGGCTGCGTCTCTGTGTGGCCTTTTCGGTGTCCACTAAAGTTGACCGGTGATGGTGCGGGGTCGATGAGGCGAGCCACGACCGGCTGTCAATCGTGGGCCGATTGTTAGCGTGACTGACGGTCAGACGCCGAGGAGCTTTTCCTGTTCGGCCCAGCTGATAGGCAGTTCAATGCCGCGGGTGAGATGACGCACGGAAAGGTCGGCGGGCTGCCTGCCGGTCATGATCGCTTCAACGATACGCGGTGAGAGATACGCAAGCGGCAGGAGCCGGCTCACATCCTCAGGATGCACGCCGAACTGTTCGGCGACCTGCTTGCGTCCGAGGCCCTGCCCATCAGTCAACACGCCGAGGTAGGCATGGGCACGAGCAATCATATCGATCAGTGGCTGATCGATACGGCGCTGTGATGCCCCCTGCCCTTCAATCACCAGCCGCCGTCCAACACCCCGCCTGCGTATCTCGAATGGCAGGTCGACATGATGCATATCCGCATCGGCCGTTGAAGCGTCGGTCTCAATCAGCCAGCTCGTGATCACGGCACGGTTAAAAGCGCATTGATCTTTCGGCCGTGTCCATGACTACTTCGAACTTCTGTGGCGACGCTGCACCTGATGCCCAACTTTTCGTCCTTCTGGATGTCCGCTTTCAGGTTCACGATGAGTCGGACCAAATTTCTGACTTGGGGGCGCAAAGCAGACTTGGTCTAAGAGCAAATGCAGAGGTGTTGTGGAAGCAGTCAGCGCTCCGCGTCATCCAGCAGCCAACCGATTAGGAATATGGCGGCGAGCGCGCCGGCGACTTGAGCGACAATGAAGATCGGGGCATCAATAGGCCGAATGCCGGCAAACGTATCTGTGAACGCTCGCGCGACCGTCACAGCCGGATTGGCGAATGACGTCGACGCCGTAAACCAGTAGGCGGACGTGATGTAGAGGCCGACCAGCCAGGGCATGGCATCGGCGCGGTAGCGGAGTCCGGCCAAAATCGTTGCGACGAGGCCGAAGGCCGCGACGGCTTCGGAGAGCCATTGACCGACCCCGGTGCGCGCCGTCAGCGAAGGATCGGCCAACGGCATTTCGAACATTGCGTGGGCGGCCAGCGTGCCGAGAATTCCGCCTGCAAACTGCGCAGAGACATATGGGCCAAGCTCGCCTAGCGGCATCGACCCCCTGAGCCAGAGAGCAAGCGACACTACCGGATTGAAATGCGCGCCGGAGAGAGGCCCAAGCGTCGCTATGAGCACGACCAGTGCAGCGCCGGTCGCCAGCGAATTCGCGAGTAATGCGAGTCCAGCGTCTTTCGTAAGCGAGGTTGCCATGATGCCGGAGCCGACAACGGCTGCGACGAGCATGGCGGTGCCGAGCGCTTCCGCCACCAGACGCCGCGAGAGAGTCGCCTGGGGCACTATCCGGCTTGCGGGTTGCCGAACGTTGAGCCTTCCATCTGCCCAATGTCGCGAAGCTTGGTGCCGAGTGCCATCCGGTCAATGGTTGAAAGCGGCAGGTTGATGAAAGCTGAAATGCGGTTGCGCATGAAGCGCGCAGCGTCGGAAAAGGCGCGCTCCTTGTCTATCTCGCTTCCCTCTACGGCTGCCGGGTCCTCGATGCCCCAATGAGCGGTCATTGGATGCCCAGGCCAGAGCGGGCACGTTTCGCCTGCAGCGTTGTCGCAGACAGTGAAAACGAAATCCATCTGAGGCGCACCAGGCCCAGCAAACTCGTCCCACGATTTCGACCGGAAGCCAGTGCTCGGATAATCCATAGCAGCTAGCACCTTGAGCGCCATTGGATGCACCGCGCCCTTGGGATGGCTGCCAGCCGAAAAGGAACGGAAGCGGCCAGCGCCGTCTTTCAAGAGGATCGACTCGGCTAGGATCGAGCGGGCGCTGTTGCCAGTGCAGAGGAATAGAACATTGTGAGGGTCGCTCATTTTGCCGTCCGCATGGAAATGCACCCGACCTATGCTCACGACATGACAGTTATATGACAGTTTCGAGAATTTTCGAAATATGGATTGACCGATGCAATTTTCGCGTCTATCTATATTTCCATGAAACTCGAAAAAGCAGCAGCCCAGCTCGAAGCGCTCGGCAATCCGACACGCTTAAACATCTACCGCCTCCTGGTTCGTGCGGGCGACGAAGGCATGCCCGTTGGACGTATCCAGGCAAAGCTGGGCATTCCAAATTCAACGCTTTCCCATCACTGCAGAAAGCTGATTGATGTCGGGTTGGTGACGCAGGAACGGCAGGCGACAACGCTTTTATGCCGCGCCAATTATCCGGCCATGAACGGGTTGATTGGCTATCTTTCGGACGAGTGCTGCGCAGACTCGACCTGCCCGCCAGCTGTCGCGCAAAGGGAGGTTGCATGACCCCCTTTTTTGCCTCGCTAATTCGAATTTCTTAGAAACATCGAAGGAGCAATGAAGATGGTTTCTCCTGAGCTTCCCGTCGCGGTCATTGGTGCCGGGCCTGCCGGCCTCTCAGCCGCTGCACATCTCGTCCAACGCGGAATCCGGCCGCTAATTTTCGAGCGTGGCCGCGAAGCTGGCGCGGCGATGCGCGAATGGGCGCATGTGCGTGTGTTCTCCCCTTGGCGCTACAATATCGACCCGGCAGCCTTGGCGCTCCTCCAGGCTTCTGGCTGGACGGAACCGAATCCCGACCACCTGCCGACCGGCTGCGAAATCATCGATCAATATCTGGCACCGCTCGCGGCATTGCCGCAGATCGCGCCGAATCTCCGCCTAGGCGCACAGGTAACAGCCATTACCCGCGAGGGCAGGGATAAGATGTCCTCGAATGAACGTGAGGCCTCGCCTTTCTTAGTTCAGTACGCAGATGCCAATGGTGAGGACCAGCGGGCGCGTGTACGTGCAGTCATCGACGCGTCTGGAACGTGGACGCAGCCGAACCCAATCGGCGTGGACGGACTTCCTGTACCAGGAGAGCGGGCCAATGCCGACAGGATCGCTTACGGCATTCCCGACGTGATTGGCGCTGAGCGGTCGCTCTATGCCGGCAAGAGCACACTCGTCATTGGCAGCGGCCACTCCGCGATCAACGCGGCGCTCGCGCTTATGGAGTTGCAGCAGGAGGACAAGGCGACCGAAATCCTGTGGGCACTGAGGCATGCGAACATCGATCGCCTGCTTGGCGGTGGATTGAACGACCAGTTGCCGGAGCGCGGCGCGCTCGGCCTCGCCGCCAAGGCTGCGATGGATGATGGTCGGCTGACAATGCTTACGTCATTTTCGGTCCAGCGCATCGAGCGCAGCGGCCAAGGCTTGAGAGTACACGCGCGGCGCGATGGCGTGGATTTCGTCGTCGGCGTTGACAGGATCATTGTAGCAGCCGGCTTCCGGCCTGACTTGTCGTTCCTGCGCGAGCTTCGCGTCTCGCTCGACCCGGCCGTTGAGGCACCACCTGCGCTGGCGCCTTTGATTGATCCCAATCTCCATTCCTGCGGCACCGTACCGCCGCATGGCGTTGCTGAACTTGAGCATCCGGAAAGCGGCTTCGTGATTGTCGGGGCCAAGTCCTACGGACGAGCGCCGACCTTTCTCATGCTAACCGGTTATGAACAGGCCCGGTCCGTCGTTGCATCAATTGCGGGCGACCAAAAGGCAGCGCGCGAGGTCCAACTCGTGCTCCCAGAAACGGGCGTCTGCAACGCGACCCCGAGCACTGAAATTGCCTCGGCCGGCTGCTGCGGCGGTCCAGCACCGGCAGCAGTGGATGCTTGCTGCGTTGCCGATGCCGTGGCCAAAGACGAGGGCAAGGCGGGCTGCGGCTGCTCAACGGCAGTGCCAGGTCGCGAGACTGTTGCCTTGCGTGCTTGAATGACTGACCAAAAAGCGCCAGCGCTTGCTATTTGGGCGCTCGGTCTCACGCAGATCATTGGTTATGGCACACTCTACTACAGCTACAGTCTTCTCGCGCCAGACGCGGCGCGGGAGCTAGGTCTTCCCCTCTCGCTGCTTTTTGCTTTTCTTTCGGGCGCTTTGCTGCTCAGCGCCTTTCTCGCGCCAAGCGCCGGGACTTGGACCGACCGGCACGGCGCGCCGGTCTTGATGGCAGCCGGGTCGCTCGCAGCGACGGTCTCGTTGTTGTGGACCGCGCTGGTGCCAGGCACTGCGGCATTCGCAATCGGCATCGTCGCGATGCAGGTCTCGTCCTGCTTTGTCCTCTACAGCTCGGCGTTCATTGCCATCGTGCAATTTGGCGGTTCGTACGCGCAGCGGAGCATCACGCATCTGACCTTGATAGGCGGTTTCGCCTCGACGGTGTTCTGGCCGCTCACAACGGAGCTGCAGGGATATTTCACATGGCGGGAGATATTGCTGATTTTTGCCGCCATGCACCTGCTCATTTGCATGCCTTTGCATTACCTGCTTCCACGTCACGGCTCGACTCGAAAAGCTTCGCGAGTGGCAGCCACTTCGCACGCAGTGGCGCGGCCGTCGAAATGGTCGCCCATTTTTGTGCTGCTGCTTGTCGGCTTCGCGCTTGAGGGTTTCGTCCTTGGCGCAGTCCTCGTTCAAATGGTCCCGCTGTTGACGGCGGTGGGGCTTGGCACAGCGGCCGTCGCTGTAGGAGCGCTGTTTGGACCGGCTCAGGTCGCCAGCCGCCTTCTCAACATGGTCTTTGGCTCAAACCTCCCGCAGACTTGGCTTGCCGCAGGCGCAACGGCTGCTTTGGCGTCTGGCCTTGCGGTACTTCTTCTCAGTGCGCCATCCCTAGCAGGTGCCGTCGCGTTCTCGGTCCTCTTTGGCGTAGGGTCAGGCTTGATGAGCATCGTCGGTGGAACACTGCCGCTCGAATTGTTCGGCCGCCGATCATACGGGACCTCTGTCGGCTGGATCACGGCGGCGCGCCAACTGGCCACCGCCATCGCTCCCTTTGCCGTCACGGCGATCATGGATGCGTCTGGCGTGTTTCCGACGCTAGGCTTTTTCCTTGCGTTCGGTCTGACTGGCGTGTTTGTCTTTGGAGTTGTCGTGGCGCTCGCGAGCAGAAAACTGGCGACGGTTGAAACGACGCCCTCAGCCGGTTCAGAGATGTTGTGAGGACCCAAGTCGGCAATCTCCTTGCTGATGTATCCCGTAAAATCGGGAAAACATAACAGCCTTCTCCCAACAGGACGGACCATGGGCTGTTGTTTGCAACTACTCGGACTGGGCGTGGCGAGAACCACCGGGTCGTGCTGATCCATGCGTAACGCCGACTGCTCAGCCAATAGGTCTGAAATGGTGCTCAAAGCAAAAGGGTCTGCCTTAAGCATCTGACGAACGAAGAGCGAACTGAAGGCGCCATCGCAAGCGTGGCAGCGACAGTCGCAACACATCAGCCCGATACTGATCGCCAGTTCTCAGTGTCCAGTCGGTCGTATTCCTTCAACGGAACCACATTTGAGTCCTGATCGTCGAGAAATATGGCTGGTGGCAATCCCCTGCGATCGACTTCAAGCCTGAAGATGTCGGGCCTGCCGTAATGCCCGGCTACGTCCAGCGATTTCCGGGCTGCACGAGCGGTTTCGACGTCAACCGTCGCATAAAGAACGCCAACCTCTTCATGGAGCGGCCCCGCGGCTACAGCGCCATTGGGCTGCACCACTATGGCATCGCCAGGGTTCACCCATTCGCCACTGGAAAAGAGTTTGTCTCGCTCGGGAAAATCCGCCGGGATATCCCGCTCGTTCAAGGCCGTTGCAGTTCCGAGCACCCAGCATCCACCTTCGCGCGCGATATGGCTCATGCTCGACAGCCAAGTCTTGCCGTTGTCCCATGTCGGTGCGACGTAAATGTCGAGTTTCTGCGCATAGAGGGCGAAACGAGCCAGCGGCATGTAGCTTTCCCAGCAGATCAGACAGCCGATGCGGCCGACAGGCGTTTCGACAACGCGAAGTCCACTCGCGTCTCCTTGACCCCAAACCATGCGCTCTGGATTTGTCGGCATCAGTTTTCGGTG
>DATJTE010000125.1:0-8867 GCA_035503715.1 Rhizobiaceae bacterium | reverse complement strand
CTGGCGGAAGAGCTGCAGGATCGGATCGAGCGCCTGCTCGATGGCTCGCACCTGACCCATGAACAGGCCAAGCGGTATGGCGACCAGGATCGCCGCGCCGAAGGCCGTGCCGGAACGCTGTAGGCTGATCGCAATGTCGTCGAGCAGTGCGCCGCTGGCGATGCCGTTCCATAGCGCTGCAAGGATCGAGTCGAGAGGCGGGAAGACAGCCGGATTGATCCAGCCGGCCCAGCTCGAGACCTGCCAAAGCAGCAGGAAGCCGGCGAGCACGCCGTAGCGCGATGCAAGCCGACCGGCAGAAGCAACCACCCGACTCGATGCGACTTTCGCAAAATTGCTCCCGCCGAAATCGTATCGGAGCGGGCGTTCGATATGCTGCAACGTCATGTCGTCCTCCTCTATTCAGCAGCGAGAATTTGCGTACGCCGAGCGGCCCAGCGGTTTTCCGGGCGCGGCAGGCCAAGGTTTTCGCGCAGCGTTTTTCCCTCGTAGGCGGCGCGGAACAGGCCGCGGCGTTGCAACTCGGGGATAACCAGGTCAACGAAGTCGTCGAGCGCGCCGGGCAGCCATGGCGGCAGGATGTTGAAGCCGTCTGCGGCCTTATTAGTGAACCATTCCTCGAGCTGGTCGGCGACCTGCTCGGCGCTGCCGATCACCGTGTAGTGGCCGCGCGCGGTGGCGATCCACTGATAGAGCTGGCGGATGGTGAAGCCGTTCTCGTCCGCAATCTGGCGGATCAGCGCCTGCCGGCTTTTCATGCCCTGCGTCTCCGGGCTCGGCGGCAGCGGGCCGTCGAGCGGATAGTTTTTCAGGTCAAGCGTGCCGCCGGCTAGTCCGTTCAGCAGCGCGACGCCGTCTTCTGGGAGGATAAGCTCCGTGAGCTGCCGGTATTTGGCCTTCGCCTCGTCCGCGGTGCGGCCGACAAAAGGCGCCACGCCCGGCATGATCAGTACATGGTCCGGATTGCGGCCGGCCTTGCGCACACGTGCCTTGATGTCGCTGTAGAACGCCTGGGCGGATTCAAGGCTCTGGTGCGCGGTGAAAATCACCTCGGCGGATTCCGCAGCGAGTCCTCGTCCGTCTTCCGACTGGCCCGCCTGCACCACGACCGGATAACCCTGGGCCGACCGGGGCACGTTGAGCGGCCCCTTCACGCTGAAAAATCCGCCCTTGTGATCCGTATCGTGCAGCTTGTCTTCGTCGAAAAACGCGCCGGTCGACTTATCGCGGATGAAGGCGTCGTCTTCCCAGCTATCCCAGAGCGCCTTCACCACCTCGACATGTTCATGCGCACGGGCATAGCGGTCGGCATGGGCGGGCTGCGTCTCGCGATTGAAGTTGCGCGCAGTATCATCGCCGGCCGACGTCACCACGTTCCAACCGGCGCGGCCGTTGGAGAGAAGATCGAGCGAGGCGAACTTTCGGGCGACCGTATAGGGCTCTTCGTAGGTCGTGGACGACGTCGCGATGAAGCCGAGATGCGTCGTGAAGGGCGCCAGTGCCGCAAACAGCGTTACCGGCTCAAAGCCAGCGATCTTGGCGTTGCCGCCTTCGCGGCCACCTAGCCCGACCGACAGGCCGTCCGCTAGGAAATAAGCATCGAACAGACCACGCTCGGCCGTCTGCGCCAGCCGCTTGTGGAACTCGAAATTCGTCGCTCCATCGGCGGGCTGGTCGGGATGCCGCCAAGCGGCAACGTGCTGTCCGCCGCCGGGCAGGAAGGCGCCGAGCTTGATCTGCTTCGTCATGACGGTCTCCTTCTGAGCTTTGGCCTTCACCGGACAGAGTCCGAGCGTGATTTGGCCGTGTGCTCCGAGTTGATGGGTTGATGCCTAGGCTGCGAGATTGACGCTGGTGGGACTGCTGAGCAGCCGGCACGCTTCGCTCACCGCTTGCCCTGCCCGCGCGCGGATCGTTTCCGACACAAGGACGCCGTCGGAAAAATCGCGATCCGACGCGTAGATCGCTGTCGGCATGGTCTGCGCCTCGAAGAAGCCGAAGAGCGGACGAAGTTGATGCTCGACGATCAGCGAGTGGCGTTCGCCGCCGCCGGTCGCAGCGAGGATGACAGGCTTGCCCTTCAGCGAAGCCGGGTCGAGCAAGTCGAAGAAGTGCTTGAAGAGACCGGTGTAGCTGCCCTTGTAGGTCGGCGAGCCGACGACCAGCACCGCCGCGCCCGCAACTTTCTCCACGAGGTTCTTGGCCGATGGATCGAGATCGCCGATCCGCCGGGCGCCTCCAAAGGACGGTCCGAGATCCTCGATGTCGAATGTGAGCGGCGGCGCGCCGATACCACGCGCCACCTCGTTGACGATGAGGTCGACGAAGACCCGGGTCTTGGATGGGCGCGTGACGTTCCCCGACACACCCACGACGAGCTTTTGAGACATCCCTTGACTCCTGTCATCAGACGTACCTTATTAAATCTACAAATTTAGTATACAAAAGGTGCGTCAATTCTAAAAACAGGCCTTTAGAGGGATAAATTTTGCGAGACTTACAGCCCGCCTGCCGACAATTTCGACATGGGCTTTCGGGTATCGAAGCTGCGACGCCATCCAGTTTCTTCTGAGGAAAACCACTTGTTTATCAAATCTGTAGACATTAAGAGTGGAGCGCCAGGTGCGGTGGGGACGAACCGATTGACCCGGCGACTTGCAACAAGCGGCGACAAACGCCGTGTGTTAGGGCAACGTTCGACAAATGCTGACGAGAAAAGGCAAATACGGCCTGAAAGCGCTGGTGCATCTCGCCTATCTGCAGCCCGGGCAGCTCGCCATGGTCGGCGACATTGCTGCGAAGAACAATATTCCAAAGAAGTTCCTGGACGCGATTTTGGGCGAACTGCGCAACGCGGGATTCGTCCAGAGTCGCAAGGGCAAGATCGGCGGCTATCGTCTCGCGCGTCCATCGCGCGAGATCATGATCGGCCATGTGGTGCGCGTGCTCGACGGCCCGCTGGCGCCGATCGCCTGCGCCAGCCGCACGCGCTACGAGCGCTGCGAGGATTGCGACGAGACCACCTGCCAGGTGAGGCACATGATGTTCGAGGTCCGGCAGGCGATCGCCGACGTGCTCGACAACCGCAGCCTGGCCGAGATGCGCGACATCGTCAAAGACGACGAGCTTGCGGCGATGCTCAAGTACCAGAACTGACCAACTGTGAGGCGCGCTCGTGAGCGAGCGCACCTCGATCGTCGTTATCGGCGGCGGCGCCAGCGGCGTCATCCTCGCCGCGCAATTGCTGCGCTCGTCCGATCCTTCGCTGCGCGTCACGCTGATCGAGAAGCGCCCGGAGTTTGGACAGGGCCTCGCCTATTCGACTGACCTGCCCGTCCATCTTCTTAATGTCAGTGCGTTCGGCATGAGCGCTCTTAACGATGATCCAGAACACTTCCTGCGTTGGTTGCGGACCAGAGGCCTGTTCCCGGATGAGGAGACACCGTTTTACGCACCGCGCAGCATCTACGGCGAATATCTGCAGGCGCTTCTTTCAGAACTCGCAGAGCAGGAGCCTGTCCGCCTTCGCTTGGTCAACGCGGAAGCGGTTGGCCTCAAGCCCACATCGTCCGGCATCGAGGTCGGTCTCGCAAACGGCGCCAGCATTATCGCGCATACTGCGGTTCTTGCCGCTGGGCACGACAGTACGCCCGCACCCGAGCAAGACTATGCGACGCGGATCGGGCTGAGCGACCTGCCCGGCGATTCCACCTCCACCATTATGATCCTGGGCACCGGCCTCAGCATGGCGGACGCCTGGCTGACTCTCGAGCATCGTGGTCATCAAGGCAATGTCATCGCGCTCTCGCGGCGCGGACGCATGCCGATGCCGCATCGTCCCACGAAACCGATCGTGCTCGACAGCGCCGAAATCCCGCTCGGCACCGAGCTGTCCTTTTTTATGCGGTGGTTTCGCGACCTCGTTGACGCATCGAAGGATGCAGGTGGCGATTGGCGCGACGTCATAGACGGGCTTCGGCCATTCAACCAGAAGATCTGGCAGAGCTGGCCTGAGAGCGCAAAGCGCCGGTTCCTCGAGCACACGAAAGCCTGGTGGGATATTCATCGGCACCGGATGCCGCCTGCGGTTCATCAGAGGGTTTCGGCGGCTGTGGCATCGGGACAGCTCACGCTCGTCGCTGGCCGGCTTTTGAATGTGACTGGAGAAAACGGCAGTCGTGTCGTCAGCGTCCAACGCCGCCAATCGGGCGGCGTGGAGAAATTTGAAGTCTCCCAGATCTATGACTGCACCGGGATCGTGAAGGATGTCTCGAAGGGATCGCTGCAGGTCATCCGTTCACTGATCGACCGGGGTTTTGCCCGGCCGGACCCGCTTCGGATCGGCCTCGACGTAACGACCAACTGCGCGGTGATCGACGCCAACGGCAAAGCGTCGGATCGTCTCCTCGCCGTCGGTCCGTTGACGCGTGGCACTTTCTTCGAAATCGACGCGGTTCCCGACATCCGAACCCAGTGCGCGTGGCTGGCAAGGCAACTCGCGGCGTGAGGCGGATGAGTGGACACCCTCACGCGCACCTCCAAGGCGCCCTGCCCGTTCACGCGGCCAGGATCCAGATCGAGGTCACCGCGATCGCGCCGGCTGTCATGCGGTTCACCGTGCTGGATGAACCGGGTGAAGAGATGATCCGGTTGAGCTGCCGGGCAAGCGGGATCGTGCCGAAGAAAACGATGCCGAACGCGGCGAATGTCACCAGGACCACCAGCGCCATGTGTTCGAAGCTGGTAACGCCTGCCGGCGCGACGAGGGGCAGGAGCAGCATTTGCATCAGGAGGGTCGCGGGGTTGCCGAGGCAAAGCGCCAGGCCGGCACAGGCCGAGGCGAGCCAGCCCGCTTTGCCAAGCTGAGCGGCAGAGACGCTGGCGCGATCCCGCCACATCTTCGCGGCCAGCCAGAAGAGATAGGCGGCACCGGCATATTTCGCGATGGCCAGCAGTTCGGGGTTTGTTTGAGCCCAGAGGCCGATTCCCAGAACGACGGCGATGACCGCAATCACTTCGCCAACACAGAGGCCAGCCGCGAAGACGGTGGCGCCCTTCCAGTCGTTGCCAAGCGATCGGGCGACCAGAACCGCCATCAGGGGCCCCGGCGATGCGGCGTACGCCACCAACGCCACGAAATAAGGACCGAACGCCAGATAATCCATGTTCCCCTCCCAACACGCGATCGGCCAAGCGCCGTTCGACATGGCGTGAGTTGACCGGAAAGCGGCTGGCCGGCCCATCAGGTGATCACCTGAATTGACGAAACGTCATGTTCGGTAAGTCGAGGAGGCGCGAGTGGTCTAATGAGCGCCGGAAGCGGTCCAAACCGAACGGGCCGGCACCTTGCGATGCCGGCCCGTGAGAGGTTTGAGGCTGAGAATGCCGGCGCCGGCATTCGCGCATGGTCAGAGGATGAAATCGTCGACGCCCATGGAGCTGAGCGTCGTGCCGGTCAGCCGGATGGAGACGTCCGCGCCGGTGCGGCCGACGAGATTGACCTCGACGATGACGTCCGGGCCAGCAACGTCGTTGATGCGCACCTGGCCTGCCGCCGTGAAGGCGGCGTTGTGGATGTACGCCATTTTGGGCCCGAACAGGCTCGACACGTCGATGCGGTCGCCGGTTCCGCCATCATCGAAGTCGGTGATGACGTCGCGTAAAGCACTGTTCGGCGAGTGTGTCTTGCTGGTGAACTTGAACGTGTCGCTGCCCGACCCGCCCGTCATGGTGTCGCGGCCCAGGCCGCCGATCAGGATATCGTTGCCCGCGCCGCCTATGAGCGTGTCGTCGCCCGCGCCACCGTCGAGCACGTTGGCCGTGTTCGAACCCGTGATGATGTTGGCGAGCGTGTTGCCGGTGCCGTTACCCGAACCCAGCAAAGTGAGGTTCTCGACATTGGCGAAGGATGCAAGCGAGCGGGTGATGGTCGAGGTGATCAAGTCCGCGGTGCCTTCGCCCGCGCCCTCGACGATCGACATGCCCGTGAACGCTCCGAGCACATAGGTGTCATTGCCGCTTTTGCCGACAAGAACATCGGCGCCGCCGCCGCCCGCGAGCGTGTCATCGAGGCCGCCGCCGCCGACGATCCGCTGCGCAAGCTCGTTGCCGGTGAGGGCAAGCCCCGTCACGGCGTTCGAGATGAGGAACTCGACCTCGGCGCCGGCATTGAGCGTGTAGTCGGTTGCGGCGAAGGCAGTGTCGATGCCTTCTCCCGCGTTCTCGACGATGGTGTCACCCTCCTCGACGAAGTAGTTATCCGAGCCGGTGCCGCCCTCCAGCACGTCCGCGTCGCCGTCCGCGCTGCCGCCCACAAGCCGGTCGTCTCCGCCGCCAGTCTCGATAGTGTCTACGCCGTCGCCGCCGATGACGTCGTCGCTGAATATCGATCCGACGAAAGTGTCCGCACCGGCACCGAGATCGACCGAACCCATGAACCGGCCACCGGAGGAGGCGTAGACCTCGTCGGCGCCGCCGCCGAGGCTGACGCTGTCGGCAAAGACGCCGCTGTTGAAAAGAACGTCCACGCCGCCGCCAAAGTCGACCCCACCGTCGACCGTTCCCTGGTTTTCGAACAGGTTTGCACCGCCGGTGAAGTTTAGGCTACCGACGACGACGCCCGAGTTCATGAAATGATTGCCGCCGGTGCCGAACGTGACTGCTCCCGTGATGCGTCCGGAATTGGAGACGATGTTCAGGCCGCCGCCCACGTCGATGCCGCCGACGATGCTTCCCGTGTTGGTGATCTGATCGCCGCCCGACCCCAAGATGACGGCGCCTGTGATGTCGCCGGAATTGACCAGGGTGTTCGTGCCGTCGCCAAGGTTGATGCCGCCGCGGATGGCTCCAGCGTTCGTCAGGCTGTCATTGCCGGCGAGCAGCGTGATCACGACGCCGGACGAGTCCATCGATCCGTTGTTGACGATGGTCTTGTTGCCTGAGGAACCTCCGAGCATGTTGATGCCGAGCGTGAGACTGTTGCTGAACGCCTGCATCGTTCCGTCGTTGATGATGGTGTCGTTGCCGTTGCCCAACGATACCTCACCGCGAATGGTTCCCTGGTTGCGCAACGTGTCGGAGCCACTTCCCAGAGCCACGGCCACGTTCGCGCTGATCGACCCGAGGTTTTCGAGCGCAATGCTGCTGCCGGTTCCGCCGACAACCACGCCATTGCCGCCCGGAGCAGTGATTTCGCCGTAATTCGTGAGCTGATGACTTGCGCTGTTGCTGGTCAAGTTCACTGCTGTGAAGCTTGAATGGACGCGGCCGAAGTTGGTCAGATTGAGATTGCCGCCGGTGAGGTGGATGCCTCTGCCGCCACCCGTGCCCGAAATCGTCGAACCTTCATTCACGACGGTTTCGATCGTCGACTGGAGCACAAGAGCGTGTCCTGTCCCCTGGCTGTAGAGCGAACCGCCATCGGCGAAGACCAGTTTGCCGGAACCGGAGACCGACAACACGTCGTCGGCCCCTGCGTTGCCGTCGTTGAGGTTTGTGAAGATGCCCTTGAAGATTGCGATGTCGTTCAACAAGTTGAGCGGCCCAATCGTCGTATCGAGGTTGGCGGTGTGAATGATCGTCGGCATGTTTATCTCCCCCAGTTGATGGCTTGCCGCTGGGCACGCCGTTGACGTGTCTGTTCAAAATCCGAACCTGTGCGCCGGGCATGATGGGTCGATCCGGCGAGGAGGTTCCCCGCCGGTCCGACCGCGATGCGTTCCCAGTCGTTTCGGTATGACGAATAGAGCGCGAGCCTTGGACCCCGCCTATCAGGTGATCACCTGAATTGCCGCGGGGAGGGTCGTTTGAGTGAGCGTTCCGCTGTCAGCGGATGCTGGCGGGGTCCAGCAATCCGGCGCGCACAGCGGCGAGCAGCAGACTCGCTGTCGAATTGACGGCGAACTTCCGCATCAGATTGGTGCGGTGTGTGTCGACCGTCTTCGGGCTGACACCAAGTGCTTCGGCGGCACTTGCGTTGGTATGGCCGCGCGCGAGCGCCTGCAAAACCGCGAGTTCGCGGTCAGTGACCGCCACGCTCGCGCCAAGCGTTTTCAGCAGGTTTCGGGCGCTTGCGCCCATGGCCGTCCTGCCGGCGCAAACCTGGCGGACGATCTCGACGATCTCGGTCTCGGTGCCGTCCTTGAGCGCGACGCCATGGATTCCGGCCTCAACCAGGGTGTTGATCGTCTCGGCAGTGACCGAAGCCGTGAGCAGGACAAAGCGTGTATCGGGCGACCAGCGTTTCGATTCCAGGAAGACTTCCAGTCCATTTGCGCCTGGCATATTGTAGTCGAGGATCGCGCAGTCCGGCTTGGCTTTTCGGATCTCGACGATCGCTTCGATACCGTTTGCGACTGTTTTTACTACTTCGACATCTTCCAGAGCCGAGAGCGCCTTGGCGAGCCCCCACGAGACGAATGCATGATCGTCGGCTATCAAAACCCTCTTCTTCACGGGAGGGCTCTCCGTCCGCGCGAGCGCGGCAGGTTGCTCAGTTGTGCACTGCTTCTTCTGTCCCTGATCATGACGCTCCCCCACGCGTCAGCCTCGGCCCTTGAGCGTGATCCGCTGGTCCTGACAGGTCCCGCCAGCATGCAGGCTCTAGGCCGGCACTTTGAATACACAACCGATCTCGATTGGCAACTGAAGGTGGCGGATTTTATCCCGCCTTCCGCCGTTGCACTACAACCCCTGCCCGAACCGGTACCGGATTTCGGCTATACGCCGGCGCGCATCTGGCTGAAGCTCGACGTGGTGAACCAAACGGTTGGAACGGACGAGTGGCGCTTCTTCGTCCACGCCAATTTTACCCAGCAGATCGCCATTTATCGGATCGGCGCCGATGGCAGGGTCACAACCTTGCTCGA
>DATJTE010000124.1:0-10683 GCA_035503715.1 Rhizobiaceae bacterium | reverse complement strand
CAATGTTTTTGGTGGTGGCGATGCCGACACACTCAACGGCAATGCCGGCAACGACACTCTGCGCGGCGACGCCGGCGCCGACAAGATCAATGGCGGCCTGGGCAAGGACACGATGACCGGTGGCGCGGACGCCGACCGTTTCATCTTCTCGGCGAAGGCGCATTCGATGGTCGGCGTGAACGCCGACCGCATCATGGACTTCGACGACGGCAGCACCGGTGACAGGATCGATCTCTCCGCGCTGTTCGGCCCGACGATGACCTATCTGCACAGCGGCGCCTTCACCGCGGCCGGGCAGGTGCGCATCAACGATATTTCCGGCGCGGATGTGGTGGTGGAGGTGAACACAGGCGGCACGCTGGCGGCGGATTTCTCCATCCGGCTGGTCAACACGACGCTCGCCAGCATGAACGCGGGCGATTTCGTTCTGTAGGCGAGGCGGCAGGCGCGACGGGGGGAGGGCGCCGGGCAAGGGGCGGCGTCACTCTTCCTGTCGTGGATTTCCCTGTCGGGGCCTTCCCTGTCGCGGTTGCGGTGCCAGCCGCGCGAAAAACCGCAGGAGACATCGGGCTGGGTGAGCGCCAGCTATTTTGCCTTGACGCGCGGCTTCTGCTCGCGCCGCTTGTCTGCAACAGGCGGTGTCGGCGCGTTGGCAAGCTCTTCAGCCTCGTGTGCGAGGCGAAGCGCCTTCAGGCGGGCAGTCTTCTCCCGCGCCACGACCTCGGCGTCCATAATGGACCGCGCGGCGATCGTCTTCTGCTCCGCCTTGTCGCGCGGCGTTATCCTGGTTTTGAACAGCGAGCTTTGTAGCTTCGTCCATAAGAGAGTCTCGTCAGACGCGAGGCGCAGGGCTGCGCGGCGCGATCACCTTTTTCTTCGGGGCGGGCAAAAGACCGTCGCGCTGCGCCTGCTTGCGCGCCGCCTTGCGGGCCTGGCGGATCGCTTCCGCCTTCTCGCGCGTCCGCTTCTCGGACGGCTTTTCATAAGCCCGCCGCGCCTTCATTTCGCGAAACACGCCTTCGCGCTGAAGCTTCTTCTTGAGGACGCGCAAAGCCTGCTCGACATTGTTGTCGCGTACGAGAACTTGCAAAGGATGATCCGTTTCCGAGAAGCGCCGCAGCACTTCCGCATTAGTCAGCCAGAATGGCGGGCAGGGACGCGACGCAATATGCGCCGAGTTCGCGTATGAAGAGCGCCACGCCCGCAAAAGCCATCCCTGAACGCTAACTATTCCGTCGATGCGCGCGCCGCATCACGCCTCAACGCCAGCTCGCTCCGGGAAATTGCTGGCGATGATCAGCGACGCGAGCCCGCGACGCGCAAAGAAACATGGCCGCCGCCTTGCCGCGAACACATTCGTGCACTACATCACCGCTATCGGTCTTGTCTGTCGAATCTTGTTCGGCGCCTACGCGCCAAAGCGACTTCTCCTTCAACATCGATCTTACGCGCATCGCACGGCATTCGGCCGGGCGGGCGAGACTCTGTCGATTTGAAAGGAAATCGCCATGACATCTGGAACCGTAAAGTTCTTCAACGCCACCAAGGGTTTTGGCTTCATTCAGCCGGATGACGGCAAGGCCGATGTGTTCGTTCACATCTCCGCCGTGGAGCGCGCCGGCATGCGCACCATCGTCGAGGGCCAGAAGCTCTCCTTCGAGGTCGTGAAAGACCAGCGCAACGGCAAGTTCGCCGCCGAGAACCTGCAGGCCGCGTAAAGCTCAGCGCCGCCGTGACCACGGATGTACTGGCACGGCTTCGGCGCTTCGAGTTTCCAACGCGTGCGAGAGAGGCCGGGTTACCCCCGGCCTTTTTTGTTGGCTGAAGCAAGCGGGGATGCGCGATGCAAGCCACCGAAACGCTGACGATCAGGTGCTACCGGATGGTCTTCGGCGACGTCGATGTCGACGATGTCAGCGTGTCCTGCTCGATCTTCGATGCCAAGCAGACAGCGCGCCAGCGGCTCCTCGACGAGTACCACAACGACCGCTTCCGTTCGGGCGACCAGCTCCAGGCGGCCGCTCTCATCGCGGCGGATGGACAGGTCGTCGCGACCTTCCACACACGCCCGATGAGACCCCGCGGCGTGCAGGTCGTGGAAGTGTAACGGCGGGGAGGGAACAATGCTCTGGTTTGCCGCCGGCGCCCTGATCGCGATGGCACAGCTCGCGGTCAGCCTGGTCGTGCGGCCCGTGGCTGGCGGCTATCTTCTCAATGGCATGGGATCTGCCGCGCTGTTCGGCGCAGCGGTCTATGGAACGATCCTCTGGTACTTTCTGGGGTAGGCGGAACGAGTGGCAGGCGCGGCTAGACGTGAATGCTGGTGAAAACCAGGTAGCCGAAATAGGCGAGCGTCCCGGCGAGCGTCACGAGATAGAAGAGTTCGGGCAGGGTGAAGCGGCGGGGTCGTGGATCGAGCGGCGGCGTCACGCGACACCATCGGGCGACCAGCGGTCGAAGAGCGCGGTCTGCTGCGCGCCATCATCCAGTTCCACGTCGAGATCAAGCATGATCGCCGTGCCGGCGATCATGTCGGTCAGGTGCAGGTCGCTTGCGCCAAGTGAGGGATGCTCGCGGCGAACCGCGCGGATCGCGTCGGTGGCGGAGACCATCTGGCTGCCGCCATCATGACCAAGAAAGCGCATCATCGTTTCGCGCGCCCGTTCGTTCGCTTGATGTATCAAGAGCCGTCCTCTTTCCGGCTGCTCAGCGCAGCCTGTTGTCCTCGACCAACTGTCGGATGCGGCGGCGCGTTCCATCCGTATCGGCGCGCCGTGCGCGTTCGGCCTGCTCCTCGGGCGTGGCAAGCGGCGCGCGGCGGACGATCGGGTCAGCAGCGGCAGGGAGCCGCTTCGCGTGGGGTTTCTGCGCGAACTTGAACATTGATTTCTCCATTAACGCGATCAGGGCGGGCGACCCGTGTCACACGCCGCGAACCGATCGTCGTCTGGAGAAATGGCGGGTCGAAGTCTCTGACACCGCAGCGAGCCATGCCGGCCCAAAAAACGATGCAAAAACGGTACGCGGCAATTGCGTTGCAAGTAAGGCCCCGGGGAGGGCGTCACACTTGCTGGCGGTTCACTCTCTCCGGTCGCGGTTGCGATGCCAGCCGCGTAGCTAAAACGGGATACGCATCGATACTAGACGCAACCTCTGCGCGTATCTACCCTTGGGTCTCCGCTGGGGGCGACAGCGATCTCTGAGGGAGATGAGCATTGGTCACGAAAATCGTAAACAATAACAGCGCCGGCGACCTCGGCAACGCCGCCGATTTTTTCGGCGCCCAGGATGACTTCATCGCCGTTCAGGCAACCGGTGGCTTTATCTCCACCTTCGATGGAAACGATCGCGTCGACGCCAGCCGGTCGGCAGGCCTTCAACAAGCATATCTTGGGTTCGGGAACGATTCCTACCGAGGTGGGATAACGGGGGCGGACCTGGTTGCCGATGGTGACGGCAACGACTTCGTTGACCTCGCAGGCGGCGCGGACCAGATCAGCGTCGGCGCCGGAAACGACATTCTGCGCGGCGGCACCGGCGTAGACATCATCACTTTCATCGTTGAATCTGACAATGGTTACGGCAGCTCGCTTAGCAGCGGACCGGGCATCGTGATCGATCTTGCGAAGACGACCGCGCAGAACTTCGGCCGGTTTGGCGTCGATACGATCAGCGGTTTCGAAAATGTCACCGGTTCCGGCGGCAATGACAAAATTTACGGGACGACCGGGGCCAATCTTCTGGATGGCAGATCCGGAAACGATGTGATCGACGGACGCGGCGGAACCGACATCGTCTCAGGCGAAGAGGGCGCGGACATCCTGATCGGTGGACTGGGCCGCGACACCATATATCCGAGCATCGGCGATGACGGCGACCGCGACATCGTACGCTATTTGAGGACCGCGGAAAGCGGCCTCACCGTCGCGACGCGGGATGTCGTATCGGGCTTCGCGCGCAGCGCGGGTGCTGCCGGCGACCGCATCGATCTGAGTGCCATCGACGCCAACCCGTTTCTCGCAGGCAACCAGAGTTTTGCCTGGCGCGGCGGCCTCGCGTTCAGGGCAAATGTCGTCGGCGAAGTGCGGTTCATCGACGCCGGCGCGGATGTGATCGTTCAGATCGACACGGACAACGACAATGGCGCCGAAATGACGATCCTGATTCAGAACGTGGCGTCGCTGGCCGCGTATGATTTTGTGCTGTGAGGAGGATGAACTGATGGTCACGAAAATCGTCAACGGCGACACTGCCGGGAACCTGAACAACGCCGCCGATTTTTTTGGCGTTCAGGATGATTTTATCGCCGTGCAGGCGGCAGGGAGCCCGATCTTCACCTTCGACGGCAACGACCGCATCGACGCCAGCCGGTCGACGGGTCTACAAACCGCCTATCTTGGTTTCGGGAACGATACCTACCGGGGCGGAATAACCGGCGGGGATTTCGTCCACGATGGTGACGGCGCCGACTTTGTCGATCTCGCGGGAGGTGACGACACTGCTAACGCCGGCGCCGGCAATGACGTTTTGCGCGGCGGCGCCGGAACTGACACGATCACTTTCCTCTACGAGTCCAATGACGGCTACGGCGCTCTCGTCCAAAGCGGCGGTCCCGGCATCGTGATCGATCTTGCCAAGACGACAGCGCAGAACTTCGGCCGGTTTGGCGTCGATACGATCAGCGGTTTCGAAAGCGTCCTGTGCTCCGGCGGAGCCGACAAGATTTACGGAACCAATGGAGCCAATGGTCTGAATGGCTACTCCGGAAACGATGTGATCGACGGTCGTGGCGGAAACGACAACATCCTTGGCGCGTCAGGCGCGGACATCGTGATCGGGGGACTGGGCGGCGACACGATATTTCTCAACGACTTTGGCGATGACGGCGTTCGCGACACGGTGCGCTATCTGAGCACCGCCGAAAGCGGCCTTACCGTCGCGACGCGGGATGTCGTGTCGGATTTCGTTCACAGCGCCGGTGCTGGCGGCGACCGCATCGATCTCAGCCGGATCGACGCCAATCCGTTCTTGGCCGGCAACCAGAGTTTTGCCTGGCGCGCGACGCTCGCGTTCAGGGCAAATGTCGTCGGCGAAGTGCGGTTCATCGACGCCGGCAATGATGTGATGGTCCAGGTCGATACGGACAACGACAATGCGGCCGAGATGACCATCCTGGTCAAGTTCGTCCCTTCGCTGGCGGCGTATGATTTCGTGCTGTGAGGACGACGGTATCGCGCCTGCGCTGGTCATCGGTTGCGGTGCCAGCCGCGCGAAAAACCATAGGAGACGGCAGGGCGGGTGAGCGCCAGCTCGCGCTTCAGGAAAGTGTTGGCGAGGATCAGCGAGACGATCGCGGCGCGCATGTCGCCGCCGCAGACGCGGATCGCCTCGTCACACGCCGCTTCGAGGTCGGCGTCAGGTTCCGGCACGGCTTCGCCGGCCGGCTGAGCAGCATACTCGGCCATGGGTCTGTTCCTCAAGGGACGAATTTCGGGAGGAACAGGATGGCAGAGGCGGGCAGGCGACGCAAGGAATTTGTTCCTGATTTGTTCGAGGGCGCGTGGCTCAGTTATTTGCGTTCGGATGACCAGGGGAAGTTCAAGTATTGGTCGCGTGTGCCGTAACAAATGTTGCCGTACATACTGAGATATTGGTTGCGCCGCGCCGGATCGGCGTAAACCGCACCGGGATCAGTCAGGTGCGCCTCATATTGCGCGATGTTCCCGGCATCGAGTGCAACTGGCAGAACGTCCATCGCTTGCGGGATGCTCTTTCCCTCCAGCCAGTCGGCGGCATGCGAACCCATCGCGTAAGCGAAGACGGGGGAGGCGAGGCTGACGCTCGCCTTATAGGGGCTGTCCCCGCCTTTGATCTCCGCGACGGCTTCCGGTTCGCCATCGATACCGCCGAGGAACTGATCCGGACGCGCCTTGCCGGCTTGCCTTAGCGCTTCGAGCGCGCCGAGCACGACGGTATCGGCGCCGAGCACCACATCAACGGTCGGGTGCGCAAGCAGAACCGTCTGCATCGTTGCCAGACCGCCGGCCTTGTTGACGGTGACAGGCGAGATATCGGCTACGATCGCGACGCCGGGAAGCTTGGAGAGAACGTCGCGCATCGCGACGAAGCGCGGCGCCAGAAACTGGTTGCTGTCGTGGGTCAGCAGCACGACCTTCGCCCGGCCGTTCAGCTTTTCCTCGATGTATTGCGCGGCGGCTTCGGCGAGCACTTTGCCCGTTTCGTATTGCGGCGCGTTGAGGATCGTGGTCGCCGGCGGTGGAACCACCGCGCCGACATAAGCGCCCGACCACAGAATCTGCTGTAGCGGCCGGGTCATCGCACGCGGATCGACGGGAGCGACGACCACCGCGCCAGCCTTTTCGGCGAGGGCTTCCTCCGCCTGTTTGCGCATCAGGGCAGAGTCGTTTCTCGCCAGGGCGACGCGATAGGCGAGGCCGCGATCCGCTGCGGCCTTTTCGAGGCCGGCACTGACGCCTTGCATGAATTCGCGCTCATTGTCCTGCAGGAAGACAAGCGACTTTGCCAATCCCGGCGGTGGTGAACAGGCCGGTGCGTTGGCGTTGAAGGGCGGCAGCACGACTGGCGTGACGATGCCGGAAGGTTCGTCCTGCGCGACGGCAAGCATGGCGCCCAGCAGCGCCTGAACGACAAGGATCGCCGCCCACGTTCCAGACCGCATCATGAACAACGACGCAGCCCCAACACTGCCCGCCTCCGTCCGTTTATTGAGGAGCGTAGCGCATCGGGGGCGGCTCGACGAGTGGCCAAAGGTCCTATTATCAAGGCCGTTCAATGGGCAGTGGCGATCGAGAAAACGGCGGCTGTCCCAGGCTTGCGGTCAAGATATTGGACCTCGCTGCCGAGATTCGTCGCCATCGCTTTAACGATCCGGGTACCGAGGCCGGTGCCGCGGATGTCCCCGGTGCCGCGCCCGACGCCATCGTCCTCAACCACAATCTCCAGGCGGGCGGCGGCGAGCTTTTTCATCCGCACGCGGATGTCCCCGCCGCTGCCGTCAGGGTAGGCATATTTGTAGGCGTTGGTGACAAGCTCGGTGACCACCACGCCGATGTTGACGCTGGCGTCGGTGGCAAGTGTGGCAGGCTCGAGTTCGTAGGTGAGCGAACCGCCATGCCCCTCCGCGCGCATCGTTGCGACAAGGCTATCCAGCAGGCCCGACAGATATTCGTCGAGCGCAACCAGGCCGACCTCGCCGGACGCATAGAGGCGCTTGTGCACCGCCGCGATCGCCTGAATGCGCGTTTGCGTCTCTGAGAGCGCGGTCTTGACCGCAGCGTCCTTGCTCGCATTGCCCTGCAGCCGGACCAGCGAACCGACCAGCGCCAGACTGTTGGCGACGCGGTGGTTGACTTCGGCGAGCAGAAGCTCGGACCGGTTGAGCGCCGCCTTCAGCGCCGAGGTGCGGTCGTCAACGCGCTGCTCAAGCGTCGCATTCACGGCGTTCACCTCGTCGCGCGCGCCAGCGATCTCGCGTGTCGTTCGCGCAAACACCGCCGTCGCGGCGGCCACAACCATGATGATGAGTATGCCGCCGGCGATTGACACGAGCCGAAGCAACTCGGTGCTTTCCCTCTGTTCGCGAACACCGTCGATCAGGAGGTTGTCCGCTGTCTCGACAATGCCGCCGACGAAGAGGTTCATCTGATCCATCAGCGCCTTGCCGCGATTGGTGAGGAAGTGGTCCATCGCCTCGTCATCGCGGCCGGCGCGCTTCAGCGCGATTGCCTCCTCCATTTCCGCTATCTTGGCCCCGACGATGCCGGAAAGCTGCTCGACCATTGGCCGGAACTCCGGGAAGGCCTCCAGCGCCTGTTCGAGCTCGCTCGCTTCGCGGCGCGCCGCCGCGTTGGCGCTGTCGAACGGCGCCAGATAGACTTCGTTGCCTGAATAGAGAAAACCGCGCTGGCTGGTTTCGGCGCTGAGAAGGCCGTTCCGGAGCTCCACCGCCGAAACGCGCATTTCGCGAATGCCGAGCACCTGGGCGGTCAAAGACTGCGCCTGCCAGCTCAGCCAGAAGGTCGCAGCGACAATGCCAAGCAAGGCTAGCAGGCCCGCCGCCAGCAGCACGACAGTCCACTGGGTGTGGATCCTGGGCAACCTTCCTCGCTCCCCCGCTTCGCTGAATCTGGCAGAAAATCCATTGCGGAAATGAATACAAACGTCCAGCGGTTTGATCACTAACCGCGCACGGACGACGACGGCGGGCACGTAAGGCGCGAGGGAAGGGTGGGTGCGTCTCACTCCCGGTCCTGTCGCGCGAGTTCGAGGCCAAAAAAACATAGGAATTTATTCTTGACACCGTGACGGCGCTCTGGTAAGGTTCAGCTATCGTCCAAAAAGTGTGAGCAGCGAACGAACCGGAACGGCGCCGGAGCGGGCGGAGTGGTGTGTCTTGAAGAGGCATCAACCTGCCGCCTCTCGTTTCTTCCAAATCCGTCGCCTTGTCTCGTGCTTGCTTCGCAGCAAGCCCGAGGGCGACACCCTCTCCCACAAAGGGGAGAAGGTAGAACCCCTCTCCGTCGCCGCTGCGCGGCGACACCTCTCCCCACTTCGTGGGGCGAGGAACCCAAGCTGGAAAAGGATCACGACCATTCCACGTCCTCCGTTGATTGCCGGCGAGGAAGAGATCGCCGGGCGCGCGCTTGCGGCCGGTGCGCCCCCGACTGTGACGCGGCTCGCGTTGGCGATGCGCCGCCGCCGGACCACGCTCAACGCGCACGCCAATCGACACGGCTGGGTGAAGGCCCAGTACGACCGGGCGGACTCCTGCTGGGACACCGGCGATGTGACCGGCACCCAGGTCGAGCGATCGATCGCGGTGCTGGAAGAACACGGCCTGCCGCTGCTGCCGTTTGCCGAACGAGCAGTCGCCGCCGTCGCGCGCCAAACCGGCATCACGATATCGGTGCCGATGGAGCGGCTGGCTACGTCGGCCGAAGAGGGTGCGGAGAGCGCAGATGCGGAGGCGGTGGAGGTGGAGGGAGCAGCGCCACTGTCGCTCGACGAGCAGTTTCTGCGGCTGGGCGCGATGCTGTCGCGGCAGATCGGCATGTTCATCGGGGTGATGGAGCGCTCGGGCGGCCTGCTCAAGAAGATGGATCTCGACGCGCTGTCGGTGCTGCTGCGGCTCGCCGAACGGTTCGATGCAATGGCTGCCGAGAAGGCGGCCGAACAACAGAAGAGAAGCGATGACGAAGTCGCCGGAATCCTCGAGCGTGTCGACGAACGGATCGTCGAGCTGGCTCATGCGCATGCAGAAAGGCTGGGCCGAGAGGAATTTCACGAATGATGAGGGCGTGCGCGCCATGGACGAATGGTTCGGCCATGCGCGCATCACGCAGCGCCCGCTGGGAGTGAAACCGCGCACGTATCTGGTGATCGGCGGGCGCGGCTCCGGCAAGACGCGGACGGGCGCGGAATGGGTGCACGCGCTGGTGCGCGGCTTTTCGCCTTTCGCAGATCGGGTGAAGCACAGGCGCATCGCGCTGGTGGGCGAGACGCTCTCCGATGTGCGCGAGGTGATGATCGAAGGGCCGAGCGGCATCCTGTCGCTGACCAAGGATGCGCTGCGCGGCGGCCGGCCGCGCTTCGAGGCCACGCGGCGGCGGCTGGTATGGCCGGAAGGGCAGGTCGCCCAAATGTTCTCGTCGGAGGATCCGGAGAGCCTGCGCGGGCCGCAGTTTGACGCCGCCTGGTGCGACGAGGCGGCAAAATGGAAGCACGCCGAAGAGACGTTCGACATGCTGCAGTTCGGGTTGCGGCTGGGCGTCTCGCCCAAGCAGATCGTGACGACGACGCCGAAGGCGACGAAGCTGATGAAGCGGCTGCTGGCCGATCCCGATACGCGGATCGAGCGGATGCGCACCGACGACAATGCGGGGCATCTGGCCCCAGGCTTCGTCAAGGCGATGCGCGACCGCTACGGCCGCCAGCGGCTCGGGCGGCAGGAGCTGGACGGCGAACTGGTCGAGGATCGCGATGACGCGCTGTGGTCGCGCGCGCAGATCGATGCGGCGCGCGGACACCGGCCGGCGGAGCTGAGGCGGATCGTCGTGGCTGTCGACCCACCGGCGAGCTCGCGCAAAAATTCGGACGCGTGCGGCATCGTCGCTGCGGGGCAGGACGCGTACGGAAAAGTCTATGTGCTTGCCGATGCGACGGTGGGTGCTGCCAAGCCGCATGAATGGGCGGCGCGCGCGGTGTCGCTCTATCATCGGCTGGAGGCGGACTGCATCGTCGCCGAGGTGAACCAGGGCGGCGACATGGTGGTGCAGGTCATCCGCACGGTGGATCAGACGGTGCCGGTGCGTCCTGTCAGGGCGCAGCGCGGCAAATGGCTGCGCGCCGAGCCGGTGGCGGCGTTCTACGAACAGAGCCGGGTCGTGCATGCCGGACAGTTTGCAGCACTCGAGGACGAGATGTGCGACTTCGGCAGGGACGGATTGAGCGGCGGACGCTCGCCGGATCGGGTCGACGCGCTGGTCTGGGCGGTGACGGAACTGATGCCGGCGGCGCGGGGTGAGCCGAGGGTGCGGGATTTCGGGTGAAGACGGCAGTCGGCAGTGAGTGCGGCAGTCGGCAATCGGCAGTCGGGAATAGTGAGTAGTGGGTAGTGGGTAGTGGGTAGTGGGTAGTGGGTAG
>DATJTE010000123.1:0-3354 GCA_035503715.1 Rhizobiaceae bacterium | reverse complement strand
GGCCTTCGGCGCGGCGGGACAGCCGCGCATGATCTCGCTCGGTCGCATCTTCGTTCTCCGCTCTCGCCTGCCGGCACAGGCTGGCGAGGCAGACTGCGCCCGGACGCGCTTGCAGCGTTATCGAGATACGGCAATAATTCCGGCAAAGGACGCTTCGATCAGCGCGTTTCCTGCCGGCGGGAAGATTGGAGAAAGTCGCTTTGAAGTCATGGACTTAAGCACACCATCTGGCGCCCTCTCCGCCTCGCCACCGACCGCGAGCGTGCTGCAAATCTGCAGCAGCGACGTGGACGAGCACTGCGAAAATCTGGGCCACTGGCAACTCGGCTATGACCAGATCAGCGCCGGCGCCTTCCACGGCAGCTTCACCCAGCTCTCGCTGCCGCGGATCGAGATCTTCCGCGAGGTCACGAGCCAGCAGGTTCGCCAGTACGGCCGGCTCGGCGTCAACAGCTTCGGCATCGGACTGCCCTGGCGCGCCTCCGGTGAAGTCAATTTCAACGGCTCCAGCGTCACGGGCTCCAAGGTCATCGCCTGCATCGATGCCGACGTCGACCTGTGCACGCCGAAAGGGTTTGAGCTCCGCGGCATCGTCATGAGCGCCACGCTGATCGAGGAACTCGCCGCGAACCTGGCGATCGAGTTGCCCCGCAGCGCGTGGCATCAACTATGCGTGCTCGAGATGGACGATGCGATCGTTGCGCGGCTGCGCCATCTGCTCGCGACCGTCCATGACGGCCTCGCCGCGACGCCGTCGGCGTTCGACGATCCCGCCGCTCGACGAGCGCTCGAGGATGCGCTGCTGGTCGAGACCATGAACATGCTTTCCAGCGCTCACCCCTGCGACGTCGGATGGAGCATGGCCGAGCGCAGGCGAACGGTTGAGCGAGCCTGCGAGATGATGCTCGCACGGCCCGACCGTCCGCTGTCGGTGCTCGACGTCTGCAAGGCGGTCGGCGCTAGCCCGCGCAAGCTTGGCTATTGCTTCCAGGACGTGCTCGGCACCAGCCCGATGCATTACTGGCGCGCCACGAGGCTTAATCGGGTTCGCCGGGATCTCAAGCGATGCGGCGATCCGCACGCCGGCGTCTACGACATCGCCGTCAGGCACGGCTTCTGGCACTTCAGCCAGTTCTCGCTCGACTACAAGCGGCACTTCTGTGAACTTCCATCGACGACCTTGCGGCGCGCCAAGGCTGGCGTCTTCATGAAGAACGCGACCGGCTGTGGCCGATCGCGTTGTGCCGATTTCCGGTCTGACCTGACCGGCGGCGGAATGCAGCCCGCGGGTTGGGCAAGGGATCAGTGACCGGCAGCGATCCTGGTCGGGCCGCAGGCGTCGTCCTGATGTCCGGCGTCATTGCCATGACCACGATCATCGTTGCCGTGACCCTCGTCCTTCATCTGGCCATGGTCGCCATCGCAATTGACGGGCGCGAACGAGACGCCGCGGTAGACCGTGGCGAACGCAGGCGGCACCACGGTTTCAAACGCTTCATTGGCCGGAAGCACCGTCGCCGCGACGCGGTCGGTGATGGCGACGACCTGGTTCGGATCGGCGCCGGGTTCGACCGAGCTGCTCACGGTTGAGGTGACCGCAAAGATCGTCGCGGTGCCGTCATGGTTCAGGCGTCCCGTGATGTTGCGCAGGCCGCCCGTGGCCGGATTGGTCGGATAGCCCTTGACCTGATAGCCAACGCCGAGGTTCAGGCCCTTCTGCAGCGTGTAGGCAAGGCTCCAGGCGCCGTTGGCATAAACCCATTTCTGCAGGCCTGACGTCGGCGATGTCGCGGCGTCGGCGAGCACGCCGTCACCTTCCTGGGCGACGTAGAGTGTGGTCGCGTTGGCGAACCAGATGCCGAAGGGATAGAACCCGTTGGCGCCGGAGTTCGCCGAGGGATTGCTGGGAAAACCGGGAAGAATGCTGAAGCTCGTCGTCGTCGCCGTATCGCGGGTCGGCAGCGCTCCGGCCTGACCGACCTGATACACGGTGTTGATGCCGTTGCTGCCGCTGCCCTTGGTCACGTAAAGCGTGTTGTTGAAGATGGCCAGCCCACGGAAATTATCGTCCTTGCCGGATTTGTCCGCGGCAAGGCCCAGCTGGCCAACCGCGAAGCCGAACTGGAAGCCGTTCTTGCTGCCGGGCGTTCCCTGCTGCACGCCGACCACGGTGTCGGAATTATCGACGCCGGGCGTCGCGAGCTGGACGCCGGTGTCGTCGACGATCAGCGCAGGCTGGATGCCGCTGCCGTTGCCGGCATTGCCGACGGTGAAATACTGGTCCGCCGGCGTGCCATTGACCCGGTTGGCGCGGATCGCGCCGCGGCCGTTGTCGCCGCTGTAGATGTTGACCTTGGTCCGGTGCAGCGATCCGTCGAAATCCAATTCCGCGACCACGCGGGCATGCACGCCGGTGTCCGGGTTGGTCGGATCGACATGGTTGGGTGAATTGGAGTTGGAGACGTCGAGCGCATTCACCGTGGCGTCATAACCCATGAAGGTCACGGCCTTGCCGTCGGGCGACAGATGCAGGGACAATTCGGATTTGGAGCTGAAGCTCGTCACCGCGATGTCGGCCGGTACGGTCACTTCGCCGATTTCGGCCAGACGCTGCCCTTCCAGATGGAATTTCTTGATCACGACCGGCGCGGTCACGCCGAAGTTCGAATCGACCGACAGATTGTTGAAGACACCGGGAAACGTGCCGTCGGCCACGGCCGCTGCTCCGGTCGGCAGGGTCTGCCCGACGGTGACGGTCGAGGCCTTGCCGGCATAGATCGAGGCACCGACGAGCAATTCGTGCGGATTGCCTGCGGTTTGAGAAAATGCCGGAGAAGCCGTAAAAAGCACCGGTGAGAGAATCGTTCCCGCGATCAGGCGTCGGACCATGGTGCGGTTGATCGTTTGCGGCGCTGAACTATTGAACATCCGAAGGCTCCCCTTTTTCTTTTTGCAGTAAAAATTGCGTGGTCGTCATACGAGGCCGATCGCAACATCGTTGTGACAGCGCCAAAACAATCCCGCTTATGTTTTGGGAAATGTTGGAAAGGAGACGGATCTTGCAGCCGCACGCTTCGGCCCGTCACGTCTTCCGCCCATGACGCTTCAACCGGGAAAAACCGGCATGGGACGGCAAGGAACCGATGCCGGCTGGATCGGATCAAGCCCGGCGACGCGTCCTTCGGAAACTTGTTTCCCACCCTACATCACGTGTGGGCCGCACTTTTCCTCCGGCCCGCCGAACATGGAGTCGTGAGTTGCGCGCAGGCTTGCACGTTCTCAGGCAGGTTGGCCTCGGCGCCATGATGGCTGCCTCGCTGACGGCTGGCTGCCTTGCGGCCACGCCGTCGCCGG
>DATJTE010000122.1:0-28059 GCA_035503715.1 Rhizobiaceae bacterium | reverse complement strand
CTCGAACTGACCGAAGACAGCCCGTTCAGTGCGCGGCCGATCGACAATCCGCAAATGGTCGCGCCCTTTGAACTAATGCCGGGCGAGGCCGCCACGCTGATCGTCTCCTACTATTCGCAAGGCTCATCGAGAATCCAGATGTCGGTGGAGACGCCGCAGAGTTTCGATGCCCAGGCGCTCGTGAGCAATGCGAAGAGCTACGCCTTCTACGGCATGATGCTCGTCATGATCGCGCTGGCGACCGTGGCTCTCATTGTGCTTCGCCAGCCGGTATTTGCCGCCTATGCAGGGTACCTTCTGTCCGTGCTCATGTACGTCGCGCATGCCGACGGGGCGGCGTTTCAATACGTCTGGCCGGATTTTCCTCGCTTCAACACGATGGCATCCGTGGTGGCGGGCTCGGGCGTCATGATTTTCGCCGGATTGTTCGCGATCACCTTCCTGCAAACCGCGCGATATCATCCGATCATGCATCGCGTGTTGCAGGCGGTCGTGATTGCAGTGCTTGCGGTCGATGTCGTGCTCTGGGCGACCGACCCGCAGCTCCTGAAGCGGCTCTTGGTCGTGATGATCTCGGTGACTACGCTGAGCTATCTGACAGCCGGCATCGTCGCGGCGTGGACGCGTTTTCGCGAGGTCCGTTTCTACGTGTTTGCCTGGCTTGCGGGCCTCATTCCTGCGGTCCTTTTCACCGGGCGATATGGCTTCGGGTTCGAACCGACATTCATTACCACCTACGACGCCATCCGCCTCGCGCTCCTTTTCGACGCGCTGATGATGGGTCTGGCCATTTTCGACAACTATAATCATCTGCGCCAGACAGCCATGGAGGAAACCGTTGCTCATGCCCAGCGCAATGCGACGCTTGGCCAGCGGCTTGCTCTGCTGGAGCAGCGCTACGCGCAGGTGACCGCGCAGGCGCTGCGACGCGAGGAAAGCGTGAAGGATACAGTTCACGACCTGCGTCAGCCGATGCACGCCTTGCGCTTGTCGCTTCGCCAGATGTTCAACGCCGAGGCGGGCAAGTCGACAGACATCGGCCAGCTCGAATCGGCGCTCGGCTACATGGAACGGCTCGTCGCCGAACGACTGGCAGATCAGCCGGCGACGAATCCCGTGATTTCTTCGACGGCTGGAAGCCAGAACGGCGCATCGGATGTGGAAGCGACGGAAACCGCCGCAGGCAACCCAGAACCGGGTCTCCACAACGTTCTGCGCGGCATTGCGGACATGTTCGCCTCCGAGGCGGAGGACAAGGGACTTGAACTGAGGCTGGTGCTTGCCGCACCGGACGCAAAGGTGGCGGCTTATCCTCTGATGCGTGTCGCCGCCAATCTCGTCTCCAATGCGATCAAATACACGAAGCAGGGTCGGATCGTGATCGGCCTTCGCCGCCACAACGTCGGACACCGGGTCGAGGTTCATGACTCCGGACCGGGATTGAGTGGCGCCGCCTTCGAGCAGGCGCTCGCGCGCAATGAACGGCTGGAGCGTGATCGTGAGGCTGCCGCGGGGACTGGGCTCGGCCTTGCCGTTGCCAAGGAAATCGTTGACGCCAATGGCTGGCGGCTCACCTCATGCGCGGCCCGCCGGACTGGCGCCAGCATCCGCGTCGAGTTGCCAGCCTGATCCTGTCGGGTGTGCGTTAGCGCGAGCCGCGCCGCTACGGCGACGCTGCCTGCTGGCCTTCGACCAATGCCGTCGCGCGGTCGCCTGCCGGTTACAAAATGAAATCGGTTGCGGTCATGCTGGACAGCGTGGTTGCGGTCAACCGGATCGAGAAGTCCGCGGCGAGGCTTCCACCAACGTTGACCTCGACGATCACGTCGGCGCCACCGACGTCGTTGATGCGCACTTGCCCTGCCTTGGTGAAAGCCCTGTCGTGGATATAGCTCATCCTTGGGCCGAACAGCGCCGAGACGTCGATCCGGTCATTGCCGCTATCGTCGAAATCCTTGATGACATCGGCCTTGGCGTGGTTCGCTGACGAATGCGTTTTTGCGAGGAACGCGAAGGTGTCATTGTGCAGCCCGCCGGTCATGGTATCTCGGCCGAGCCCGCCGATCAGGATATCATGACCGCCCATGCCATTCAGCATGTTGGCTCCGCCGTTGCCGGTGATGGTGTTGGCAAGCGCGTTGCCGATGCCGCTGCTTGACGCGCTTCCGAGCAGTGTCAGCTTCTCGATGGCGCCGTAACCGCCGAGGTTGCGTGAAATCGACGATGTGATCGTGTCGATTCCGCTGCTGTCGACAACGGTGTCTGTTCCGTTGCTCAGCACATAGGTGTCGTTGCCGCCGCCGCCTTTGAGGGTGTCTTTGCTTCCACGGCCATCGAGCACATTGTTGCCGGTATTGCCCGTGATGGTGTTGACGAGCGCGTTGCCGATGCCGGTGATGCCGGCGCCTCCGATCAGCGTCAGCTTTTCAATGTTCGCGCCGAGCACGTAGCTGACGCTGGCATTAACCGTGTCCGTGCCCTGGCCGGCCACCTCGATCACCACATCGCCGGCCAAATCGACAAAAAATGTGTCGTCACCGATGCCACCGGACATCCGGTCGGCGCCTGTGCCGCCGTTGAGCGTGTCGCCGCCGCCGCCGCCCATGAGCACATTGACCCCGCCGCCACCGATCAGCGTGTCGCCACCGTTGCCGCCGTTGACGTGCTCCACGCCGGCGATCGAGGCGAAGCCTGATGCGGTCAGGGCCTGCAGGTTCACCGCAACGCTTGCGGATGAACCCGAATAGTCCAGCGTGTCGTTGCCGCCACCCAGGTCTATGGAAACCGTCTCGATACTCTCCATGCTGCCACCGATCGCTGTGAGACCGGAACCATCAAAGAGAACATTGGCGACATCGGCGCCGGCTGTGGCGCGCACCTCGACAGTGTCGTCGCCGGCTCCACCGTCGATCGTATCCGTGTCACCGACCTGCGTTACGATCGTGTCGTTGCCGCTGCCGCCGTTGAGCGTGTCGTTGCCGATGCCGCCATCGAGCACATCGTCGCCGTCGCCGCCGTAAATCGTGTCGCTTCCGCCCAGGCCGTTGAGCATGTCGGCGAAGCGGGTTCCGACCAGCGTGTTGAGAGAGCCGTTGCCGTCTTCGGTCTTGCCCGTCGTGCTGAAGTCGAGGAAGACGCCCTGAAGGTCATTGAAATCGATGGCGTCGTTCTTGTAGAGCGCAAACACGCGCCCGTCCGGCATGCCGATGATGTCGTTCGGCACCGTGTAGGCGCCGCCGCCTGCTCCCGGGCCTTCCTTGATCACGAAGTCATTGCCGTCCGGAATGCCGGCGGCGTCGAAGTGGCGCCCCAATACATTATCTTCGAAGTTGCCCGAAGGGTCTTTCTTCGACGAGAAGCTGATAAAGAAGCCGCCGTCGGGTGTCGAGGCGACCTGCGGCCGTCTTTGCTCGTGGGCGGTCGTCGTGTTGACCAGGAAATCGTTGCCGCCATTCACCGTCATGTCGGCCGTGCCGTCGGCATTGAACACGCGGGCGCGGATTCCCTGCATGTCGCCGTCGCCCATGCCGCCGTCCGAGCCGGTGTTTGTCACCCACACGGCGACGAAGCGGCCATCGGACAGCGTGGCGAGGTCGAGTTCGTATTGATCGCCCACGGTCGAGCCCGGGGTGCTGAGCGTGAACAGGCTGCCGCCCTCGACCGCCGGCGTGCCGTCGGCATTGAAGATCCGGGCGACCACATCGTCGGCTCCGCCCATGTCGCTGTGCCAGCCGACGACGTATCTGCCGTCTGCAAGAGCCGTCGTTGACGGGTTACCGCTGTGGTTGTTGATGGGGCTGACGGCCTGCTGCAGGCTCGCGGGCCCGTCATTGGTGAAGACCCGCATCGAAATGTCGTGAAAACCGAAGGGCGCCGTCGGTGATTGCCATGAAACGGCGAACCCGCCGTCGGATAGTGCGACGACTTGCGGAAGGATATCCTGGTGTCGCGCCTGGTCGTTGACGACGAAATCGTTGGTTGAGCCGTTGTACAGAGCGGCCGTCCCGTCAGCGTTGAAAACGCGAGCGCGGATCGTCAGGTTGCCGCCCGAGCCGCCGTCGCCATTTTCGTTCGAATGCCAGGTGACGACGAAGCGGCCATCGGTCAGTGTGGTGATCGTGGCGCCGTCTGTTCCATTCTCCGTCGTCGAGTTGACGAGGAAGCTGTCGCCCGCCGGGGAGCCATCCGGATTCAGGATGCGGGCCCTGATGGCGCCAAAGAAATCGCCAAAATGCCCGTCGCCTTCGCCTTGACTGGCAGCCCACGTAATGACGATGCGGCCGTCCGGCAGCACGGTGGCGGCCTGCTCGGAGAGATATCTCCCGCCGAAATCCCCCTGGCTGGCTGCCGCCGTGAATTCGCTATCCCAGAAATTGACAGGCATGGCTGATCCCCCGCGCGCGAAGGCCGAACGTGTCATCGCGACGCCCGGTGCGGACCGTAGCGGGCTGCGTTTGCCGTGCCACTACCTGGACGGGTAGGGGGTTCCGGACGCTTGCCATAAATTGTTTTTGCGGCGAGGCTGTGCGTCTGCGGGGCGGGAACGGTCATGCCGGCGGGTGACGGGCAGATTCTCACGGCTCTCTATGACGGCATCGTGGACGGTCGCGAACTCGGCCGCGCCCTCGAGCTCCTTGCCGCGCGCTTCGACTGTCCTTCGGCGTCCTTGGTATCTTTCGACGCGGCGCTGCCGCGGTCCGACATCGTTTCGCCGATCGGCATTCTGGGCCAGCCGGAAAACACGAGTTCCTACCGGGCCGAGTTCAGCGTCTTCGATCCAGCGCCGCGGGCTTTCGCCAACCTGCACTCAGGAGGTGCGTCGACCACCAATGCAATGCTCGACTTCACTCGGGCAGACACTCGGATTTTCCTCAACGAGTATTTTCGTAAAATCGGGCTGGAGGAGTGTCTGGGCGGCAACCTGTCCTCGCGCAACGGACACTTCGCCCTCATCGGCATCCAGCGCGGCCCTGATCGCGCGCCGTTCGAGGATGCGGAAGTCAGGGCGCTGGAAATGTTTCTCCCGCATCTGACGCGCGCGCTGCAGCTTCGCCGCGCGTTTACCGAGGCCGAAATCAAAGTCCATGCTCTGATGCGGACCATCGACAGGCTCGCCGCCGGAATCGTAATCCTCGGGCACGACGGGCGTGACATCCACGTGAACGCAGCCGCACGCGACATCGCCGCGCAAGCCAACGGCCTTCTGCTGGACCGCGCTGGCGTGCTGCAGGCAATGGATCGCGGGGCGCAGCAAGAGCTGGTTCGGCATTGCGCTGGCGTCCGTGCCGGGGGCGCTGGCGGCGTCGTTCGGGTGCCGCGCAGGGATGGCGGCCGGCCCTACGCGGTACTCGTGGCGCCGCTACCGGCGCCGCAAACGCTTCTCGGGTCCATTTCGCCTGATCCTTGCGTCTTGTTTCTTATTCACGATCCTGGCGCCCATGCGGTCTCCTCGCCGGAGGCAATCTGCGCGATTTTTGGGCTCCCCATGGGGGCGGCCCGACTGATCGCGGCGCTCGCGCAGGGCGAGGACACGAAATCCTACGCGGAGCGTCATGGGATCACCATGGACGCGGTCAAGTTTCACCTCAAGACAGCTTTCGAGCGAACCGGTTTACGCAGCCAGGCGCAGTTGATGCAGGCAGTCGCCCGCGCGCTCTCCGATCTCGTCGGACGCAGACCAGAATCCTAGGCCTTTTTGCGCCCCCCCGCGCCGGCGACATCTGGTTTGTCGCGCGCGGCGCTCACCGCAAAGGTCAGCGCCGTGGAGGGGTAGGTACGCGACCACGCTTCGGCGACCAGTGCCAGCGCTACGTCGATGCCGGGTGCCAGCTTGATGCCGAACGTCTCGCGGCTCCAGAACGCGGCGGGCAGCGAGGCCGGAGGTCTGCTACACCGTCTCTGCCATCGGCCTGGATCTCGCCGATGAGCACCGGCTTGGTTATGTGGTGGTTAGGCATCTTGGTCGAATAGCCGCCCGATAGGTTCGGCACAGACACGCCGATGATGGCGTCGATGACGGCATCCAGGTCGGTCGTGCCGGCCTTCTCGACTGCCTGATGCGCGCGATGATCGATGTTGTTCTGCCTCCGCGTAAGCCGCCACAAGTCGCGCGAGACGAGCTTAAAGCCGGCTGATGGCTTGGAGGATCAGATCACCGACTTCGGCCGCTTGGTCGTGGGTGACCATCAATGGCGAGAGGCTTCACCTATCGCATTGTGATGATTATCTTTCCACGAACCTTGCGTTCGACAATCATGGATAGGCCGTCCGAAATCTGATGGAGCGGAAGCTGCACATCTATTTTCGGAGAAAGAAAGCCGTCAGCCACTTGTCTCAGGATCCATTCGGTATTGCGGTTGTGAGCGGCTTTTTCCCGCTGCGCCCATGCACTCCAGTGGATCCCCATGATGTCGATCGATTTCAGCATCACCAGATTCAATGGAAGCTGCGGTATCTCGCCGGCTGCGAAGCCAACCACCAGATAGCGGCCACCCCAGGCTGTCGCTCGTACGAGCTGTTCAGTCAGGGATCCGCCAGTGATATCAAGCACGACATCGGCGCCATTGCCTCCTGTAAGCTCGCGCACCGCGAGCTTCACATCGGGAGCATCAGGGTTCACGAACAGGTTGACGCCTTGAGCACGCAAGGCGGAAGGGTCGCCATTGGTGCAGGCAAGGATATTTGCGCCAAGCAATTGGCCAAGCTCGACAGCAGCGCTTCCCACGCCACCGCTCGTGCCGGTAAGCAAAAGGGTCTCACCTTCTCGCAGGCCGGCGCGATCCCTGAGAGCATAAAGGACGGTTCCATAGGTAACGATGAGTGCAGCCGCCTGTTGCGGCGACACTCCGTCGGGTACCCGTATGAGGCTCGATTCCTTCAGGGCGACCCTCTCTCTCGCCGCACCGTATCCCACATAGGCGCAAACGAGATCGCCAACCTGAAAATCGGTCACAGCTGAGCCAACCTGAATGATCCGTCCTGCGCATTCGCCGCTGGGAGAGAACGGCCGAGGTGGCTTAACCTGATAGCGGTCGCGTATGATCAGTGTATCGCTGAAATTCAGCGCGGCCGCGGCCACATCGACGACAACCTCATCAGGCTGAGGCACCGGCTCTTCGATATCGCGGATTTCAAGGCTGTCGGCCGGACCAGGCACCATGGAGAGAGCTGCAAGCACAATTTGTTCCTTGATTTTCGGCTGAATCTGGCTTCGCAGCGGTCGTGGACGAATGACACGTCACGCAGGAGTATTTCGTCTCTTGCCTTCCATCAGGTCGAGCACCGCACGAGCGGCATCAAGGACATTGGTGCCGGGGCCGAATACAGCCGCCACGCCATGATCGAGCAGGTATTTGTAGTCCTGTCGAGGCACCACGCCGCCAACCACGACTATGATGTCTTCCGCGCCCTTTGCTTTCAGCGCCTCGACAAGCTGGGGGGCGAGCGTCTTGTGGCCTGCGGCCAGTGACGACATGCCGACGACGTGGACCTTCGATTTCACTGCGAGTTCGGCCGCCTCGTCCGGCGTCTGGAACAGCGGACCGGCCGTCACCTCGAAGCCGATGTCCCCGAATGCGGAGGCGATGACCTTAGCGCCACGATCGTGGCCATCCTGGCCCAGCTTCGCGACCATGATCTTCGGTGAGCCCTTGAGACTGTCCTTTACCTGCTCGATGCGATCGACGAGAGTCTCGTACTCCGGATCACCCTCATAGGCGGGGCCGTAGACCCTGCGGACCACTTTCGGCACGGCCGCGTGGTCGCCGAAGGCTTCACGCAACGCGTCCGATATCTCGCCGAGGGTCGCGCGGACTCGCGCCGCCTCCACTGCCGCCTGCAGGATGTTGCCCTCGCCGGTCTTCGCAACCCTGCGCAGCGCGTCGATCGCTTCATGCCACCGTTTCGGGTCGCGCTGGCGGCGCACTTTCTCGATGCGCGCGATCTGCGTCTCGCGCACCGCCGCATTGTCGATGTCGAGGATCTGCAGCTCGTCCTCCTGCTCAAGGCGATATTTGTTCACCCCGACGATCACCTCGTCACCGCGATCGATGGCAGCCTGCTTGCGAGTCGCAGCTTCCTCGATCAGCCGCTTGGGCAGGCCTTCGTTGACGGCCTTCGTCATTCCCCCCATTGCTTCTATTTCCTCAAGAAGCGCCCAGGCCTTTTCAGCCAGCTCGTTGGTGAGGCTTTCGACATAGTAGGAGCCGGCCAGCGGATCGACGACCCTGGTGACACCGGTTTCGTGCTGGAGGATCAACTGCGTGTTTCGCGCGATGCGCGCCGAAAACTCCGTCGGCAGCGCGATCGCCTCGTCGAGTGCATTCGTGTGCAGCGACTGAGTGCCCCCAAGCGCGGCCGATAATGCCTCATACGCGGTTCGGATCACGTTGTTGTACGGATCCTGTTCCTGCAACGACACGCCCGACGTCTGACAATGCGTGCGCAACATGAGCGAGGACGGCTTCTTCGGCTCGAACTCTTCCATGATGCGCGTCCACAACAGGCGTGCAGCCCGCAGCTTGGCGGCTTCCATGAAGAAGTTCATGCCGATCGCGAAAAAGAACGAGAGGCGTCCCGCGAAGGCATCGACGTCGAGCCCCTTCTTCAGCGCCGCGCGGACGTACTCGCGGCCGTCGGCAAGCGTGAAGGCGAGCTCCTGCACGAGCGTCGCACCCGCCTCCTGCATGTGGTAGCCGGAGATTGAGATCGAGTTGAACTTTGGCATCTCCCGCGCCGTATACTCGATGATATCGGCGATGATCCGCATCGAGGGCTCGGGCGGGTAAATGTAGGTATTGCGGACCATGAACTCCTTCAGAATGTCGTTCTGAATGGTCCCCGAGAGCTGCGCGCCTGGTACTCCCTGCTCCTCGCCCGCAACGATGAAGTTCGCGAGGATCGGGATCACCGCGCCATTCATGGTCATCGACACGGATATTTCGCCCAGCGGGATGCCGTCGAACAGGATTTTCATGTCCTCGACGGAGTCGATCGCCACGCCCGCCTTGCCGACATCGCCAACGACGCGCGGATGATCGCTATCGTAGCCGCGATGCGTGGCGAGATCGAAGGCGACTGACACGCCCTGCTGCCCGGCGGCGAGCGCCTTGCGATAGAAGGCGTTCGATGCCTCGGCGGTCGAGAAACCAGCATATTGCCGGATTGTCCATGGCCGTCCGGTGTACATCGTCGCGCGCGGGCCGCGCACAAAGGGTTTCACGCCGGGCAGGTTGTCGAGATGGCTGATGCCTTTGAGATCATCGGCGGTGTAGAGCGGCTTGACCGGAATACCTTCAGGCGTGTTCCAGATCAGCGTGTCGGGATCGCGCCGTATCTCCTGAGCGGCCAAAGATTTCCAATCCATGCCAGTAAACCCGTATCCTTAAGCATTCCCGCGACCTCCTGCCCTGTCCCCACAGCCATCGCCCAAGAACCCTCAACGAAGATCCTCGGGCCTTGACCAGCGGCGGGAAAATTATGCGCCAGCGAGAATGGCGCTTGCGAGCAAGGTTCTATCGTTTTACTATTATCGAACTTTCATGACAAGCCCGCATGATCGCAAGCGTCTCGTGATACCGCATCGTCGAGATCGATCCCAAATTGCTCAACACATCGCCGATGCCGAATGGAAAACGTGTCCAGGGAGGAACTGAACAATATGACTGAACCAATCGTACTTTATGAAGTCGACGGCAACGTAAGCATCGTCACGATGAACCGGCCGGACAAGCTGAACGCGCTCAATCCGGATTTGAAACAGGCACTTTTCGACACACTCCATCGGGCGGACCAGGATCCCGACACACGGGTCGTGCTGCTGCGCGCTGCCGGGCGCTCATTCTGTGTCGGTTACGACATTGGTAACCCGAAAGATCCGGAGAAAGAAAAAACACGCTACGACGCGCTGCGCTGGCATGAGTCGCTGCGCGCTTCGATCACATTCGAGCTCAAGCCCTGGGACATGAAGAAGCCGGTTGTAGCGCAGGTGCAGGGCCACGCGCTGGGCGGCGGGTGCGAACTGGCCATGCTCTGCGACGTCACGGTCGCGGGCGAAAGCGCACTGTTCGGAGAACCTGAGATTCGCTTCTCCAACGCTGGGCCGGCAATTGTGATGCCCTGGTTCATCGGCTTGAAGAAAGCACGCGAACTCCTCTATCTCGGAGACATGATCGACGCCAAGTCGGCGCTCGATCTCGGTATGATCAACAAGATCGTGCCGGATGCGGAGCTCGGAGCTGCGGCGCTCAAGTTCGCGAAGCGCATGTCCCTGATTTCGGCAGACGCACTCTACAACACGAAGCTCTCGATCAATCGCGGTGCAGAAGCAATGGGCTTCCGGAACGCGGTCAATGTCGGGGTCGACGTCGTGTCGATGCTGTATGCCGCGAGGACGCCGGAAGGTGATCAGTTCAAGGAGATCACCGGCGAGAAGGGGCTTGGCGCAGCTCTGAAATGGCGCGGAGACCAGTTCAAGGCGTAATGGCTTTGAGCGCGAACCTATCGCTTTGAGCGACATCGTACTGGGGCGTGCACACGCCAAAAACGGCTTCGCATCGATCGGTGAATTCGCACCTTACAGGCCAGTCGCGGCCGATACCGGTTTTGCGCCAACGATGCGCGATAGACGGAGGATGGCTGCGGCTGGCAAGCGGAGGAATCTCCGCGAGCAGATTAAAGGGGAGCTGTTGCCAGCCGAGCATCCGGCCGCTGGCCTCGCCTGAAAGACAGAAATGCGGTGCCGGCCTGGCAAAGACGAGTTCCCTGAGGCTCGCCGCATATCGGGGTATCTATGAACCTGAATCCGCCGGACGGTGAACAGGGTAGCAGCCGTGCCCAAGTGAAAGGCGCGCCCACCGTCTCCTTGGCGCTGCTGGTCGTAATCACCGCCATTCCAGCGATCACGATCAACATCTACCTCCCGTCCATGCCGGGACTGGTAAAGCACTTCCAGACGGATATTCCGACCATCCAGTATGCGTTGTCGCTGTACCTGCTTGGCCTCGCTACAGGTCAGCTCGCCTATGGACCAATATCCGACAGGCTTGGTCGCCGCCCGGTACTTCTGGTCGGCATCGCGCTCTACTGTCTGGGCTCGCTTCTTTGCGCACTGGCCCAGGGCATCGACATGTTTCTCGTCGGCCGGGTGTTGCAGGCGACCGGCGGTGCGGCTGGCATGGTGCTCGGGCGCGCGATGGTTCGCGACGTTCATGACAATGCCCGCGTCGCATCGGTGCTCGGTTACACGGTGATGATCACCACGGTTGCCACGGCAGTAGCGCCGATCGTCGGTGGCACGCTCGACGAATTGTTCGATTGGCGAGCGCCCTTTCTATTTCTGACTGCAATCGGTCTCGCAGTGCTCCTCTCTTGCTTCATTTGGGCAAAAGAAACCGCGACGCTGTCCCGCTCACCCTCCGGTCGCATGTGGTCGGGTTACACGCAGGTTTTGAAGCGCCTGTCGTTCTGGCGCTTCATGCTCTTTTCGTCGCTGATCATCGCCTCCTATTTTACGTTCATTGCAGGCGCTCCGATCGTGGTCATCGAGTTGTGGAAGTTCAGCCCGACCAGTTTCGGAGCCTACTGGATGATCGGCTCGCTCTCCTACTTCATCGGCAGCTACATGGCGGGCCGGTTTTCCGAAAAGCTCGGCACGGACGGCATGCTTCGCATCGGTACGCCGATCATTCTCGTGGGAGCCGCCGCGCTGATGACGATGCTGGCCATCGGACCGCACCATCCGCTCGCTCTGTTCGTCCCCATCGGCATCGTGTTCATCGGCTCCGGCGTGATGCAGCCCAGCATCATGTCGAGCGCGATAAACGTCGATCCCGGGAACATCGGCTCGGCATCCGGCCTTCTCGGCTGCGCGCAGATTTTGTTCGGAGTCCTGGCGATTTCGTTGCTCGGACTTTTCCCGACAGACGAGCAGATCTATTTCGGCATGGTCTGCTCTGGCACCCTCCTGGTCGGGGTGCTCTTCGGCATCGTTCTGAAGCGCTGATCCGTCCTCGACGGACAGCTTAACGCGACACGGTCGGTCTCTGTCGGGTCGCCAGATGGGCTGCCACAATCCCCAGGGCCGTGATGCCGGCAATACCGAAGATGAGATAGCGGGCCGAGGCAAGCAGGTCATCGCCGCCCAAAGCCATGAAGCTGCCTGCTAGGGACGACGTCACGGCAAAAGCGATCGTCTGGGTGGTCGCAAGTCCTGCCGCGGCCTTACGTCCCTCCCTGGGATCCGGGGAACTGCTCATCGCGGCAACGCTCAGGAAGGGATAGGCAATCCCCGTCCCCACGCCGGCGATGAAAAGTACGACGAACCACAAAACGATCGATGGCATCGCGGGATCGTGTGACTGAAGCATACCGTAGGCCGCCAGTCCGGCCGCCAGGAGAACAGGCCCGGCGCGCATGGCTAGACGCCGCTTGGCCGGATCCTCCACCGCCACGATGAGCATCTGGACGTACACCCAGCCTGCGGACAGGGCTGCTCCGAGTATCCCTGCCAGAAGTGGCGTCAATTCGCCCAGATTCTGGGCGAAGAGAGGAATAAAGTTTTCAATCATGACGCCGGCACACACGAACGCTGCGGTCAGATAGATCCACTTCAGCGGACTGGTTCGCTCATATGTCGCGGCTGGCAGCAAGGTCGTGGTCACGCGCTGTTCGACGAACACGAACAAAACGAGCAGGAGCAAACCCCCGGCGATGGTGGTCAGCGTCAGCAACCGGGTATCAGCAAAGGAACTGAGGCTGATCGACATCGCGGCCAGGACGAGGACGGCCAGCGACGCGATTGGAATCGGCCGGCGTTGACCGTCATGAGCCGTCTCGCTTCGTCGGGGTAGAGCCCGGCGCGCGACGAAGATGAGAAGGGCGGCGGCGGCCGCAACGGCGGCATAAGCCCAACGCCACGCGTCGAACTCGGCAAACAGGCCTCCCGTGAGGGGTCCTAGCAGCGTTCCCATCCCCCACATCGAGGCTGTGATCCCCGTGGCGCGGGCCCACAGACGTTCCGGCATCACGGTTCGGATTACGGCGTACCCCAGTCCCGCAAGGAAGCCGCCACCCAATCCCTGTGCCACGCGCGCGAAGATCAACAGATCGATCGACGCGCTGAGCGCGTTGGCCGTCGCACCGATCCCAAAGACGGCGAAAGCCAATATATAGCAGATCCGGGCGCCATAAAGGTCGAGGCTGCGGTCGACGAACGTGGTGCCAATCATAGCGGCAAGAACGAAGCCGATGATCACCCACGCATAGTAGCGCGCGCCGCCAATGTCCTCGACGATCGTCGGCATCAAGGCCGCTGTGAAATACATGTTCATCGCGTAGAGGAGCGTGCCGCCGGCAAGTACGAGCACGATGGACAAGCGACCGCCGGCGAAAAGCTCCGACCATCTGGTCGATGATCCGCCGCGGTCAATCGGATCCATGAGGTTCCACGCGATGTCCCAATCGTCTGATCACGCGACGCCGACCTGGCTGGCTCGCACGACCGGCGGCGTTCTGATCCGCAACACCAGCAAGCCGATCAGCAGCATGTTTAGGATGTTCCAACCAATGCCGTTCAGGAAGGCAACGAAATAGGACCCGGTCAGGTCATAGATCCAACCGGAGAGAAGTCCTCCGAACGCCATCCCGAATATCGTTGCCGTGGTGATGAAGCCGATGGTCGCACCGGCAGAGCGCGCGGGAAGATACTCCCGGACGATCAGCGGATAGGACGGCAGAATCCCTCCCTGCGCGAGCCCGAATACGATGCTCACGACTTGCAGCGAGGCCAGCCCGTCGGCGGGGATATAGAGAGCAAGCGCCAGCATCTGCAGCAGAGAGCCGACGAGGAGGATGCTGATAGGTCCCACGATATCGATGATCGCCCCACAGAGGAGACGCGAAACGATGCCCCCGAGAAGCATCATGGAAAGAAGCTCGCTTCCCTGGCTCACCGTGAAGCCGAGATCCTGGCATAGCGCTACGAGATGAATCTGCGGAATCGCCATGGCTATGCAGCAGCTGACTCCGGCCACAGCGAGTATCCATTTGATTGCTGCCGGCGACAGGCCAGACTGCTTCGCTTTTTGAGCCGAGCGGCGGTCGGCTTCATCGAGAACATCCGAGGAAACGCGGCGGCGCACCAGAAACGACAGTGGCACCACTGCCAGCAATGCGGCACCGATAAGCATATGCACGTCGCGCCAACTGCCGTCGTGCAGTACGTCGGCGATGACCGTTGTCCAGAAAGCGCCGGACAGATACCCGGCGGAGGAAACGAGGGCGACCGCCAGGCCCCGTCGCCTGCGGAACCAGTGAGAAATATCAGCGGTGAGAGGCGCGACGCCGACAGCCGCACCGAGACCGACGAAGAGCTGAGTCAGCAGGAACAGCCCGAAGTGATGCGCCATTCCGCCAACCACATAGCCGAGGCTCGCGAAGAAGGAGCCGACCAGCAGGACGTTGGACACTCCGTATTTGTCGCTCAAGCGACCAAGCGTAGGCCCGCCCACCAGATAGCCAATCATGATGGCGATGTAGGGGTAGGAGGCCTCCGTGCGCGTCAGAGCAAACTCGTTTTGGAGCGCAGGCATCAGCGTCACCGAAGTCCACAGACTTGCGTTGGTGACCATACCGATCAGCACTGAATAGACGGCGCGCCGCCAGGAGTACCAACTGTCCGTCTCCGTCGATATGGAGGCAGTGGCATCGCGCTGAGCCATTTGAATCATTCTCCCGTTCGGTCTGCTCACGCCGGCGTCACCCACTGCGACGGCCGGCATAGACAGACTGAGCCGCCGAAAAACACCGGGCGCGAGCGTGGCATCGGATGGCCTGCTGGCGGCGGCTTGCGGTCGCGTATCGTCCTTCGCGGCAGCAGGCGGATCGCCGGCAAAAACCGCGTGCAAGGCCGCCTCGTGAGGCGACCTCAAATCTTGGATCGGTCGAGGATTCGGGACAGCCACGCGACCAGCAGTCGTCGCGGCGGCCCCGAGATCAAGCTACCCCTTAGGCACCACAAGCGTGTCGACGATCAGCGCAGAGTCGGGCGTGACCATGATCGGATTGAGATCGATCGCTGAGATCTTGTCGCCAAACTCGCGGACAAACGCATCCAGCTTCTCGATCAACGCTACGACGGCATCGATGTTACAGGCCGGCTTGCCGCGAACACCAAGCAGCAACGGATAGCCCTTCAGGCTCTCCAGCATCTCCTTGGCTTCGCCCGCCGCCAAACCGACCGGTCTGACGCAAACGTCGTCGAAGAGCTCTGCCCAGATTCCTCCCGTTCCCACGATCAGGAACGGTCCAAGCTGCTCATGGTTGGTGAAGCCGGCAAAGAGCTCGACATCGAATGGGGCCATCGGCTGGACGATCACGCCGCCAGGGGCGACCGCGCTCAGTTTCTTGAACCCTTCAGTGACGGCGTTGGCGTCCTTGATCCCGACCAACACGCCGCCAACCTCTGTCTTATGAAGGAGACTCGGATCGGCTGCTTTCATCACGACGGGGTAACCAAGTTCCGAGGCCGCTTTCACTGCGGTGTCTGCCGATGGCGCATGGCGGGACTCGACCACAGGCAAACCAGCGGCCGTGAGCAGATCGGATGTCGGCATGCCCGATGAAGGTGCGCTGATCGCGTTGAAGAGCGTCCGGGTCTTGGCCACGTCGAAGGCCGGAGCAGGAGCCGGCTTATGCGCAGCTTTCCCATCAGCGACCAGATGGCTCAACGCCTCCAGCCCTTCAGAGAGGCCGGACAGGACAAGGATGTTGCCCTTCAGGCCACTTTCGGCGATCTCTGCCGGTACCGTTCCATCGACGGTATCCAGCATCACCACGACCTTGTCGTGTTCGGCTGCCAGCGCCTTGTGCGGCTTGAGACGATCTTCCAGAGCTCCGCGATCGGTACTGGTCGGATACTGCGAAAACCCGCTGGCACTCAGGATGATGTCGATATTCGGATCCGAAGCGATTTCTCGCAGCAGCGCCGGATGGTTCTTTTCCAGATCATCCATACCCCAGTAGTCCAGAGGGTTCGTCGTCGCCAGAAAATCCGGCAACCGGTTCCTCAGGGCACGAACGGTATCCGGTGCGAACGGCACATGCGTCAGATCGGTCTTGTCGGTCTGATCGAGGATCAGCTCGATCTGGCCGCCGGACGCCGTGATGCTCGCCATGCGGTTGGATTTTGGGCGCCTGTCCAGTTGCATCGCCAGAAGCGTCTCGAGCAGCGCTTCCATTGAACTTGCACGATGCACGCCATGGCGCTCAAACCGCGCGTCGTAGAGGCGATCTGGCGCCGCCAGCGCACCGGAATGCGCCGTCGCTGCCTGGGCACCTGCCTCGCTTGTTCCAGACTTCAGAACAACCACCGGCTTGCCAGCAGCCTTGGCTCGGTCGCATTCGGCGAAGAAGCGCGCGGGATCGCGGATGGTCTCCAGGAACGCACCGATGACCTTCACGCCTGGATCATCGACGAAGTACCGAAGCAGGTCGGCACTGTCGACGACGGCTTCGTTACCGGCGGAGACGATCTGGCTCCAGCGCACGCCACGATTGTTGTCCGTCAGGGCGGTTGTCACGGAACCACTCTGGGAGATCAGCGCCACGACGCCGGCGTCGTACTTGGCAACCTTCCCCATGTACAGTGCATTGCCCGATGTGAAGTCGATCAGACCCTGGCAGTTGGGGCCGACCAGAGCAAAATCGGCATCGAGGGATATTTGCCGCATCCTCTGCTGACGTTCACGTCCCGCCTCACCGGCTTCCGCGAAGCCGATAGCCAGCACGACGGCGCCGCCGATACCCAGGCTCACGGCCTCCTCGACGACCGGAAGGACGCGATCCCTGTTCAAGCCGATCAGAATCGCATCCGGAACTTCAGGAAGCTCGGTCAAAGACGGAAAGCATGGTACGCCGGCGACTTCGTTGTATCTGGGATTGACGGCGTAAACCTTTCCGCCGAAGCCCATCTCGGGGAAGCTGAGGATCGAGTTTTTCAACCACTGATGAGACGGGCTCGCACCGACGACGGCGACGGATTTTGGCCGGAAGAGCCGTCGCATCGACTTGCTATCGATGTACTTTTTTGCGGACATGACTATAGACCCCTCCTTGTCGGGAACTGTCGGAAAATCGGAAATCTGCTCAGCGCCTGGAACGCGCTGCATAGGTCCTCAGGCAGCGGCCTCGGCAGTGTGGGAGCCTTGGACTCGCGCCGTAATCGGCACGGCGATACATCGGGTGAGATCCAGCGCCATATCGAGGTCGCGGCCGGCCGAGGCGGCGCCAAGGTGGTGGCCAGGGACTTCTATCTGAAGGTCGGTCTCGACACCTTGCCCCCGCGCAATGGCGACAATCCGGGTCACATCGCCCATGTAGACCGACTCATGGGCCTTTAATGTCACGCGCATTTCGTTTGGCTTCACCTCGTCGGCAAATCTGAAAGCCTGTGCTGGCACGGCGACTGCAAGATCGTCGTAAACGTCGCCACCAGCGGTGATGTCGATCTCTGTGCCGAAGACGGGAACGTTGACGCGGACCAAGCCCTCGCCGACCGACCGCACCAACTTGCCAGCCACCAGGTTGTGCCCGCCAAAGAACGTGGCCACAAAGCTCGAGCTGGGCCGCCGATAGAGCCGCTCCGGCGTATCGATCGCCTCGACCCTACCATCCAGCATCACGGCGATACGATCCGACAAGGTGAGAGCTTCTTCCCGATCATGGGTGACGTAGACAACGGTGGTCTTGGCCTCGGCATGGATACGCCGAAGTTCACCAGCCATTCGAATGCGCAGCTCGCGGTCGAGCGCACCGAGCGGCTCATCCATCAACAGGAGTTCGGGGCGGAACGCCAATGCTCTCGCCAGCGCGACGCGCTGCTGCTGTCCGCCGGAAAGCTCGCGCGGCAGCCGTCCTCCCATTTTGGCCAATCCGACAAGCTCCAGCATTTCGTCCACGCGCCGGACACGCTCAGGCTTGGCCCAGCCCCGCATCTTCAGCCCGTAAGCGATGTTGTCGCCGGCTGACATATGCGGGAATAGCGCATAGTTCTGAAACACCATTCCGATATTGCGTTCCGCCGGCGTCATTCTCGAAACGTCGCGGCCGCTCAGCAGGATCAGACCGCTGGTGATCTCCGTGAAGCCGGCGATCATTCTCAATACCGTCGTCTTCCCTGACCCTGATGGGCCAAGCACGGTAAGGAACTCTCCATGCGCGACCGACAGATCGATGCCGCGCACGGCCCTCGCCGCGCCGAAGTTTTTCGTAAGTGAATGCAACTCCAACCCCGATACGATAGACGTGCCAGCCATTGCCAAAACGCTCCTCCAGAATGAAATGCGGCGTCTATCTCGTGCTGTTGGAGCGCCAATAGCTCGCAACGGCAGCCAATATTCCGGTAAACACCATTAGGATTGTTGATATCGCCAGAACCACAGGATCCATGCCGGTTCTAAGCGAGTCGAAGATGCCCTTCGGCAGCGTGACCAGCCCAGGCCCGCCGATGAAAACGATCAGGGTCGATTCATCGAACGAACTGATGAAGGCAAAGACGAACGCTGCGGCCATCGCCTGTACGAGCAGCCGGACCGTGATGTTCATCGTGGCCCTCGACTTGCTTGCTCCCAGGGTCATGGCAACTAGCTCGAGTTCCTTCGGAATGCGATTGAGGGCGGTTCCGACGATGAGCAGCACATAGGGAAAAGCGTGTGCCGCATACACCAGGACTACCCATACCGGTGATCCGACCATGCGGGCCTGCAGGAAGACCATGTAGACCGCAACGGCATATGCGACGCCGGGCAGAATTAGCGGCGCCAATCCAGCGCCGGTGATAATCTGTCGGCCCCAGACCTGGCCGCGGTTCAAGGCGATGGCGGCAGGCACCGCAATAACGAGCGTCATCACCGCCGCGGACACGGCGAGACCGAACGACGTCCGCACCGCTTCCAGCCAGAAGCTAGCGTCGGCGAGTGTTTCGTACTGTCTGAAGCCCCACTCGCGCGGCGGGAATATCATGAGCTTCTCATTCGAGAACGACAGCACGACCACCACAACGGCAGGGACAAGCGTAAACAGCACTGCGATCGCCAGCACCAGAACCAGGAGTGCCGCAAAGATTGCCCTGACGCTCCAATGCGAAAGAACGAGATTCGAGCGGCTGAGAGCAGAGCCTTTATGGATAGTGGTGGTGCTCATCCCAATGCCTTCCTGATGCGCTCGGCTCCGACGACCTTGAAGGCGAGGAGAATGACGAGAGATGCGGAAACCACGAGGATCAACGCTGTGATTGCAGCCGCGCGCAAATCGAAGAATGTGAACACATTCTGGTAGATCAACGAGGCTGTGAATGGAGATGTGATACCGCCGAGGATCACGGGGGTGAGGAAGAACCCGCTGGACAGCACAAAGACCAGCATTGTCGTCGCCAATATGCCCGGTATCGCGAGCGGGATCACGATGGATACGATCGCCCTCAGGCGCGCTGCGCCTAAACCTTCTGCTGCGCGGACTATGTCGAGATCGATGCTCGAGAATGCCACCATGAGCGGCAGAACCGCGAAGGGCAGCATTTGGCTTACCATGCCGATTACGACAGCAAGCTCATTGTACAATAGGGCAAGCCGCGACTGGTCTTCCAGAATTCCAGCCGTCACCAGAAAATTGTTAACAAGGCCGTTGGTCTGAAGAATAACAGTCCACGCATACAGCTTGATTGTCGTTCCCATCCAGAATGGAACGAGTATCGACGCGAGGATTATGAATCTTACCGTGGAGCGCCGGGTAGTCTTGAGCGTCCACGCCAGGATCCCGCCAAACACGATGGAGATAATCGTCACGATGGCTGAGATCACATAGGTCGTCCTCAGGACGATCATATTGGAGCTGTCGCTGAAGAACTCGACGAGGTAGTCGAAAGCCCCCTCCGAAAACAGCGCAATCTGTGTCAACCGAACGAACGGGTACACAACGAAGACTGCCAGCATCACGACGAACGGGAGAACCAGCAGCGCGCTTGGCACGGCGCCAATCTCTGGACGCCAGGCACGCTTGCGAGATTGGTGGCTCTGGACGATCGCAGGGCTTTCCAAGGCCATTGTCACTGCGAGCTCCCCTTGTTTCCGTAGAGTTCGTCGACCTGGCTGAACTGCGCGTCTCGCCACTTGAGTGCCGCCCGCAGCCCATCCTTTTTCTGCACTTCGCGGAATGCCAGCCCCTCGGCCGTTTCCGAGCCGTGAATGATGGCCGTCAGATTGTCATGGAAAGCGATCGCGTTGCGGAAGCCGGCCATCTCGTAGGTTCGCTTAAGGCCAGCCTTCACAAGGCGCAGCGCGAGAGGGGCAATCTTTGACAATAGCTGCGCGTGGTACATCGCGGCCCGCTCATGATCGCCGTCAGGCACGACCTCGTTGATCATGCCGAGTTCGTATGCACGCTGGGCGCCGATCAGCTTGCCGGAATAGAGGATTTCACGCGCTGCTTTCATCGGCACCAGCCACGGAAGCACCATGGTCGAGCTCGAGGCGAAGCGGATCTCTGGTTCTCCAAACTTCGCAGACTCGGTCGCGACCGTCATGTCGCACAACATGGCGATCTCGCAGCCGCCGCCGACGGCGTAGCCATGGACTGCCGCGATGATCGGTTTTGGAAAATCCCAGATCGCGAACGGGAAGTGCCCGATCTCGCCGTCGTACATCTTCTGATATTCCGCGACGGTCGGCTTCTTATCCTGATTGCCGCCGCCAGAGATATCGTAGCCGGCCGAGAACGCTCGCCCAGACCCTGCCAAAACAACGGCCCGAACATCGTCGTCGTTCGCGAGTTCCGACAGCGAGCTGACAATCTCCTTCCGCAATTCGAGATTGAAAGCGTTCAGGGCGCTCGGCCGATTGAGCCTTAGGAGGGCAACAGGCCCATCCCTCTCGATGACTATTACGGGATTCGGGGTTTCGGACATTAAACGTTCCCTGAATGAGGTAAACTTTAGCGAGGGATAAGCTGTGCTGGACGGCGAGCCGGTTGCCCGGCTCGCCGTCACGCCGATCTCAGCGGGTAGTAATGAATTTCTGCCACGCGGCCCTCATTGCCTTGGCTTGCGCCGCCTGAAGCGGGCCATCGAGGATAATGACATCCTTGCCGACGGGCAGCGATCCCGCGATCTCCGGCGAGATGCGATCGGCCAGTTCCTTGCTGGGCGTCGGATAGGTCAGCGCCGTCGTCCATGCGGCCTGGGCTTCGTGCTGACGGCCGAACCAGTCGAGGAAAGCGAATGCGACATCGGCGTTCGGGGCGCCTTTCGGCACCATCCAGCCGCCGTCGTTACCAAGCATGGCGCTCTCCCAATGTATCTGAAGATTGGGAAGGACGTCGCGTTTCACGACGTGCGCACGCCCGTTCCAGATGTAGGCGATCGCGACCTCTCGGTCGACCAGCACCTGTTCCTGCGCCGCCCCGGACTCCGGCCAGACCTTGATGTGCGGGCGAATTTCTTCCAGCTTGGCCAGAGCCTTGTCGATATCGATCGGAAACAGGTTCTTTCGATCGGCGCCAGCGGCGACAGCAGCCAACTGCAGGGGGTAGCTCCAGGACCCCACGATGGCGCGTGAGCCCGGATATCCCTCGACATCCCAGAATTCATCCGCGTTGGTCGGACATTTGGCGACCATGTCGGGATTGCATACGACGACGCCGGCCGTCGTTCCGTACCCCAGCACGTCCCCGCGCATCATGCCCTCACGGCTCTCCTTCTCCAGAGAAGCCGCAAGTTCGGGCGGGAAGGTCTCGAGAAGTCCATCCGGCCGGAGCAGCGACGCCGTACCGCCGTCGAGCAGGTCGATCTGGAGAGCACCCTGGCTGACCTGCAATCTGACCATGGCATCGAAGTCGCCGGTCGCCGCGATGATATTAACCTTTGCGCCGGTTTCCTTCTCGAACGGCTCGAAGAAGTTCACGCGGCTGGCTTCGGTCCAGACGCCGCCCCAGGAGACGACGTTCAATTCGCGGCCTTTCAGGTCGGCAGCATGGGCTGCCGAAAGGCCAAGCGCTGCAATTGCTAGTGATAGCACCAATGGTGCGCCCAACCGGGCGTTCTGCTGTCTCACGTTTTCCTCCCAAGGTCGTGTGAGATTTTCTGGACGAGCTTAGTCGTCAGCTCTCGAGATGCTGCGCAGTTTTCGTTGCCGTAGTCTCATCGGGCAGTGATGAACTTCTGCCAGGCCGCTCTCATGGCTTTTGCCTGCTCCGCGTTAAGCGCTCCATCGATCATCACGACATCCTTGCCGACGGGAAGCGATCCCGCAATCTCGGGTGCTATGCGATCGGCGAGTTCCTTGCTGGGCGTCGGATATGTGAGCGCCGTCGTCCACGCGGCCTGAGCTTCGTGCTGGCGACCGAACCAATCCAGGAATGCAAACGCAACATCAGCATTCGGCGCCCCCTTCGGCACGACCCAACCAACGTCATTTGACAGGGTCGCGCTGTCCCAGAAGATCTTGAGGTTCGGAAGTACGTCACGCTTTACGACGTGTGCGCGACCGTTCCACATATAGGAGATCGCGACTTCGCGATCGACCATCACCTGTTCTTGCTGCGCCCCGGACTCCGGCCAGACCTTGATGTGCGCGCGGATTTCTTCCAGCTTCGCTACAGCCTTATCGATATCCATCGGCATCAGATTCTTGCGATCACCGCCAGCCGCGATCGCGGCCAGATACAGCGGTGCCGAATAGTTGCCGATTATCGCGCGCGTTCCGGGGAAACCCTCAACATCCCAAAACTCGGCCGCATTTGTTGGACACTTTGCCACCATGTCGGGATTGCACGCTATCGCGGTAGCCGTATTCCCGTATTGCAGCACGTCCGCGGAGACCATGCCCTCTCGGCTTTGCTCCTTCAAGGAGGTTACGAGCTCGGGCGGAAAGGCTTCGATATAGCCATCCTTGCGCAGGAGCGCTGGCTGCCCCCCATCAAGCAGATCAATCTGAAGCGCGCCCTGGTCGGCCTGCAGGCGCACCATGGCGTCGAAATCGCCAGTGGCCGGGATAATGTTGACCTTTACGCCAGTCTCCTTTTCGAACGGCTCGAAAAAGTTCACTCGGCTGGCCTCGGTCCAGACGCCGCCCCATGAGATAACGTTCAACTCGCGACCTTCGAGGCCTGCGGCATTCGCCGCCATCGGGCCCGAAACACCAAGCGCTACAACCGCAAGTGATAGCATCAAAGATGCGCCCAAGCGGGCGTTTTGCTGTCTCACGTTTTCCTCCCTGGTCCTGTGAGAATTCAGTTGAGCTTAGTCGTCAGTTCTCAAGCTGTGCGTTTTGACTAATCAACAATTCTATGATAGATTTAGAACTATCGAATTGTCAAGCGGGCTCATGCCGCCAAACCCGCCGAAAACCGCCTTTATGCCGCTCGTTTCCGACGATGAGATGCGTTTGCCCGTCGGCCGTTCGCCGGCAATATCCTGTCTGGTTTCGCCATTCAGAAATGCCGACACTAGGGACTGGATTCTACGGCGCGTCCCCATTAGATAGGTTTCGAACAACGGAACGATTAAGCTGGAGATCAGATGACAATTGAACTTGAGCGCTACACCGCAATCTTTACGGCGATGGGCGAAGCTACCCGCCTTCAGATGGTGCAAATGATTGATGAAGCGGGCGAGATGGCATGCACCTCGCTTGTCGAAAAGCTTGGCGTTGCGAAATCGACGGTCTCTTATCACGTCAAAATTCTTGCTCATGCGAAGTTGATCTCGGTACGAAAGCAAGGGCGGAACTATTTTTACACGACCCGCAGGGACGTTCTCGACGAGGCGATGCCAGGCCTCCGCGCTAAGCTCGCCGGCCCTGCTTCCAGTGGCAGCGAGCAGGGTGCCGTCAGGTCCGCTGTTGCTCACCAGCTTGCATAAGCCTGAAGGCTAGCCGCCCGACGCACCTGCGGGGCGGCAATCATTTGGATGCACCAAGACCGGCTTTGGGAGCACCAACGAGGATCGTGGTGTTTCCTGCAGGAAGCTTGCCGTTCATCATGTCCTGATGTGCCTGGCCAACCTGATCGAAGTCACGAACCTCGCCCATGCACGGGTCCACACGTCCGGACCGGACCAGTTCGTTATAGGCGTTCGACTGCTCGGCATTTGACCCGTGCGAACCTTGTAGGCGCTTTTGCCGAACCCAGTGATAACGCAGGTCGACGACGGCTGAGTAGCCGGTGGTGCCTGCGCAGATCACCACCATTCCAGCGGTATCGCAGCAGAAGATCGACGTTGGAATCGTGTCCTCTCCAGGATGCTCGACGATGATCCGCGGGCTGCGCCGCTCTCCGAGAATATCCCAAATTTTCTTGCCGAAAGCGCGCGCTTGGGCAGTCCATGTCTTCTGGCCGGCATTGTCAGTCCAATGCGGCGGCTGTCCCCAATGCGTGAATTCGCGACGATCGATGTAGCCGACTGCACCGAGGGACTTGCAGTATTCGCCCTTGTCGTCACTCGACACCACCGCGATTGGAATTCCCCCCGCCTCGCGCGCGATCTGAATGGCTTGTGAACCAACGCCGCCCGAGCCGCCCCAGACGAGAACCACGTCGTCCTTTTCGACAGCATGTTCTTTCCAGCCATGGAGCATCCGATAAGCAGTCGCACCGACCAGAGTGGGCGCCGCGGCCTCCTCCCATGTCAGATGCTTGGCTTTGGGCATGACCTGATGATCATAGACGAGACAAAATTGGCCGAACGAACCAAAGTTCGTGTTGTAGCCCCAGATCTGGGCGCTGGAAGCGAGCATCGGGTCCTTGCCCGCGAGCACATGGGCATCGTTGGGATCCCAGCTTCCTGGCGCCACGACGACCTCGTCGCCCACCTTGATCCCCGAAACCTTCGATCCTACCGCATACACAATGCCCGAGGCGTCGCTTCCGCCCACATGAAAATCGTGAGGAGAGCCCTGAGCCTGGCGGGCCGCAATCACGTTGATCGGCACTCCTTTCGCTGCCCAGACATTGTTGAAGTTCAGGCCGGCTGCCATCACGGCAATCAGCACCTCTTTCTCGCCGGGCGTCGGAACGCTGATTTCCTCGATCCTGAAAGCATCGACTGGGTCTCCAAGACGGTCCGAGCGGACAGTTTGGGCATACATCCGGCTGGGTATCGTCCCCAGCGGCGGCAAAGATCCAATCGGTACGATATTAGTCATGCTCGGCACTCTTAAATCCTCTTTAGATAAGGTTAGTCTTGGCCCCACTATTACTTCGCAAAGCATCTCGCCGGTTGAGCGCAATACTCAAACCTGCTGAAAAGCAGACCAGTTGATGGCTTCGCGTTCGTCTTGCGTGGACGAGAGTAATTTTGATCAATAAGTCTGGCCGGCAAAGAAACTCGGGCCATCGCCCTAAGCCAGATGCTCCTTGAACCGCCCTCCCCTCTCACTCTCCTCCACCGAATGATCCCCGGACATGAGCCGTGACATAAGTTCGATAATAATAGAACCATAGAACATTCAGGCGAGCAAGCGCCATTCTCGTTCTGGCCGTATTTTTCTGGCTGGTGTGAATTTGTATGATTTTGGGCAAGCGCCGAAGAGCATCAAACGTCGATTGCCCGGAGCGCCGCCTGGCACCTCAGGGCACAACATCCGAGACTGTCGGCGATGGCGCTCAAGGCGATCCGCGAGGCAGCCACTACTTCACAACAAAGTCGGTGACGCCGCCAGGAATCCGAAAGCGGATCGTCGGCAGATGGCAAATCCATCGACCTTAATTCGCCCCGGCGAGGTCCGTCACTGCCGACCGAGGCTCTTCTCGGTTTTCCTGTCGAAAATATAGAGGCTGCCGGATACCGCGGTGCATGTCAGCGAGCTGCCGACCGCAGGGATCGCCTTTCCGGGCGCCGTCGCGATCACCGAGCGTCCATCGGCGTCGAGATGGACGAGTGTTTCCGAGCCTAGCGGTTCGACCGCTGTTACGATGCCGGTTAGGTTCAAGACGCTGCCGGCATGATCGCCGCTCGACACGATCAGGTCGTGTGGCCGCACGCCGATGGAAATGTTGCCGTCCTCAGCAAGCACGATCTTGGCGCTGTCTCGGCGGCCCGGAATCAGATTCATCGAGGGACTGCCGATGAAGCGTGCGGTGAACACGTCGACAGGGCTTTCATAGAGTTCGGTCGGGGTACCAGTCTGAAGGATTTCGCCGTCACGCATGACGACGATGCGATCCGCCATCGTCATCGCCTCGATCTGATCGTGGGTGACATACACTGTCGTCGTGGCCAGCCGCTGCTGCAGCCGCTTGATCTCGATACGCATCTGGGAGCGTAGCTGAGCATCGAGGTTGGACAGCGGTTCGTCGAACAGAAATGCAACGGGGTTGCGCACCATCGCGCGGCCGATCGCAACGCGCTGCCGCTGGCCGCCTGAAAGGGCAGCCGGTCGCCTGTCGAGATACTCATCGAGGCCGAGCACATGCGCGGCCTCGCGAATGCGCTGATCTTTCTCGGCCTGCGACAGCGTCGATGTGTAGAGGCCGAAGCCGATATTCTGGCTGACCGTCAGGTGCGGATAGATCGCATAGTTCTGGAACACCATCGCGATATTGCGATGCTTTGGTTCGCGCTCATTGACGACTTCGCCGCCGATCCTCAGCGTGCCCGCAGTGATGTCTTCCAGTCCGGCGATCATGCGCAACGTCGTCGACTTGCCGCATCCGGACGGACCGACCAGCACGACGAATTCGCCGTCTGCGATGTCGAGGTCAATGCCTTTGACGGCTTCGACCTTGCCATAGCGCTTCACAAGGCGCTCGAGTTGGATCGTCGCCATCACCTGGCCTCCACAAGCGCTCTGAATTTTTCGCTGAGTTCCCTCGCTGCGGTGGCTTCGCGCGCTGCGCGTTTTTTCGCGGCCGCTTCGAACGCTGCCGCCTTCTCGCGATAGGCTTTCAGAGCATCAGCCATCGGCTCGGGCGCAGGGCCGCCGAAGCAGGCGCGCACCGCGACGAAGTGTTCCGGCGATACGATTGTCTCGTACTCATCGTGCGAGAAGGACGGCTCACGGCCGGTCGCGCGGCGAAACGCTTCGAGGAAGGGCGCATAACCCTCTTTCGCCAAACCACCGCCCGCGGCCACGACCGCCTTCGCAACGGTGGCTGCGATCTCGTGCCCTTCGCGAAACGACAGCCCTTCCTTGCGGGCAAGCGAGTCAGCCAGTTCGGTGATGGTGATGCAGGAGCGTCGGATGTTGTCGGCGACGCGCGGGGAATCGACGCGAATCGCGCCGATGAACGCCGCCAGCAGGTCGAGCACGCGCTCGGCGGAAGCGAATGCCTCGTAGCCCATGGACTGCGTCTCACCCTCGCTGTCGTTCATGTCGGTGAACGGTGTGTTGTGGATGACATCGAGCACCGTGCGCGCCCGGCTCATCGTCTGGCTGGCGAGGTGGCGCATGTGCTCGACAGGCACCGGGTTGCGCTTCTGCGGCATGATCGAGGAGATCTGCACAAAAGCGTTCGGCACGTAGATCTGGCCAACCTCGAAGGCGGTCCAGAACTGGAAGTCCTGAATGAGCCGTCCCAGATGCAGGAACATCAGCTCGACGGCCGAATAGGTCGCGGTGATGTAGTCGGCCGCCGCGATGCAGCTGTAGGAATTGCGCAGCGGCGCCGCGAAGCCCAGCAGATGCGCAACACGTTGACGATCGATAGGGAAGCCGGACGTGGTGATTGCCGCCGCGCCCATCGGCGACAGGTCGACGATCTCGCGCGCGCGTTCGAACCGGTCGATATCACGGATCAGCACCTCGATCGCCGCCGAGAGATAATGGCCGAAAGTCGAAGGCTGCGCCGGCTGGCCGTGCGTGTAGGCAACGATCAGCGTCGACCGCTCGCGATCGGCGCTCTCGATCATCGCCGAGAGCAGATGGCTGGCCCTCGCCAGCAGACTGTCGATCCGGTGCTTGAGGCCAAGCTTGAAGAGCGTATGATCGATGTCGTTGCGGGATCGCGCCGTATGCAGCCGGCCCGCCACATCCGGGCCAAGACGCGCCTTCAATTCTTTCTCGATCAGAAAGA
>DATJTE010000121.1:0-8202 GCA_035503715.1 Rhizobiaceae bacterium | reverse complement strand
AACGCGTTGCCGTGCCGGTGGTCGGCATTTGCGAAGCCTCGATGATCGAGGCTTCGCGCGGCGGGCGGCGCTTCGGCGTCGCCACCGTTACGCCCGATCTTGCCGACGCGATCAATGCCCGCGCCGTCGGCCTCGGGCTTTCACATCTTTATACGGGCATCCGCCTGACATCCGGCGATCCGCTGGAACTGACCCGCGATCCCCAGCGTCTCCAGGCGGCACTTGCCGAACAGGTCGAGGCTTGCGTCGCGCGTGACGGGGCCGAGGCGGTCATCATCGGCGGCGGCCCGCTCGGACAGGCCGCCGACATCTTGCAGAAGCTATTCACCACGCCGATCATCGCGCCGGTGCCGAGTGCGGTGAGACACATTATCGGCCAGCTCGTGATGCCGGAAAAGGTCGGCGCCGCCGGCTGAAACGAAAGGTGCCGGCTTTCGGCCGGCACCTGGAGCGAACTCGCGAATTCGGGCAGTGACTACGGCGCCGCCGATCCGGCTAGAACAGCCCTTCGATATAGCCCTTGTCGTTCAGGAATATCTTCTCCGACGACGGAACTTTCGGCAGGCCCGGCATCGTCATGATCTCACCGCAGATCGCCACGACGAAGCCGGCGCCGGCCGACAGCCTGACCTCGCGCACCGGCACGACATGGCCGGTCGGCGCGCCACGCAGATTCGGATCAGTCGAGAACGAATATTGCGTCTTCGCCATGCAGACCGGCAGATTGCCGTAACCGGCCGCCTCCCAGGCGTGCAACTGGTCGCGCACGCTCTTGTCGGCAATCGCCTCCGAGCCGCGATAGATGCGCTTCACGATCGTGTCGATCTTGTCGAACAGCTTCATGTCGTCCGGATAAAGCGGCGAGAACTGCGCGGAGCCGCCCTCGGCCAGCTCGACCACCTTGTTGGCAAGGTCGACAATGCCTTCCGAGCCCTTGGCCCAGTGCTTGCACAGGATCGCTTCGGAGCCCTGACCCGCGACAAAATCCTTCATCGCCTGGATTTCGGCATCGGTGTCGGAGATGAAGTGGTTCATCGCGACCACCACCGGCACGCCGAACTGTTTCACGTTCTCGATGTGGCGGCCAAGGTTGGCGCAGCCCTTCTTCACCGCCTCGACATTCTCCTTGCCGAGCTCTTCCTTCTTCACGCCGCCATTCATTTTCATGGCGCGCACCGTCGCGACGATCACCGCCGCGGACGGCTTCAGTCCGGCCTTGCGGCATTTGATGTCAAAGAATTTTTCCGCGCCGAGATCGGCACCGAAACCGGCTTCGGTCACGACATAGTCGGCGAGCTTCAGCGCGGTCGTCGTCGCGACCACCGAGTTGCAGCCATGCGCGATATTGGCGAACGGGCCGCCATGCACAAAGGCCGGGTTGTTCTCCAGCGTCTGCACGAGGTTCGGCTGCATCGCATCCTTCAAGAGCACGGCCATCGCGCCGTCCGCCTTCAGGTCGCGCGCATAAACCGCCGTCTTGTCGCGGCGATAGGCGACGATGATGTCCCCGAGCCGCTTTTCCAGGTCCTTGAGGTCGGTCGCGAGGCACAGGATCGCCATGACCTCGGAGGCCACCGTGATGTCGAAGCCCGCCTCGCGCGGATAGCCGTTAGCGACGCCACCCAGCGAGCAGATGATTTCGCGCAACGCGCGGTCGTTCATGTCCATGACGCGGCGCCACGCCACACGGCGCGTATCGATGCCAAGTTCGTTGCCCCAATAAATGTGGTTGTCGATCAGCGCCGAGAGCAGATTGTGCGCGGTGGTGATCGCGTGGAAGTCGCCCGTAAAGTGGAGGTTCATGTCCTCCATCGGCACCACCTGCGCATAGCCGCCACCCGCCGCGCCGCCCTTCACGCCGAAGTTCGGTCCGAGCGAGGCTTCGCGGATGCAGGTGATCGCCTTTTTGCCGATGCGATTCAGGCCGTCGCCGAGACCGACCGTCGTCGTCGTCTTGCCCTCGCCCGCCGGCGTCGGGTTGATCGCGGTGACCAGGATCAGTCTGCCGGTCTTGTTGCCCTGCACCGACTTGATGAACTCGGCCGAAATCTTTGCCTTGTCATGGCCGTAAGGGAGCAGGTGCTCGGCCGGGATATCCAGCTTCGCGCCGATTTCCATGATGTTCTTCTTTTTCGCGGCGCGCGCGATTTCGATGTCGGATTTTACGTCGGCCATGGTGCTTTCCCTCGGGCGCTGGGTTCGGTCGGGCAGTCTCGGCTACCCTCTTTCCGGCGCGCATAGAAGCCCGGCGGCGATTATTTCCGCCGTCTCAAAACAGCCAGACAATGCACGGATTGCGACGCAGATGGGTCGCAAGCGCCCCACAAGCCCTTGCGGCTATTGCTTGGGGTGTAGATGCTCAAGATTAGGCGCCGGCTTAGTGCCGTAGCCTATCTCGGAGGTCCATATGCTGCCGTTCTGGGAACGTGCGCAACTAGATTTAGCTAAACTTCGGGAGTACTGTCTCAGTCCCGATCATCCCGAAGGACGCCACAAGGCTCGAGTGTTTCGCTCAGCTCTTGGGATTGGACGGGAAGACTCAAGCTGGTTGCGCGAACAGATTTTGCAGCAGGTGGCTACAACTGAAGCCATCTTGGTGCGAACCGATCACTTCGGCGCGCGCTATAATGTCGACCTCACTTTGAGGCGACTTCAGCAGGAAGTTGTGATAAGAACCTCGTGGATTGTCGCCGCAGATAGCGAGATTCCAAGGTTCGTAACCTGCAGGGTGCTTTGAATGCTTCGGCAAAGAGAACAAATTGCTGAGCGCCTCAAGCTTCTCGACGTAGTCGAGTTGACAACTGACGCGACCGAGCAGGGCTCGGCGCCTTGGGGCGGCGTCGTGAAATCTGGCCGCCGCGGCACGATCGTCGACGTACTGCCAAGCGATTATTATCTTGTCGAATTCGACAGTGAGCAGGACGGCGCGCCGTCGATCCTCACCCTGCCTGCGGCAAGCCTAATCTTGCGATCGAGGGCCTGAAGCTACCGATCCAGCACCTGCCTGATTTCCACCAGGTTTGTCCGCACCGACAGCACGTAGAAGCCCATTGTCGTCAGATGCGTCGCGAACATCCCGTCCTCGCTGCTGTTGAAAACGATCGACGGCTGGATGCTCAGGGCGCTTTTGAACTGCTGGTCGAGCCGATCCCATAGCGGACCGAGGCCGCGCGTCTGGATGACCGCATCGAAGTCGGCGCGCGTCGCCTTCAGTATCCCGTAATAGCCGTAAAGCTGACCATAGGCGAACCAGAAGCGGTCGTCGGCGCGGGCGTCGATCCACGCCGCCGCCTGGGCCTGCCGGCTGAGGATGTCTGCCGTTGAGCCTAGGTCACTAGCAATTCGATCCACGAAAAGCGCCAGGTTGTCGGCACGGGCATTGAATACGACCTCACACCTCAACATGCTGTCATTGAAGGCTCGCAACGAGATCCTTGCAGAACGATAGTAGGTGGGCGTGGGCGTTTGAAATCCAAATGGCATCAGACCGAAGTACCAAGCATCTTCACTGTACTGAACGTCACCGCGCGCCTTCTGGAGATTTGCATCAATTTGCGAGGTCCCACGCACGCGCCCCAGCGTGTCCACGAGTTCTACGGCTGTGCGGCGGATTGCCTGGTTCACCCCACGTTGAAAGGACGCCTTGTTGTCCATGAACGGCGTTCGGTCCCAGTCAAGCCCGAACAGGCCGAGCTTGTAGAGCAGCATCGACGAAATCCAGGAGTTCTGGTTGACGTTGAAGTCGATCAGGTCGCCCGTCACCGTCACGATGCCGGACGTAGTGCAGGTCTTCACCTCCCCTTCTTGGCCTTCGTCTGTGATTTGTTCTTTCGAACCGGCCGGCGGTGCGAATGTATAACTCTCTGGATAGGCCGGGTTGAAGTTCGTCCAGCGCTGCGTGTTCCAGATGAAGATAACATAGAGGGCAAAGAGCCCGACGAGGAACAGGCCGACGACCGCCTTCAAGGTCCAGCCGCGGTGCGTGTACCAGCGGCCAAACCACATGAATGGCCAAAGCAGGATGCCGACCACGAAGCCGATGCCCCGGCCGATCCACTGGAACACCCGGGTGAAGAAATTGACGATCGGATCAAGCATTGGTCAAACCCTCATTCGCCCGCGGCTCTAGCATGATCCCGAAAGTTGCAGACTTTTCGGACAAGATCATGCGGCAAAACGATCAGTCCCGAAGCCCATAGAGCTTCATCCGGAATCCGGCTTCGTCCTTGAGATATGTGGATTTCAGGATCTCCACAACATGGCTGCGCCAATTCTCGTCGAAGCCCTCGTAATCCTTGTAGAAGCCCTGCTTGTTGAAAATGTACTGCGACACGAAATCGAACGGCACGAAATCCGAGATCAATCGGTTCGTCAGCCACGCATCCGGATGATCCGGCTTGGCGCGCACGGCAAGGAAGCGGTGCAGCGGAAACACCTCTTCGAGCCTCAGATGCCCAAGCTGCGTAATCTCGCGCTTTGCGGCATTGAGGAACGGGAACGTTCCTTCCTGATTGACCAGGTCGGCGTTGCGCGCAATCCAGGTCTGGAGCCAGACCTTGTCGACCTTGTTCAGATTGGTGTTGGGCTCGGCCTGATGGATGATAGACCGCAACGACATTTCCGCCCGGTGTTCGAGATAGCCTGACGGTTCGATCCAGGAGCCGCGCGGCAGGTCCAGCCGTCCCGACGACGCCAGGAAGCGGAACACGCGGTCGGCGTCGCGGATCGACAGGTAGCTCACCTGCCACGGCCGCGAGCGGCGGAAGCCCGGGGCGGCCGGATCGGAAATCACCGTCGTCATGTCGGCGTCGACGAACACGTAGATGCCGCCGAAATGGCTGGTCCAGAAGGCGTTGTGGCGGAAGATCACCTGGTCCGGGACAAGCGCGTTCTCGCGGATGTCGCCGCAGATTTTCGCCAGTTCGACCATCTCGTTGAGCATCGCGTCGTTACGCCAGGCGTTCGGCTCCTGCTTCAGCCTGTCGACCAGCTTGCCGAGCTCCGCCGCCTTGCCGAGCACATCCTCCGCCGACAGCACGCGAAACTCGACCTGGTTGATCGACAGCAGGTCCTCGATGTCCTCGACCTTGGCGACGGAATCCTCGATCTCGCCGTAGATGACGTCCTTGATGGTGAGCGCATCGATGGCGCGGCGGTTCTTCTCGAAGAACTCGTAGACGAGCTGCGACGTGTTGGAGAACGCCGTGTGCACGACCGGCAGATCCTGCTGCGCCGGCGTCAGGATGATGAAGCGCCGGTTCACCTCGTTCGGGTCGAGATAGAGCGGATCGCCGAGTTCATCCGCGATCTGCGGCGAGAAACCGGTGCGGTCGATGTCGAATTTTTCCAGCTTCGTGGCGTTGAGCCCGAACGCCTTCAGCGCCTTGTTGTAGCGCTCGACAAGATGTGGCTCCTCGACCGGCAGCAGCCGGCCGTAGATCAGGGCGTTTTCGCGGAGAAGGTCCATTGAAGCGTCAGTTCTTCGTAACCGGCCAAGGAGACGAAACCCGGGCTATTTTTGCAGCGTGAGCCAATTTTCCGTCGAGCGTTGCGAGGGGAAGTTCCAGCCGGATGGCAGATTCCAGGTATGTCGCATCATACACCGTCAGGCCGTAAGCTGCGGCAATCTCGATCGTCGTACTCCAGACGTACTCGGCGCCCTCACCGTCCACCCGCAACGGCAACTGACCGATCAGGTCCAACGCATCGGTTATATAACTGACGCTGACACGCTTTCTCCGAACTGCAACCAGAAGTGAGTTTGCGACCTCGATCTGAAACAGGGCAGGAACGACTGCACCGGTTGTCGCGACGCTGTCCATCACGGCTTCCGCGAACGATCGATCCTCATCGGGCAATACCCAGTTCAATGCTACCGAGCTGTCGACGACTATACTCAATATCGCCTTCCCATCTCGATGTAGTCGCGGATGGTGAGACCGTCAGGATCAGGCTTAACGGACTTGCGGAGTTCGCGAATTCTCTCCACCGCCTCACGGGCTTTTTCGACGTCCCTGGGGGCAGGCACAGGCACCATCCGCGCTACTGGCTTACCGTTGCGCGTGATTGTCACCTCCTCGCCGGCCTCAACCATATCAAGCAAGGCACTCAAGCGATTTTTTGCCTCAAACGTACCGAAGTGCTTCACGGCGCGCCTCCTAAGCTAGCTTAGCTAGATATACGCGCTATCGTTTGACGATGCAATTGAATCGCTCTCACGCATTCCAGTGGCCCTTCTGCTTCAGCTCCTCCATCTCGCGCGCCGCGCGTTCGCGCAGCCGCGCATCGCGCAGCAGCTTCTGCACGGCGGAGTCATCCGCCCGGTCGGAATAGCGGAACTCGGAATCGGCGTAGCGGTTCACCTCCTGCATGACCATCGCCATGTCGAACGGCCCGCGCAGCTCCTCCACCATCGCCTTCTTGTCGTCGTAGCTCTTGTGCATGAACGTCTCGGGCTTTTGGAACCAGTCGTCCGGCAGCTCGATGTCCATGGCGCGCATCTTGATTGCGTCGGTGACGTTCTTGATCGCGCGGCCGGTGAAGCGCGGTTCGGCCTCCTTGATCAGATGGAGGTATGTGCCGATGTCGGCCATCGTCTTCGGCTCGCCCTTCTCCTTCATGAACCGGTCATAGACCTTCATCAGCCCGGCCTCGTGCGGCTTCGCATGGCTCTCATACGCCGTATCCACTGCGCGCTGGATTTCCTGCGCGGCGTAGAGCTTGTGGTCGCCAAGCTCGATCTTGTGGTTCTTGCCGGCGAGCAGCACGAAGATGTCGATATAGTCGTCGCGGGTCTGCGGTCCGTCGACCAGCCAGCGCGCGCCGGCGCGCTGCCTCAGCGCATCGTCGACGTTCTCGGGATAGTTGGAGAACATGCCGAACGAGCAATTGCCGCGCACCACGGTCATCGCGCCGGAAAAGGCCGACATCAGCACGCCGGTGATCTCGTGCTGGCCGGCGGAAGCCCGGTCGTCCGAGCGCTTCGCCGCGACCTGGTCGATGTCGTCCACCGTGCCGAAGCCGATGGCGCGCGGGTTCAGCACATTGTCGATGAACGCCTTGCAGTTCTGGCCGGATTTGCCCTGGTAGGACGAGATCTGGTCGACGCCGAAATTCTCGTAGTGGAACGGATAACTGGCGATCTGGCAGTAGTCGTTCACCAGGCCGGCAATCATCTGGATCAGCGTCGTCTTGCCGGTGCCCGGCGCACCGTCGCCGATGAAGGTGAACAGGAAGCCGCCAAGCTCGACGAACGGGTTCATCTGCTTGTCGAAGTCGTACGCCATCAGCATTTTGGCGAGCTTCACCGACTGGTATTTGGCGATGTGGTTGCCGACGACCTCGTCCGGCTTCTTGAAAGTCATTACCAGCTGCTTCGACTTCGCCTTGCCCGGCGCGACATCGAAACCGTCGAGCGTGAAATCGTCCGCGTCGATGCGGATATGCGCGCTCTCGAACGCTCCCAGCCCGTCGAAGCGGCCCTTGCGCGTGAGCAACCCGTCGATCACCACACGCGCATAGGTATCGGCGCGCACCATCAGATCGGCATCGTCCTTGGCGCCCTTCAGCGCCGCGTCGAGACCTGCGACCACCGACTTCAGCGCATCCTGCGCCGTGTCGAACAAAAAGTCCGGTTCGGCGATGTCGTTCGGCGCCTCGCCGTCGCTGTCGATCAACTGCATCAGGTAGGACGCGAAGCTGAACGCCGCGACATAGGCCGAAGCCGACAGCAGTTTTTTGAAGCCGCTCGCCTCGTCGCCTTCCAGAGGCGCGCGCGCATTCTTCGCCTGCAAATTTTCGAGATCGGTCGAACGCGCAAACACATCCGAGACCGCGAGCGCCACCGCCAGCCCGCGCCGCGCGCGGTAGAGCAGCGTGTGCTGGCCGATGCCCATCAACTGGTCGTCGGGCTTCACGCCCATCACGGTCTTGGTGAGCTCCACCTCACGCGTCTTGCGCACCGAGCCGGTGGCGACGGTGGAGACGAAACGGCGTCCCGTGCCGGCAAGCTGCGTGTTGGACTGCCCCTTGGAATCCTCGAGCACGATGACGCGCGTGATCATCGACTGCGCGGTGGCGCGATGTTTTTCGATATCGGCTTCGGCAATCGTCGTCAGGCCGGTGTCCATGAATCCCCCGAGACAAAGAAGAGTCGCGCCCCCTCCACCACGCTTCGCGTGGTCCCCCTCCCCCGCTTCGCAG
>DATJTE010000120.1:0-12462 GCA_035503715.1 Rhizobiaceae bacterium | reverse complement strand
TCCTTCCTCCTGCACGCATTGGAGGTCGGCGGCACGCTGCGCGCCGTGAGCGGTTCAAGCGTCGAAGGCAGGCGCCTGATCTGCGAGTTCGGCGCGATCGTCGAGGACGAGCTTGCGCATGCGAGCCCCGGCGACTTCCTGTTCTTCGACAACATCCATGAAGCATGCGACCAGGGTTACGAGATCTACGATTTCTCGATCGGCGACGAACCGTACAAGCGCATCTGGTGCGATATCGAAACCTGGCAGCGCGACGCCTATCAACCACTCACCGCGCGCGGCCACGCGCTGGCCGCACTGATGCGCGCGCAGAACCGGGTGAAGAGCTTCGTTAAGAACAGCCCGCTGGTGTGGAAACTGGCTCAGGCGCTGCGCAGGCAGAAGGCCGCGCCGCGCGACGCCGAGGATTAGCGGCGCGCCGGGCGGCCCGGTGAATTCCGCCGCCCCTCGCCTGCCCTGATATCAGGCGGCCGAGCGTCCCGGCACCGGCGCCGATGGCGTCTCGTAATCCGCCGGCGAAACCAGCGTCAGCTTGCCGTAGCCGCCGGCCTTCAGTTCTTGCGTCGCTTCGCCGATGGCCGCGTCGTCCGGTTCGATCACGCTGACCAACACTTCCGACGCATCCGAAACGATGCGGCGGATGGACTCGGCATCAGCCGGCCCGCATTCGACGACCACCACGTCATAGGCGGTGGTCAGCGAGTTCATGATGATCGGCAGGCGGTCGATGGCACGCATGGCGCGCGCCGGATCGGCGGTGCCGACCGGGATGACGTGGCAGTCCGAATAGAGATCGGCGTGGATCACGTCAGTGAACTGCGCTTCCGAGGCGAGCAGATTGGTGATGCCGGGATAGGCGGTGCTTTCGAGCATCGGCCGCGACGCAGCACCCGTCGAGGTCAGATCGAGCAGCAGCACGCGCAGGCCGGAATCGGCGACCTCGCGTGCGACCAGTACGGCGGACGCCGCAGCCTCGTCGCCTTCAGGCGATACGAAGATGGCGCGCGAGGCGCCGCCGGCGATCAGCTTTTCCGCGGCACGCTCGATGGTGATCTCGCCAAGCGCTGAAGCACGCGCCATCCCCACTGCGGCATCGTTCGCCGGCCGCGGCTTGGCGGCCGATGGCGCCACTCGGGCTTCGGCCGCGGGCTTCGCGACAACCGGCGCGGGTGCCGGCTCGCGAAGCGGCATGCGCACCTCGTCGACCGGAGCCATCGGCGCGCCGGCGGCGGAACGCATGGCGCGGCCGCTGAAGAGCTCCTGCAGGAGCGTGACGATCACCATGATCAAAAGCGATGCGGCAAAGGCGGCGCCGGTGATCGGCAGGATTTTCGGGAAATAGGACTCGGTCGGCACGATGGCGCGCTCGACGACGCGGGCATCGACGGGCAGATAGTTGCGCTCGCGGCGCGAGGCGGCCTCGCGGTAGCGGGTCAGATAGGATTCAAGCAACTGACGCTGCGCGGTAGCCTCGCGCTCCAGCGCGCGCAGCTCGACTTCCTCGTCTCCGGCGCGGGCGGATTCCGCCTTCAGCGTGTTCAAGTCGGCGATGAGCTGCGTCTCGCGTGCCTGCGCCGTCTTCGCCTCGGTCTCCAGGCCGCGAAGCGCCTTCTGCGCCTCGTTGCGGATCTGCTGGTCCAAGTCGGCAAGCTGCGAGTTCAAGGCGCGGATGCGCGGATGATTGCCGAGCAGCGTGGTGGAAAGGTCGGCGATGTCGGCGCGAAGCTGTACCTGCCGCTCGCGCAGCCGCTGGATCAGTCCGGACGAGAGCACCGTGGGCAATGAATCGAGAGCTGCCCCATCGCGCAGCGCCGCGCGCACACTTTCGATGTTGGCTTCCGCCACCCCGCGGCCGGCGCGCACGCGGGAAAGTTCGCTCGACAGTTCTGAAAGCTGCTGCGTGGCCAGCACCGAATTGTTCTGCCCGATCAGCAGATCGGATTGCGAGCGGAAATCCGCGACGCGCTTTTCCGCGTCCTTGACGCGCTTGGTGAGATCCGCGATCTCCGGCTCCAGCCACTCGGTGGCGTCGGAGTTCGACTGCAACTTCGCGTCGCGCTGTATTGCGATGTATTCGTCTGCGAGCGTGTTCGGGATCAGCGCGGCAAGCTGAGGATCTTCCGACGAGACCTCGATGACGATGACACGCGATTTCTCGACGCGGTAAACCTTCAGCTTTTCGCGGAATGCGCTCAGCACCCGCTCTTCCGGCGGGATCTCCGACGGATCGTTGATCAGGCCGGCGATCACCAGCAAGCGGCTCAGCACCGACATGTCCGCCGCCGGGTCGAATTCCGGCAGCTTCGCCAGATCGAGCCTCTGGGCGACGCGCTTCAAAAGGTCATTCGACGAGATCACCTCGACCTGGCTGATGATCCCCTCCTCGTCGAGGAGAGGCCGGTCGGCTTCCGCATTGGTGGCGGTGGGGCGCGTGAAGACGGATTCGCGCGTCTCGATCAGGATTTTCGCCATGCCCTTGTAGTGCGGGGTCGCCAGCCATCCGGCGGCGAAGGCAAGTCCCGTGACCACCAGCGCGACGAACAGAATGCGCACCCAGTTCGCGAGCAGGCTCGCGAACAGCCTGCCGAGATCGACGTCAACATCGCTGGTGGTGGTGGTGGTTCTTACGCCAGACATGCGGGACTCCCGAAACCGAGCCGATCGTAAACGCCCATGGTAACTGGCGGGTTAAGCACCTCGTAACCGTTCGTTTTCCTTGATTGAAATCGCGTTAACGGCGCCGCGCTTTCGGGCTTTGCCCGGCGACTCACGCGGATAATGAACACCACAAAGACCGGGGTCGCTTTACCGGGCATTAACCCTAACAGGAGGATAACGAAACCAATTCGCGAGTTGCCGGAGCGTGTCCGGCGGTCCGGTCAGGGGATGCGTAGTCTCTAATGAAAAGACGTCTCGGCCTTCTCAACGCCGTGCTCGCGCTTCTGATGGTCGCGGGCTGCTCGGGCTACCGCCCTGCCCCGGCCGGCTTTCACGATGCGCTGAACCAACCATATAGACTCGGCGCCGGCGACCGTGTTCGCGTCACCGTGTTCGAGCAGGCCGACCTCACCAACACCTACGCAGTCGACCAGTCCGGTTACATCGCCTTCCCGCTCGTCGGCGCGGTTGCGGCGCGCGGCTACACCGCGCAGCAGATCGAAGGCATGATCGCGAGCGCGCTGCAGCAAGGCTATCTGCGTGATCCCGACGTCTCGGTCGAGATCGACCGCTACCGGCCGATCTTCGTCATGGGCGAAGTCGGCGCGGCTGGCCAATACTCCTATGTACCGGGCATGACCGTGCAGAAGGCGATCGCAGCCGCCGGCGGTTTTACGCCCCGCGCCTATCAGGGCAATGTAGACATCACGCGCGACATCAACGGCAAGGTGCTGACCGGACGCGTCGTGACGTCCGATCCGCTCTTGCCCGGCGACACCGTCTATGTGCGTGAACGGCTGTTCTGACGAAGCAGCCGCTCGGCCGTGACAGACCGGACCCTCCGCATCGTGCACTGTTTCCGCTCCCCCGTCGGCGGGATCTTCCGCCATGTGCGCGATCTGACAGCGGCACAGGTGGCGGCCGGACATCAGGTCGGCATCGTCTGTGACTCCACCACAGGCGGTGAATATGAGGAAAAGCTGTTCGCCGAAATGAAGCATCTGCTCGCGCTCGGCATTCATCGCACTCCGATGCAGCGGCATATCGGACCGGGCGACCTCGTCTCCGCCTGGCGGACATTTCGGATCATCAAGGAATTGCGGCCGGATATCGTGCACGGGCACGGCGCCAAGGGTGGCGTCTATGCCCGTCTGTTCGGCACATTGTTGCGGGTTTTCAGGTCTCGCGTAGCCCGCCTTTATTCGCCGCATGGCGGTAGCCTGCACTACGACGCCAACACGGTGGTCGGGAAAATTTTCTTCGGCCTGGAATGGCTGATGAGCGTTTTTACCGATCATCTGCTGTTCGTGTCGGAGTATGAGCGGCGCACCTACCGTGAAAAAGTCGGCGAGCCCCCGGTCCCGAACAGCCTCGTCTATAACGGGCTGCAGGAGGCCGAGTTCGAGCCGGTGCCGCCAAATGCGGACGCGGCGGATTTCCTCTACATCGGCATGATGCGGGACCTCAAAGGTCCCGATCTTTTTATCGACGCGCTGGCGCTTGCGGAAAAGCAGCTCGGCAGACGGCTGACGGCTGTCATGGTCGGCGACGGTGACGACCTGCCCCGTTACAAGGAACAGGTGAAACCGCTCGGGCTGGCGGAACGCGTGACCTTCCATCCGCCGATGAATGCCCGCAAAGCCTTCGCGCTTGCCCGCACGATTGTCGTTCCCTCGCGTGCCGAAGCGATGCCCTATATCGTGCTCGAGGCGCTTGCCGCCGGCATGCCGATGATCGCGACGACGGTCGGCGGCATACCCGAGATTTTTCCGGCAGGCTCGCCTGCGCTGGTCAACCCCGACACCACCGAGATCGCCGCGCGTATGACTGACGCGATACGAGATCCGGCCGCATATCGCGCGCTGATGCCGACACAGGCTGACCTGAAAGCCTGCTTCAGCGCCTCCGTCATGGCGCGCGACATCGAAACCGCCTATTTCGAGGCGCTTCCAAAGCGCTGACCCGTCACCATTTTTCACGGCCGGTTGAGGGTTTCTTAGTAGCTTTTTGTTAATGACCGGACGAAGTTCGACGAGTGTCATGATGAACGAGATCGATCCCGCGCGCCGCTTCTCGCTGGACTCCGTCCGCAATTCCGAGAGGGGGTCTGGCGCCAAGAAGCCTGCGCAGCTCAGCACGATCGCGCGTCAAGTCGCAACGCAGTACCGTCGCGATACGATGTCACCGGTGATGGTGAGCGGCGCGCTCCGCCTGGTCGAGTTCTCTCTGCTCGTTGTCTCGGGCTTCGTGCTCTATGGCCTCTATGTCGGCTTCGCGACGCATCTCTTCTGGCATTATCCGATCATCACGGTCTGTGCGTCGCTCTTCACCGTGCTGCTGCTCGAAATCACCGACTGCTACCAGGTCTCGGCGCTCATGCGGCCGGTCTCCAATTTCGGCCGCATCCTGTCAGTCTGGGCGGGCACGTTCGCGCTGATGGCGCTTGCCGGGTTCCTGCTCAAGATTTCCGAAGACTTTTCACGCTTCTGGTTCGGCGCCTGGTTCGTCACCGGCTTCGTTCTGCTCTTTGGGCTGCGGCTCGTCATGGCGCACATGATCCGCCGCTGGGCCCGCAACGGCACGATGGAGCGCCGCGCTGTTATCGTTGGCGGCGGCAAGGCGGCCGAAGTGCTGATCCGTTCGCTGGAAAAGCAGCCTGACAACGACATCCGCATCTGCGGGATTTTCGACGATCGCGACGACCGCCGCTCACCGCCGATCGTCGCCGGCTATCCAAAGCTTGGCACTGTCGCCGAGCTGATCGAATTCGCCCGTATCGCCCGCATCGACATGATGATCGTGTCGTTGCCGCTAACGGCGGAATCGCGCGTCCTGTCGATGCTGAAGAAGCTCTGGGTACTACCGGTCGACATCCGGCTTTCGGCGCACTCGAACCAGTTGCAGTTCCGCCCGCGCGCCTATTCCTACATCGGCGCCGTGCCGATGCTCGATATTTTCGACAAGCCGATCAACGACTGGGACTCGGTCGCCAAACGAGCTTTCGACATCGTCTTCAGCCTGTTCGGCATCGTGATTTTCTCGCCCGTGATGCTGGCGACGGCGATTGCCATCAAGCTCGACAGCAGAGGTCCGGTGATCTTCAAGCAGAAGCGCCACGGCTTCAACAATGAGGAGATCGAGGTCTACAAGTTCCGCTCGATGTACACCGACAAGTCGGACCCGACGGCGAAACAGGCGGTCACCAAGAACGATCCGCGCGTCACACGTGTCGGACGCATCATCCGCAAGACCTCTATTGACGAGCTGCCGCAATTCTTCAACGCGCTGTTCGGCTCGCTGTCACTGGTTGGTCCACGGCCGCATGCGGTCGCCGCGCAGACCCATAACCTCCTCTACAATGAAGTGGTCGACGGTTATTTCGCGCGCCACCGCGTCAAGCCGGGCGTCACTGGCTGGGCGCAGATCAATGGCTGGCGCGGCGAGATGGACACCGACGAGAAGATCAAGATGCGCACCGAGTTCGATCTCTACTACATCGAGAACTGGTCGCTCTGGTTCGACCTGGAGATCATGCTGCTGACGCCGATCCGGCTCTTGAAGACGGAAAATGCCTATTGAGCACTGTCACGTATGAGGGCCCGCCGCGTGACGCGGTCAACCGGAAGCTGATCGAGCTTATTTCGGCCGGCGCCATTGTCCTCGGCGTGCTTCTGTCGGGATTCGTCATCAACGAGCCGGCTCCCTACGAGCTTTACATGGCCGGACTGATCGGCGTCTGGGCCCTGTTCGGATTGCGCATCTCCAGGCCGGTCGCGCCGCTGCTCGTGTTGCTTGTCCTCTTCAATATCGGCGGCATGATCGCCATGACACAGATGGCGGATCTGATGGATACGCCGCTCTACATCGCCGTTTCGTTGTTCCTTGCCTTCACGGCCGTCTTCTTCGCGGCCGTCACCGAGGCGCGGCCGGAACTCTTCCGGCTGATCTTCCTGGCATGGCTTGTGTCGGCGCTTGTAACTGCCACGCTTGGGGTGCTTGGCTATTTCAACGCTTTCCCCGGTGCGGAGATGTTCACGCGTTACGAGCGTGCGGCGGGCGCTTTCGAAGATCCCAACGTGTTCGGCCCGTTTCTGACCCTTCCCGGCATCTACCTGCTCTACAGGTTCCTCACGAGCAGCCCGGCAAGGATGCCACTTTATGCCTTGCCGCTGCTCGTCGTCGTTGCCGGCATCTTCCTGTCCTTCTCACGCGGCGCCTGGGGCCTGTTCGCAACGTCGTCGGTCTTGCTGGTCGCGGCGCTCTTTATCCAGAGCAACAGCGGTTTGTTCAGGTTGAGAATCGCGATGATGACGATTTTCGCGCTGGCGCTGCTCGTCATCGGCATCGTAATTGCGCTGCAGATACCGGCTGTAGCGGAGCTTTTCTCGACGCGCGCGCAGCTTGTTCAGGAATATGACGGCGCCCGGCTTGGGCGCTTCGCGCGTTACGTGATCGGCTTCCAGCTTGCGATGGAGAAGCCGTTCGGCATCGGCCCGCTGCTTTTCGGCCAGATCTACGGCGAGGACACGCACAATATCTGGCTGAAGGCGTTGATGGACTACGGCTGGCTGGGTTTTGCGTCCTGGGCGATCATGATCGGTTGGACGATTGCGGGCGGGTTCCGCATCCTCTTCCGCGACCGGCCATGGCAGCCCTATTTGCTTTGCGCCTATGTCGTCTTCATCGGCCATGTCGCGCTTGGCAGCGTCATCGACACCGACCACTGGCGCCATTTCTACCTGCTTATCGGCCTCGTCTGGGGCGCAATGGCGCTTGAGTGGCGCTGGCAGCGCGGATTGTTGCGGCGCTAGACGTGCCACTCGTTGCGAGGCGCACGGCGGCAATCGCGCTGCCGCACCGCGATTACCTGCCAAACCCCAAGCCGCAGCTAAAAGCGGCTCCCTGCTTAGATAATCACGAAATCGGATGCTGACAGGTTCGGCTTGCCCGCCAGCGTGGCGAAGTGGATCGCCGCCGCGGAACCTGCACCGTCGGCGTCGTAAAAGAGCGCACCGATCGCCTTGTCATAGATGATATGCTGGTCGCCTGCCTCGGCCGGATCGCCGCTGTAGAAGAGGCCCGCCTTGAGCCGGCCCATCGGCCCGAGACCCTTGAATACCGCATTGTCCAGATGGATCTTGTCGATCCCGCGCTGGAAGTCGGCAATCCTGTCCCAATTGCCGGTCGCCGTCGGACGCGTGTCGAAAATAAACATATCCCGTCCGGCGCCGCCCACCAGCGTATCCTTGCCAAGCCCACCCGCCAGCGCGTCGTTGCCGCCGCCGCCGAGCAGCCGATCGTTGCCACCGTGCCCTTCCAGTCGGTTGCCGAAGTTGTTGCCAACCATCAGGTTGTCCAGCGCATTGCCGTCGCCATTCGCCGCGCGCTCGATTAGTTGCAGCCGTTCGACATTGGCCGACAGGGTCACGTCGACGGACGAGCGAACCAGATCGATGCCCGAATTCACTCGTTCTATCACGATGTCGCTAAGGCTATCGACCGTGTAGACGTCATTGCCCTGCCCGCCGGACATCCAGTCGTCCCCGCCGCGACCGTCGATGATGTTCCTGGCGGCGTTGCCGGTGATCCTGTTGTTGAGGTCGTTGCCGCTGCCGTGAATAGAGCGGCTCCCCTCCAGGACAAGCCACTCGACATTGTCCGCGAGCCTATGGGTGACCGATGACCGCACGGCATCGTTGCCTTCGCCATCGTTCTCGACGACCCGATCATGCGTATTGTCCACCACAAAGGTGTCGTTGCCGGTGCCGCCTTCCATGCGGTCGGCGCCCAGGCCGCCGTCCAGCAGGTCCGCCGCGCTGCCGCCGGAAAGGAGATCTTCGCCGGCATTGCCGAAGACCGTGAGGCCAAAGCCGGCAGACGACCCGTCGAACCTGTCAGAACCAGCGCCGAGCTCAAACCGCTCGACCGAAATGATAGTGTCGTCAGCGGCGTCGCCGTCATGAATGCCGCTCGCCAGGTCGATCCCGAGCGCAGCATGAGACGCCGAGTAGTCCGCGGTGTCGATCCCCGCGCCACCGTCGAGGATGTCAGCGCCGTCGCCACCCGCCAAAATATCGTTGCCGTTGCCTCCCTCGAGCCGGTCGTCCCCCCCACCACCTGACAAGGTGTCATTGCCGAAGTCGCCAATCAGCGTCTCGGCACGCCCAGCACCCACGATCATGTCATTCTTGGTGCTTCCGACGACACGCTCGAACGCGCCCTCGACGAACAGCTCGGTCGCGCCAAGTCGGCTCCCCGTCGTGCCGGAAAGGTCGAGCACAACCCCCGCCGATGCCGCGGCAAAGTTCAGCGCGTCGTAACCGCCATTGTCGTCTGCAAGAACCTGCCGCTCCGCGCCGGCAGCCGCCAGTCGCTCGAATGAGGGCGTGAAGAAATACTCGTCGTCAGCGTCGACCGTATCGCCATAAATGTCTAGCTGCGCGTCCAGCACCTTGAAATACGGAGATGCCACGGTGTGGCTGAGAACGACCTGCCACGTGCCCGCAGGATCTTCCCCCCACGTAGCGACGGACGAAAATTTGAAGTCGAGATAGGTGCGACCGTCAACTGCCTTGAGATTCGGCGCGATAAGCGTGCGCGTGCCGCTCGGTGAAATCAGTTCGATCGACAGATTTTTCAGATCGGGGTCGGTGATCTCAAGCGACAGTTCAACGAAGTCGACCGAAAACGGCTCGCCTCCGGGATTCTGGATATCGACGGTGAGCGTCTGCGTGGTGCCGTCAAAGTCCGCCGGCAATCCAAAGTCGGCGCCGATATGTTCCTCGTTCGCGGCCGTCGACTGCACGGTCCACTGTCGCGCCAATTTCACCGCGGCCTCCGCATCGAGGATGCCGAAGCCCAGTTCGCGATCGAACACCATGCCGCCGCCGTTGACGTTGCCAGCGCCGTTCTCGGTGCCGTTTGAACGCGGAGACGAGGCTGTAATCGCCAGGATTTCCTGGATGTCCCTATAGCCAAGGTCGGGATTGACCTCCAGCATCAGCGCGATTGCGCTGGAGACCAACGGCGCGGCGAAGGACGTGCCCGAAACATATTTGGATTCTGTCGAGCCGTTGCCGACGCCACCGGTTGTGATGAGGCCAACGCCAGGTGCCGAGATCAGCAGGTTGGCACCCGGGCTCGAAAAGATGGCCGCCGCGCCCTCTACGTCGCTTGCGCCCACTGCGATGGCATAACGCGAGTTCTGCAGATTGTGGAAATTGGCGTCGTCGCCCAGGTTCACGCCGTCCTTGACGAACTTGCCGTTGCCGGCAGCGAATACGACTGCCGTGCCCAGCCCGTCACGCCCTTCGTTGGCGGCAAGGCTGAGTTGCGCGGCTAGCGACTGGAAGGACGCCTTGTTGAAGTTGTCAGCGAATGCGCCGGTAAAACCCCAGCTGTTGTTCGAGACATCGAAGCGGCCTTGCTGCGCCATCGCGTCGGCGAGTTCAGCGAGGTCGACATTACCGCCGAAGCGGATGTATGAGGCGGTGATCGTCGCATCGGGCGCGGCACCGACCGACCCGATCTCGTTGTCAATCAGTCCCGAGATGATACCGGCGACTTCGGTGCCATGCTGGTCGGACACGCTATCTGGCAGCGCATCGAATTCGCCGATCGCATCGCGCGCGTCATAGTCGAGGTCGGTGGCGTAGCGCTGAACAAGATCGAGGTGCGTATAGTTCACCCCCTCGTCAACGATGCCAATCAGGACGCCTTTGCCCGACGCGAATTTCCACGCGCCCTCGAAATTGGCTGAACCATAAGACCCACCGCGCAGGCTCCAATATTCCGAACCAGCGATAAGCGGCCCGACGTCAACGGTGATCGCCTGCTCGGCAATTTCATAGCGCGTTTGGACGCCATCGGCGTCATCTTGATTATTATTATGCATCGCCTTTGTCCCCTGCGCGGAGACTTACGCGGCGCGGCAAAAATAATTCTTAAACCCATGCAGAACTGATCTGTAGATTATAGTGAATTGCGCAGTAATATTACCGCAGCGTTCTTTAGTTAATTACAATTTTATCATCCACTTTTCGTTCACTAAGTTATTGGTGTACATTGGTTTAATTCCCAAGGTGAATCTCTATTAACTTTGCGAGGCGATCGCATGGAAATCGACGAGCGCCTTGGCGGCACGGCCATTCTTGCTCCGAGCAAGTCCGGCCGCTAATGAGCATGTTAAGGGCCTACACACGGGGGATTCGCCCGGGCTCCGATGCCAGTTGGGCGATATGCAGCATGCAGGCAGGCAATGCCGACGAGGGGCTTGTTACGTTTCAGCGCCTGCTGGACCGTGCGATCTGGAATCCTTCACTGTGGCGGCAGGTCTGTGACGCTTTGGCCGATCTTCTAGGCGGCGTCGGCGCTATTCTGGTTCCGGAAGATATCGGTCAGCAAGGTCCTTGGCTGGTCGCGTCGCGTTCGCTTGACCCGCTTATCAAAATTGGCTTTCGCGACGGATGGCACCTCAAGAACTTCCGCCGGCGCGCCATACCTATAATCAAGCGACGCGGTCACGCGACCGATTTCGATATAGCCGATGCTGCAACCTTGCGAAGCGAGCCGTTCTACACCGACTTACTCGCGCCCCTGAAGCTCGGCACGTTCCTTGGCCTTGGTTTTGAGGCCGGCGCCCAGACGTGGATCGCGTCGGTACAGTTTGCTGCCGGCCGGCCACCGAACCAGACTGCGATCGAGCGCGCAGCGCGTATCCGCCCCATACTCGCTGCCGCTGCCACGGCCGCGGCTGCGATCGGCGCCCGCCGGTTCGAAGATTGGAAAACCCTGCTTGCCAGGCCAAACGGCGCTGCCTTGGCGATCGATCGTCACGGCCGGATGCTCGGCCGCGCCGATGCTTCGGACACGTTTCTCAAGATTGGTTTTTTGCTGAAGGGCCGCCACCTCCATACTCGCGATTTCCTGATGGATTCCGCCTTCCAGGACCTCCTCTCTGCCGCCAGCACGAGCGACGGATCCACAGAACTCCCTGCGCCGGTCCTCTGGCGAGGCGCCGACGGTCGCCTTCTGGTTGCAGATGCTCTGCCGATATATCCCGAAAGCGTTGCTTTTCACGATCCGCTAGCCGCATTCATACTGGTGAGGCATGTCAGAGAAGCAGCCTCCCCACTCGGGGACCGGCTAAAACAAAGCGTCAGCCTGACCGAGGCTGAAACCAGACTTGCCCTGGCGCTCTTCGAGGGGATCTCGCTCAAAGACTATGCAGACCGTGCTGGCAACACCATCGGCACCGTTCGCAACCAGCTGAAGTCAATCTTTCGGAAGACGAAGACCGGTCGCCAGGCCGAACTTGTAACGTGGATGCGGAAATTGATCGCAACCCAGACTCCATAGCCGGACAACCAATTGCTCACTTTAACCATGAAGGGCTGTTGATCCCGGCATATCCCATTTGGGACCTTCGTTCTTAATCACTGATTAAGTAACGTCGGATCGAGGTTAACGAAAGGTTACCTAAACTAGGGCTTCGGGGCGGTTTTGGACGCGGTGGCACGCGTCCAGATGTGGGTTGGGTTCGTAGTCAGGCGGTTGTGCGGCGCGTTGCGGACGCACCTCTACTCCTCGCGTATGTTCATCATCCGGCATCGGCCGTCCCGATCAACAACCGGGAGTGGTTACGATGGCGAATATCTATGTTGACGCGAGCGCGGCAGCTGGCGGCGATGGCTCCGAAGGAGCCCCCTACAATTCCATTCAGGCGGCCATCAACGCGGCTGGCACCGGAAACGGCGATGTGATCAAAGTCGCTGCCGGGACATATAGCGAAAATGTTGTCATCAC
>DATJTE010000119.1:0-26085 GCA_035503715.1 Rhizobiaceae bacterium | reverse complement strand
TGAAGACGCCGGCGACGCCCACCGCAACCGCGGCGCGTGCAAGCGTGGCGACGAACCGGCGCTCGCCGCCTGACGTCGTCCCCTGTCCGCCCGGCTGCTGCACCGAGTGGGTCGCATCGAAGATCACCGGCGCGCCGATCTCCGCCATGATCGGCAAGGCGCGCATATCGTTCACCAGCGCGTTGTAGCCGAAGCTCGCGCCGCGCTCTGTCACCAGCACGTTCGGATTGCCCGAGTCCGTGATCTTGGCAACCACGTTCTTCATGTCCCACGGCGCGAGGAACTGCCCCTTCTTCACATTGACGACCTTGCCCGTCTTGGCGGCAGCGACAAGCAGGTCGGTTTGCCGGCTGAGGAACGCCGGAATCTGCAGCACGTCCACCACCGGCGCGACGATGCCGCACTGCTCGTCATTGTGGATGTCGGTGAGGATCGTAATGCCGAGTTCTTTCTTGAGGTCGGCAAAGACTGGCAACGCCGCGTCCAGACCAGCGCCGCGCGTGCTCGTCAGCGACGTGCGGTTCGCCTTGTCGTAACTCGTCTTGTAGACGAAGCCGATCCCAAGCTTTGCCGTCAGCTCCTTCAGAGCACCTGCCATCTCGAAGGCATGCTGGCGTGACTCCAACTGGCACGGTCCGGCGATCAGCGCCAGCGGCGCGGAATTGGAGAACTCGGCCTTGCCGATGCGGACGGTCGCGTTCGGAGCGGTCATCAGTCTGCCTCAAAAATGAATGTCCCGCCCTGCCCTGCGGCTGGCGGCACGATGATGCGTCGTGCTTCTAGCGAGAAATCGATGCCTGCGCCATGGAGCAGCGTTTTCGGCTGCTCTATATGCTCGACGGCGAACGAAATAGCGGCAAGCCGTGAGGCCTCCTCGAAAGCCGGCGCGCCGAAGTTCCATGGGTCGATTGGTGTCGCGTCGATCGCGATTCCCGATTGCGCGGTACCAAGAACCGCGGCAACCGGTTCCAGCGCCTCGGTATCGCCGCCGACCACCGTTATCGAGCGGATGCAGGTGACGCCGTTCGCATGCCGCTGCAGCGCCGCCCGATCCACGTGAGGAACCGCGACCCGCTCGCAGGTGAACACCAGAATTCCGGGCGCTTCCAGGGCCTGTGCAAAGGCAAGTCGAAATGTCGCCGTCGCCCGCGCGCCGGATGCGTCAATGAAAGCGCGGGAAAACTCCAGAACGTCGCCGGCGGAAACACCGGCGTCGATGAAGGCGCGGTGGTCAGCGGCGGCGCCATTCGTCTGCAGGACCAGAGCCGAAAACCCGTCGCGGCCGTCCAGCGTCTCCAGATGGTGGCGGACGAAGACGTTTCCGGCAGCAGCCGCCCGTTCGGCGAGTGCGCGATCGGCAACTGAGAGCGACTCCAGAAACGAGCCATCGGCAAAGTAGGTGCAATGGTTCGCCGTGCCGAACGGGTGAACCCCCATTGGCGCAACTGTAAAGCCGAGCGCCTCAAGCCGCGCCTTCGCGAGATCGAGACCGGCGGTCGGCAACACGCAATGATCGAGCGCTCGCGGCCAATTATGCCTCGTAGTCATAGTGCCTCACACCGCCGAAACGTCGCGGCGCTGTAACGGTAGATCGGCAGCGCCCGCGCACAGGTCTGCGCGAAATCGATACCCTTGCCCTTGCCGGAAACGTCGTGAGCGGTATCGGCTCCGGTTCCCACGCCAGCATGGAGGAAGCTTGCGAGCAGAAATTCGAACCGGTCGCGCGGCATCAGCTTTCTTTCATAGGCGATCGTCAGGAACGACATGGTGAGGATCGCATGCGAAACGTCTTCTTTGCCGCTGAAATCGTCATAGCGCCAGATCAGGATCTGCTTTCCATCCCGGAAGCGTGCCTGAATGCGTGAATCGATGAATTTGTAGATCCGCTCGATCCGCGCGGCGTAGGCTCCTCCGGAGGCCCCCGCCCTGTCGAGGTAGTGAGCCCACTGGCCCATCGCCGCCATCATGTTCACGGGCAAGGGCGAGCCCGCATGCCGCGCAAATCCGTTGCCGGTGATGCGGTAGGCGCCGTCCGCCCAGTCGGGCTCCATTTCGCGATATGCAGCGACCGACGTTTGCAGGTATCGCCGCGCCGCATCGGCCAGCGTTGCGTCGTTGCGCTGACTGACCAGCATCGCAAAACGTGCAAGCGGTGCGCCAATCATCGCCGAATGAACCGCCGAGACATTAGGCTGGCCGCCTGTATACCTGGTCGATATCCAGCCACCGACGATCCGCCCGCGAAACACATCGGTGACGGTGGTGTTGTAGTTCGCCACGACTTCATCCGCGATGGCGACAAAGGCGCTGGCAGCCTCGCGGTCTCCGTTCAACTCGTATCGGTCAGCGAGATCGTTCAATGCGTACGAGCAACTCCAGGCGAGCACGCCGCCTTCCTTCGTTTTCTCGTACGCCTTGAGGCAGCCTGGAGCGGCGGCTGTCTTAGCGCCGAGTCTGGCATTGACCTGCTTGAATTCGGCATTCGAGACTGCTTCCACGGGAACGATATCCGTTACGCTGACGCAACTTGCGAGTAGCAGGCTGGCGGCGACGAACAGGGCGACACGGCCTGCATTCTTCAGATTTCGGAGCAAACAAACCTCTTCGATTTCGCTGTGCCTTGCGAAATCACTACGATCAAACTGTGACCAAGCGATTTGCCGCGCCTCGTTAAACGAGCCGGCTTTGCTCCATCGCCGCGCCGATGAAGCTGGCGAACAGCGGATGCGGCTCGAACGGCCGGCTCTTCAGTTCGGGATGATACTGCACGCCGATGAACCAGGGATGGTCGGGATATTCGACCGTCTCCGGCAGCACGCCGTCGGGCGACATCCCGGCAAAGACAAGGCCGCAATCCTCCAGCCTTTCTTTGTAGTCGATGTTCACTTCGTAGCGGTGGCGGTGGCGCTCGGAGATTTTGGTGTCGCCATAAATACCGGCGATGCGAGAATCCTTATTCAGCGAGGCGTCGTAAGCGCCAAGTCGCATCGTACCGCCGAGGTCGCCGGCAGCCCGCCGCTTTTCCAGCATGTTGCCCTTCAGCCATTCGGTCATCAGGCCGACGACTGGCTCCTTGGTCGGGCCGAATTCCGTCGAGGATGCAGCTTCGATGCCGGCTAGCGACCGCGCCGCTTCGATGCAGGCCATCTGCATACCGAAGCAGATGCCGAAATACGGAACCTTGCGTTCGCGCGCGAACCGCGCGGCGAGGATTTTCCCCTCCGAGCCGCGTTCGCCAAAACCGCCCGGCACCAGGATGCCGTGCACTTTCTCCAGCCAGGGCGACGGGTCTTCCTTCTCGAAGATCTCACTCTCGATCCAGTCGAGCTTGACCTTCACGCGGTTCGCCATCCCGCCGTGTGCCAGCGCCTCGATCAGCGATTTGTAAGCATCCTTGAGGCCGGTGTATTTGCCGACCACCGCAATGGTCACCTCGCCTTCCGGATTATGGATGCGGTCGGAAACTTCCTTCCAGCGCTCCATGCGAGGCTTCGGCGCCGGGTCGATGCCAAAGGCGGCCAGCACTTCTCCGTCCAGCCCTTCCTTGTGATACGCCTGCGGCACGTCATAGATATGGCCGACGTCCAGCGCCTGGATAACCGCGCTCTCCCGCACATTGCAGAACAGCGAGAGCTTTCGGCGTTCTTCCTTGGGGATCGGACGGTCTGCGCGCACCAGCAGGATGTCGGGCGCAATGCCGATGCCGCGCAGTTCCTTGACCGAATGCTGCGTCGGCTTGGTTTTTAGCTCACCCGCCGTCGGTATGAACGGCATCAGCGTCAGATGCACATAAACCGCATTGTTGCGCGGCAAATCATTGCCGAGCTGGCGGATGGCTTCGAGGAACGGCATCGCCTCGATATCGCCGACCGTGCCGCCGATCTCGCAGATGACGAAGTCGTAGTCGTCATTGCCGGACAGGACGAAGTTCTTGATCTCGTCGGTGACGTGCGGGATCACCTGCACCGTCGCGCCGAGATAGTCGCCACGCCGTTCCTTCTCGATGATCTGCTTGTAGATCCGGCCCGTGGTGATGTTGTCTTCCTGGTTCGCCGAGCGGCCGGTGAAACGCTCATAATGGCCGAGGTCGAGATCGGTCTCGGCGCCATCGTCGGTGACGAACACCTCGCCATGCTGGTACGGCGACATCGTGCCGGGATCGACGTTGAGATAAGGGTCGAGCTTTCTTAGACGTACCCTATAGCCTCGCGCTTGCAGGAGCGCGCCGAGGGCCGCTGCCGCAATGCCTTTTCCGAGGGAAGAAACCACGCCGCCTGTGATGAATACATATCGCGCCATGGGAATCATCGCTTAACGCTGCCCGCGTGATTCCGCTAGCGGAAAACGGGATCGCTCCTGTCTTTTCCCGTTCCGCCCGCGCAACTTCATTCCGCAGCGCACAACAAGCCTGTCGAAAAGCAAAGGGCCGGCAGCGCCGGCCCTTTTCACCTGTCGCGGTTAAAAATCTTTACAGAACAACGACTTTCGTGCCCATCCTCACGCGGCCGTAGAGATCCATCACATGCTCATTGATCATGCGGAAGCAGCCGTTCGACGAGCTGGTGCCGATGGTTTCAGGCGCGTTCGTGCCGTGGATTCGCAGATGCGTGTCTTTCTTGCCCTCGTACAGATAGATGGCGCGCGCGCCGAGCGGGTTGTTCGGCCCGCCAGCCATGCCATCCTTGTACTGGCCGTACTTCTTGGGCTCGCGCTTCTGCATATCGAGCGTCGGGATCCAGCGCGGCCATTCCTGCTTGTCGCCAACGGCAACGGTGCCTTTGTACTGAAGACCGTCCTTGCCAACCGCAATCGCGTAACGGCGAGCACGGCTTGAGGATTCCATAAGGTAGAGGCGGCGCTCGGCGGTATCGATGACGATCGTGCCCTTGGGGTATCCCGAAAATTCGACGACAACCGGCTCGAACTCGTCCTTCACCTTGAACTTGCGCTTTGCGTCTTTCTGCTCGAGCACGGCGTCAAGCGCACGCGTCTCCGGCAGCATCGCGGTCTTCTTGCTGCCGCCGAACAAGGTCGAGAAAAAGTCCTGCTTCTCCGGCTTGGCGTTTTCGCTGCGGAGCTCGCCATTGTTGCCGGACTTGGTGATCTCGAGCGAAGCAAGTTGCCGGATCTCGGCGTCGCGGACAGCCTTCGCCGCATTGTCCCTGGCGAGTTGCTTTTCCTTCTCAGCCCTTGCCTTCGCTAGCTTCTTCTCTTCGGCCGCCTTTGCCTTGGCGATCTGCTTTTCTTTCTCAGCCTTCGCCTTGGCTTCCTTCTTGTCCTGCTCGGCCTTGGCTTTCGCCTTGGCGAGTTTTTCCTTCTCCGCCTTTGCCTTGGCGGCGGCCTTGGCTTCTTCCTTGGCCTTGGCCTTCGCGGCAGCCTCGGCTTTCGCCTTGGACTTCGCGTCTACCTTGGCGTTCGTTTTGCCATTTTCCGGTTTTGCGGCCTCGGCCGTTTCCTCGTCGTCAGATCCGAAGAGGTATTTGCCGGCGTAGGACGGAACGGTAGCGGAAGCGAGAAAGAGCGCACCGGCGCTCAGAATGAGGAGCTTGCGGATATGCATCATGTTTGCCCGAGATAATGCTTCGCAGCGAAACTGTCGGGCAAATCTTACCCAAGCCCTAACGCCGCGTTCGAACCTATAGCCGATTCACGGGAAAACCCTCAAGCACAACCCAGCCGGGCAAGGGGCGGAAATCGCGCATTTCCGCGACATTTGACGCAAGTGTGATCGCCAAACAACAACGGCGCGGAAGTGGCCGCGCCGTTTGTCTGAAATGTGTCTGGCTGGCTTACTGGTTGGGCACGCCGGATGCGCCGCCTGCCGGAGGCGTTGTTCCACCGGCCGGCGGAGCCGTTTCGGTCGTCGGCGGCGTCGTCGCGGCGGGCGCAGTGGTGTCCGTAGTGGGAGGTGCGGTCGTGGTGCTCGCAGGCGGCGTCGTGCTTTCGCCGCCGAGTTGGTCGAGAACGCCTGCGCCGCCGGACTGCCCCGGAACGAGGTCCAGAATGTCTCCAGGCTGGGCGCCGTAGCGCGCAATGATCGACAGCGCGAGCGAGGTGGCGAAGAACGCAACCGCCAGGATCGCGGTGGTACGGGTCAGCGCGTTGGCCGCGCCGCGGGCCGTCATGAAGCCGGAGCCGCCGCCTATGCCAAGTCCGCCACCCTCGGAACGCTGGAGCAGCACCACGCCGACAAGCGCGGTGACGACCATCAGGTGAATGACGATTAGGACGGTTTCCATGACAAGTTCCGATTATTCCCGCGCCAGACCGGTTACCCGACCTCGAAGCGGCGGGTGATTACACGCCTTTGATGGCAATTCCAAGCCCGGGGCCGAATATGGGAGCGCCCAGCCCCATTTCAATCGGGCCTGTTTCAATCAGCCCCGTTCCAAATCAAATCGAGCGATACGCCTCGGCGATCCCCAGAAAATCCGCCGATTTGAGGCTCGCACCGCCAACCAGCGCGCCATTTACGTTCTCGACCGACAGGAGCTCGACTGCGTTGGATGGCTTGACCGAGCCGCCATAGAGGATGCGCATCTTCGCGGCCTCCGCGCCGATCACGCCGTTGAGTTCCACACGGATGTGGCGGTGCGCTTCCGCGACATCGTCCGCGGTCGGCGTCAGGCCCGTGCCGATCGCCCAGACCGGTTCATAGGCGATCACCGTGGTCGAATGCGTTGCGTGTTTCGGCACCGAGCCCATGATCTGCTTGGTGAGGACTTCAAGCGTCGCGCCCACCTCACGCTCCGCCCGCGTCTCGCCGATACAGATGATCGCCGTCAAGCCGGCCCGCCAGGCGGCTTCGGCCTTGGCGTGCACCAGTGCATCCGTCTCGCCATGATCGGTGCGGCGCTCGGAATGCCCGACTATGACATGCGAGGCGCCGGCGTCCTTCAGCATTTCGGCCGAAAGATCGCCCGTATGCGCGCCGCTCGCTTTTGGGTGGCAATCCTGCGCGCCACATTTGACAGGCGTGCGTCCCAACAGCTCCGCCGCGCGCGTGATCAACGTCGCCGGAACGCAGATCAGCGCTTCGGTATCCGCGTCCAGGCCGCTCATGAAGCCATTGCCGATCATCCGAAGTTCGCCGAGGGACTCGGTAGTGCCGTTCATTTTCCAGTTACCGGCGACCAGGGGTCGGATGTTGCGCGTCATGGCGATCCTATCGGTTGAGGTGCTTGGCGGGAGACGCCAAAGGCCTGCTCTCCCTAGCAAAATCAAGCCACAAAGCAATCGACACTGGCAACGAAGGGCGCTATTGCCCTTCGTTCAGCAAAGCGCGGAAACCCCGCGCCCAACCGGATTTTGACATGCTTGATTCACTGAGAAAGGCTGCGGGCACCTGGGTTGCCAAGCTCCTGCTGATCATCCTGGTGGTGAGCTTCGCGGTGTGGGGAATCTCCGGCCAGATTGCCGGCGGCCTGGGCGGCAACACCGTTTTGACAGCGGGCAGCACCTCCGTTTCGGTGGTCGAATACCGCCTGGCCTATGATCGGCAGATTTCCGTCCTTTCGCAGCAGTTCGGAACGCGGCTCACCCGCGAGCAGGCGCAGGCGCTTGGCGTCGACCAGCAGGTGCTGGCGCAGCTTATCGCCGGCGCAGTGCTCGACGAGCAGGCCCGCGAGCTCGGCCTCGGCGTTTCGCGCGTTAAGCTCGCCGAACTGACCGCCGCGGACCCGGCGTTCCAGGGACCGGACGGCAGGTTCAGCCGCGAGCAGTTTGCCTTCGTGCTGCAGCAGATCGGGATGCGGCCGGATGATTATTTCAAGAACCGCGAACAGGTCGCGATCCGCCAGCAGATCGTCGAGGCGGTATCCGACGGGCTCGACGCGCCTGACGCCTTCTTGCACGCCGTCGCACTTTATCGCGGCGAGGATCGCACCGTCGAATACGTCTCGATTCCAAAGTCGCTGGTCGAGCCGGTCGCCGCACCGGACGATGCGGCTCTCTCCAAGTTCTTCGAGGAGCGCAAGGCCAATTACGCCGCGCCCGAATACCGGAAAATCTCCTATGTGAAGCTCGAGCCTGAAGACATCGCCGATCCGTCGGCGATCTCGGACGAACAGGTGCGCGAGGACTACGACAAGAACATTGCCCGCTACACCACGGCCGAGACGCGCAAGATCGAGCAGATCGTCTTCGCGACGCCTGAAGCCGCGCAGTCCGCCGCCGATGCGATCCGCGGCGGCTCGACCTTCGAGGATGTCGTCACGGCCGAAGGCAAGACGATGGTCGACGTTCAGCTTGGCACGTTCACCAAGGACAAGGTGCCGGACCAGGCTGTCGCAGAGGCCGCTTTCAAGCTTGCCGCTAATGAGGTCAGCGCGGTGATCGAGGGCGCGTTTGGTCCCGTCATCGTCCGCGTCACCGAGATCACGCCGGAAGTCGTGAAATCGTTCGACGAAGTGAAGGAAGAAATCCGCAACGACATCGCCATCAACGAGGCGAGCAGCCTCCTGCTCGATGTCCATGACGCCTACGAAGATGCCCGCGCGGCCGGCGACACTCTTGCCGACGCGGCAGCCAAGCAGAAGCTCAAAGTCGTCACCATTGATGCGATCGACCGCGCAGCGCAGCGGCCAGACGGCACCGTCGTCAACGACCTGCCGCAATCCCAGGAATTGCTGCGCCTCGTTTTCGAAACGGAGACGAATGTCGAGAATCCGCCGATCAATATCGGCTCGAACGGCTACCTGTTCTACGAAGTCGAAGGGATTACACCGGCCCGCGAGCGCGCGCTGGACGAGGTGCGCGAAAAAGTCGTCGCCGATTGGACAAAGGCCGAGACGACGCGGCTGCTCGACGAGAAAGCGGCCGAGTTCGAGAAGAAGCTGAAGGATGGCTCTCCGCTCGACACGATCGCCACGGAGCTGACGCAGAAAAAGCAAACCAAGCGCGGCGTGAAGCGCGAGGCGGACGACGCCGACTTCGGCAAGGAAGGCGTCGCCATCATCTTCGGCGTCGGTCAGGGAGGCGTCGTGCGCTTCGCCGCACCGACAGGCGAAAGCCAGTTCCTCGTGAAGGTGACGGAAGTGTTCGAGCCGGCAGGCGCCGGTCCCAACGCGGTGCCCGAGGATGCACGCAACTCCTTCGCGTCCGGAATTGCGGATGACCTTCTCGACCAGCTCGTCGCCAAGCTCCAGACGGAGTACGCGGTCGAGGTCAACTACAATGCGATCCAGCAGGCGCTGGCGTTCTAGATGAGCGAGCTGAAGGCCCATATCGCGAAGGTCGCGAGCGGCAAGGCGCTCTCCTTCGACGAGGCGAAGGCGGCCTTCGGAATTATCATGTCCGGCGAAGCGACGCCGAGCCAGATCGCCGGCTTCCTGATGGCGCTGCGCGTACGCGGCGAGACGGTTGACGAGATCTCCGGCGCCGTTGCGACGATGCGCGAGAAGATGCTGCGCGTCGAGGCGCCTGACAATGCGATCGACATTGTCGGCACCGGCGGCGACAACTCGCACAGCGTGAACATCTCGACGGCCTCGGCCTTTGTCATCGCGGGTGCCGGCACCCCGGTCGCCAAGCACGGCAATCGCGGCCTCTCTTCACAGACGGGCGCAGCCGACGTGCTCACAGCGCTCGGCGTCAAGATCGACCTGACGCCCGAAATGATCGGCGCGTGCATTCGCGAGGCCGGCGTCGGTTTCATGTTTGCACCCGCGCACCATCCCGCGATGAAGCATGTCGGGCCGACACGCGTCGAGCTTGGCACGCGCACCATCTTCAACCTGCTCGGCCCCCTCTCCAATCCGGCCGGCGTGCGGCGTCAGATGGTCGGCGTCTTTGCGCCCGAATGGGTGGAGCCGTTGGCCGACACGCTGAAGGCGCTTGGCGCGGACAAGGTGTGGGTCGTCCACGGCGACGGTTTTGATGAGATCACGACGACGGGCGAGACCCATATTGCTGAGCTTGAGGGCGGCAACGTCCGCTCGTTCTCCATCAGCCCGGAGAAGCTTGGCCTTCCTCGCCACACCAAGGAAGCCTTGAAGGGTGGCGATGCAGCATTCAACGCGGGCGCGCTGCGCGGTGTGCTCGCCGGCAAGAAAAACGCATATCGCGATACCGTATTGATGAACGCTGGCGCGGGACTGGTTGTTGCCGGCGTGGCGACGTCGCTCGATGAAGGCGTGAAGCTGGCCGCCAAATCGATCGACGATGGCGGCGCGGCCAGCGTGCTCGACAAGCTTGTGGCGATCTCGAACGGTTAGCGCGATGACCAACATCCTGAAAAAGATCGAGGCCTATAAACGCGACGAGATCGCCGCCGCGAAAGCGAAGACGCCGCTCACCGAACTGAAGGCACGCGCGAAAGAGGCTGAAGCGCCGCGCGGCTTCCTCGCCGCGCTCGAGAGGAACCGTGCAGCCGGCGAATTCGCGCTCATCGCCGAGATCAAGAAGGCAAGTCCATCGAAGGGACTGATCCGCGCGGAATTCGATCCGCCTGCTCTGGCAAAGGCCTATGCCAAGGGCGGCGCCGCGTGCCTCTCCGTGCTGACGGACGTGCCGTCGTTCCAGGGCGCGCCCGAATTCCTGACCGCTGCCCGCGATGCCACGCCTCTACCCGCACTGCGCAAGGATTTCATGTTCGAGCCCTATCAGGTCTATGAAGCGCGCGCCTGGGGCGCCGACGCAATCCTGATCATCATGGCGAGCCTCTCCGACGACGATGCGCGCGCTCTGGAAGACAGTGCCTTCGAGCTCGGCATGGACGTGCTCATCGAGGTCCATGATGAAGCTGAGACCGAGCGTGCGCTGAAATTGACGTCGAAGCTGATCGGCATCAACAACCGCGATCTTCGCACCTTCAAAACCACGCTGGAAACGTCCGAGCGCCTGGCAAAACTCGTGCCCGCCGACCGTTTGCTCGTCGGCGAAAGCGGCATCTTCACCCACGACGATTGCGTGCGTCTGTCCCACGCCGGCATCGGCACGTTCCTCGTCGGCGAGAGCCTGATGCGTCAGGCCGACGTCACCGCCGCCACGCGCGTTTTGCTGAAAGGCGCCGCGGCGCAGGCCGCCGAGTGACATGGCGAAAGCCTCGTCAAAAAAACTGACCCATATCGGCGCGAAAGGCGAGGCGACGATGGTCGATGTCGGCGCCAAAGCCGATACGGAGCGCACCGCGATCGCCGAAGGCGCCGTGATCATGCAGCCGGAAACGCTGAAGACGATCCTCTCCGGCAATGCGAAGAAAGGTGACGTTCTTGGGACGGCGCGCATCGCCGGCATCATGGCCGCCAAGAAGGCGCACGAGCTGATCCCGCTCTGTCATCCGCTGCTGTTGACAAAAGTCGCGGTCGATATCGAACCGGACGAGAATCTGCCCGGCCTGCGAGTCACCGCGCTTGCACGCGTCACCGGAAAGACCGGCGTTGAGATGGAGGCGCTGACGGCCGCCTCGGTCGCCTGCCTCACCATCTACGATATGGCGAAGGCGATCGACCGGGGCATGGTGATCTCCAGCATCCGTCTCGTCGAAAAGACCGGCGGCAAATCGGGCGACTATCGCGCCAGGGGCCGCTGACAATGCTTCCCGTCGACCAGGCGCTGGCGAAAATCCTCGAAGGCGTTCGCCCGAAGAATGCGGAAACCGTTCCGCTCGCAGAAGCCTCCGGCCGTGTGCTCGCGAAGCCGATCGCCGCGTTGCGCACGCAGCCGCCCTTCCCCGCCTCCGCGATGGACGGTTATGCGGTCCGCGCCGCCGACCTCGCTTCCGTTCCAGCCAGACTGCGCGTCATTGGCGAAGCGCCAGCCGGCGCACCGTTCGCCGGCGATGTGGCACCGGGCGAAACCGTCCGCATCTTCACCGGCGCACCTGTTCCCGACGGCGCCGACGCCGTTCTTATCCAGGAGAACACGAACCGCATCGACGCTATGACCGTCGAAGCAACCGAAACCGTCGCCGTGGGAAAAAACATCCGCCGCGCCGGACTCGACTTCCGCGAGGGCGAAGCGCTGCTCGACACCGGACGCGTTCTCGATCCTGCTGCACTCTCCCTCGCTGCCGCCGCGAACCACGCCACGCTGCCTGTTGTCGCTCGGGCACTGGTGGCGATCATCGCCACCGGCGACGAACTGCTGCCGCCCGGCAGCGCCGACATCGGTCCCGGCCAGATCATCGCCTCGAACAGTTTTGGCGTTGCCGCGCTGGCGAAAAACACCGGCGCTGACATTCTCGATCTCGGCATCGCGCCGGATCGCGCCGAGGCCATCGCCGCGCTCGTCCAGCAGGCGCTTGCGGCGAAGGCCGACGTGATCGTGACGCTGGGCGGCGCGTCGGTCGGCGATCACGACCTGATCCACGAGGTGTTGACCGGCGAAGGTATGACGCTCGACTTCTGGAAGATCGCCATGCGCCCCGGCAAGCCGCTGATGTTCGGCAGGCTCGGCGCGGCACGTGTCATCGGACTGCCAGGCAATCCAGTCTCGACGCTTGTCTGCTCGACACTGTTCCTCAAGCCGCTGCTTGCCCGCCTGGGCGGCCTCTCGGTGCAGCCGGAGATCCGCGAAGCAAAACTCGCCGCACCCATGCCGGAGAACGACACGCGTCAGGACTATGTGCGCGCCGCGATCGTCGAGAATGGCGGCGACCCGTCGGTTACGCCCTTCACGACGCAGGATTCCTCGATGCTGAAGGTTTTCGCGGAAGCCAATGGTCTCGTCATTAGGGCGCCCTTTGCCCCCGCCGCGGCAGCCGGTGAAACGGTACGTGTGCTGATGCTTCGCTGACCGACAAGGTGAACAGCGGCAGCTGCGGCTGCCGCCAGCGATGCCGTGCGCTTGCTGACGCGACATTGAACAAAAGGTCAACAAATTCACTAAAATTTAAAGTGTTGCGGAACAAGACTGGAACAGATAGTGATTGTTCTGGTTTTGTTTTTGGTTTGATTCTGCTGGATCAACGGGGCCTCAGATGCTGACTCGCAAGCAACACGAACTGCTTCTCTTCATCCACGAAAGGCTGAAGGAAGCCGGCATCCCGCCCTCCTTCGACGAAATGAAAGAGGCGCTCGACCTTGCCTCCAAATCCGGCATCCATCGGCTGATCACGGCGCTCGAGGAGCGCGGTTTCATCCGCCGCCTGCCGAACCGCGCGCGCGCTCTCGAGGTGATCCGCCTGCCGGAATCGATCTCGCCGGGCCTGGGCCAGCCGCGCAAGTTTTCGCCGAGCGTCATCGAGGGAAGCCTGGGCAAGAAGCCGGCATCCCGTATGCCGGCCGCCAGCAACGATGACGACGCGTCGGCCGTCTCCATTCCCGTCATGGGCCGTATCGCTGCCGGCGTGCCGATCGATGCGATCCAGCACAAGACTCATTCCATTTCCGTGCCGCCGGACATGATCGCGGGCGGTGAACATTACGCGCTGGAGATCAAGGGCGACTCCATGATCGAGGCCGGCATCTTTGATGGCGACACGGTCATCATCAAGAATGCCAATACCGCGAACCCCGGTGAGATCGTTGTGGCGCTGGTCGACGACGAGGAAGCGACGCTGAAGCGCTTCCGCCGCAAGGGCGCGTCCATCGCTCTCGAAGCAGCCAATCCCGCCTACGAGACGCGCATTTTCGGCCCCGATCGGGTCAAGGTGCAAGGCAAACTCGTCGGCCTGATCCGGCGCTATTGAGCTTCCGCTGGCGCGGTATCAGTTTTCCGCTGATATGGCGCCAATCCCCTCGCCTCGCGTGAGAACGCGCGATGCGTGTGCCACGGCCGGTAGTCTCGCCCGACCGAATACACGACGACCGCCACTCCATCTGAGAGTGTGACAGAAGCACTTCCCCACTGCGCCAGTTCGCGCTTCGTGATGACCGTCGCGTTCGATGTCGCGCAGGTATCTGTGCTCGCTGTCGCATCGTCGATGACGATCAGCGCCGCGGCGCTGCAATAAGGCCAGGCGAGTTCGGCCGTTTCCGCATGCACGACAAGTGCACCGGCATCATGCCGCGCCACGCAGAGTCCTTCGCCGCACACAAAGCTCTGCCCGGCCAGCGCATCGATCCGCACTTCGCTCGTCGCGAGTTTCATCGGCTTGATCAGCGCCGTGCTGTTCAGCGCCATCTGCCAGTTCTCGGCGGTAAAAGCATTCGGCCGCGAACGGTTCACGGCAACGCCGTCACCCGTCCGTAGTCCGACCAGCCGTCCATCCTCCGCGATCAGCAGGTCCGGCATCGGCCGCGTCGCCAGCAGCGCAATGCCCAGCAGCGCAATCGGCACGGCGATCACGCGCAGCCATGTGGTGAGCAGCGTCGCGATCACCAGCGCGACTGTCAGCACCAGCACCGCCGATGGCGGGATCATGCCGACCGCATCGATTGGCGAGCGCGCCGCGAACCATTCCGCGATGGCGATCATCCAGTTGAGCCCCTCGCCCATCACGGCAAAGAACGGCCCGTCGAGGCCGAACGGCATGAAGATCATGCCGAGCACCGCGAAGGGCATCACGACCAGCGACACCACCGGCATCGCGGCGAGATTGGCCACCAGTCCGAGTGTTGCGACACGCTGGAAATGATAGACGCCGTAGAGAGCCGTCGCGGCGCCCGCGATGATCGAGGTTGCGGCAAGCTCGCCGAAATATCGCCCGCCAGTGCCGATCGCTCGCCGCACCACGCCATGGTCATTCGCTGGTGCGCGCGCGGCCGCCTTTCGTTCCGACCACGCGGCATAGGCGCCGATCAAAGCGGCCGTCGCTGCGAACGACATCTGGAAGCTCGGGCCAGCCGCTTCGTGCGGTGAGATGACAAGGATGACAATCGCCGCGATCGCCAGGTTGCGCATGGTGAGCGCGGAGCGGTCGACGAGCAGCGCTGCAAGCATCACCGCGATCATGATGAAGCTGCGCTCCGCCGCAACGGCCGAGCCAGAGATGAAAAGGTAGACCGCCAGCGCAATAAGCGCGACCGACGCGGCATACTTCTTCACCGCGTGGCGCGATGAGAACGCCGGGAGAAGCGCGAAGCCGGAGCGGATCAGAACCATGATCGTCAAGGAGACCAGCGCCATGTGCAGGCCGGAAATCGAGAGCACGTGCGCCAGCCCCGTCTTGCGCAGCGCCTCGTTGACGTCCTCGGGAATGCCGGCACGCACGCCGGCCACGAGTGCTGCGGCGATCTCGCCTTCCGCGCCGCGGATATGGCTCTCGATACGACCGGCGAGCGTCAGCCGCGTATTCTCGATCCACGCCGACAATCCTTCGGTGAAGTCCGGCGAGATCGTCTCGGCCACGAGTTCCGGATTGCGCAGATAAAATCCGTTGGCGCCGGTTCCGTCGAAATAGCTCTCGAAGGAAAAATCGTAACCGTTTGGTCGCAGCGGCCCCGATGGCGGCATCAGCCGCACGACGCCGGCGACCAGCGCACCGGCTTTCAGACTTGCCGGTACCTCGCGCGCTGAAACACGCACGCGCTCGGGTGCATAGCGAAGCGCCGGCCGTTCCGTCTTCACGACATCGAGCGTCAGTCGCACGCGGCCATTGGCCAGATGCTCGACGGCCGCGACGCGCCCGGTCAGCCGCGTCGAGATCTCGCTGCCGAGAACCTTTGTGTCTGCCCGCCAGGTCTCGACCTTGGCGAAGATGACGCCGAGCAGGATGCAGAGCGTGGCGGCGAAGCCGAGATGAAACGCCAGCCAACCGCGCGTTACGAACGTCAGTGCGGCAACAAGTGCTGCCCCCAACAGAAGCGGCGAGAAACCGGGCTCGCCCGGCAGCGCGAAATAGGTGAGCGCACCTGCCGCCTGCAGCACTGGGATGAAGTGAAACGCGGTGCCGCGCTCCCATTCGGTCGTCAGCGCTGTGCGAACCTTGTCCGGCCAGGCGCGGGATGGCTGGACTAGCGCCGCTTTGGATTGCGCGCGCTCGCTGTCACCCAGCTTCTCGACAGCGGTAAGCGCCGGCGGGCTGGAATTCAGCGCCTCGGCTGGAAGCCCATAAAGCCGGACATCGTCGGCAACAGCCAGTTCGTCCGCCCCGAACTGCAGGCGTTCGCTGATTTCGCCGCCAAAATTCCCCTTGGCCATACCCACGGCCTCTCGGGCTTGCGCCACAAGGGACCTATGCTACATGAACGCCTCCGAAACGCCACCGCCCGCGCCATTGGCGCTCAAGCGGCGAGGATTCCTGGAAAATGCCCGACACCGTGATTACCCGTTTTGCCCCCTCGCCCACCGGTTATCTCCACATCGGCGGCGCGCGCACGGCGCTCTTCAACTGGCTGTATGCCCGTCACACCGGCGGCACGATGTTGCTGCGCATCGAGGACACCGACCGCGAGCGCTCGACCGACGCCGCCACCGCCGCGATCCTCGACGGGCTGACGTGGCTCGGTCTTCACTGGGAGGGCGACGCGATCTCGCAGTTTGAGCGCGCGCCGCGCCATCGCGAAGTGGCGGAGGAGCTCGTGCGACTTGGCCGCGCCTATTATTGTTACGCCACACCGGCCGAGCTCGAGGAGATGCGCGAGAAGGCGCGAGCCGAGGGCCGCCCGCCGCGTTATGATGGCCGCTGGCGCGACCGCGACCCTTCGGAGGCGCCGGCTGGCGTGCGAGGTGCGATCCGCATCAAGGCGCCGCGCGACGGCGAGACGATCGTCAGGGATCGCGTCCAGGGTGACGTGAAGTTTCCGAACAAGGATCTCGACGATTTCATCATCCTGCGCTCGGACGGCAACCCGACCTACATGCACGCGGTCGTCGTCGACGATCACGACATGGGCGTCACGCACATCATCCGCGGCGACGATCACCTGACCAACGCCGCGCGCCAGACGGTGATCTATAACGCCATGGGCTGGGACGTCCCCGTCATGGCGCACATCCCGCTGATCCACGGCGCGGACGGCGCAAAGCTGTCGAAGCGTCACGGCGCGCTCGGCGTCGACGCCTATCGCGCCATGGGCTACCTGCCGCAGGCGCTGCGCAACTATCTCGTCCGCCTCGGCTGGAGCCATGGCGACGACGAGGTGATAGCGCTCGACGACATGATCCGCTGGTTCGAGATCGAGGACGTCAACAAGGGGGCTGCTCGTTTCGACTTCCAGAAACTCGAGGCGCTCAACGGCATCTACATGCGCCAGATGCCGGATGACGAGTTGCTCGACGTCTTCATCCGCACATTGCCTTATCTGCCGAACGGCGAGCTGATCAGCTCCGGCCTGAACGATCGCACCACCGCGCAGCTCAAGGCTGCCCTGCCCGGGCTGAAAGAGCGCGCCAAGACGCTTGTCGAACTTGCCGACGGCGCCGCCTTCCTGTTCGCGAAGCGGCCGCTGCAACTCGACGAGAAGGCGGTAGCTCTGCTTGCTGAGCCTGGTCGCACGGCGCTCAAGGGCGCACGCGATGCGCTCGCTGGCGTACTCGGCGACTGGAGTGCGATGAGTGCCGAGGCCGCGGTCCGTGAGTTCGCCACGGCCAATGGGTTGAAGCTTGGCGCCGCGGCACAACCGTTGCGCGCCGCACTGACCGGAAAAAGCACCTCTCCAGGCGTTTTCGACGTGCTGGCGGTGCTCGGCCGCGAGGAGTCGCTCGCCCGCATTTCGGATCAAATCGATTAGGACAGGTTTGCTGACTGATTTCCTATTGAACAGTGGCTTTTGCGGTGCAACATTACACTGATGGCGAACTTGGCAGCCCTTGCCCAATGCGCTAGCAACGACGCGATTTTGTAATCATTTTCGCCTAGTTTGCGTTTCTTCTCCGGGGCATTTCCGCCCACTGAATTCTGAAGGAGTTTGCGATGGCCGAAGCATCCGCGAAGCTGGATTTTGCTGGGAAGGCGCTCGAACTCCAGGTCCGAAAAGGCACCGTCGGTCCGAATGTGATCGACATCGCGTCACTCTACAAGGAAACGGGCGCTTTCACCTACGACCCGGGCTTCACCTCTACGGCGAGCTGCGAGTCGGAAATCACGTTCATCGATGGCGACGAAGGCATCCTGCTTCACCGCGGCTATCCGATCGACCAGCTCGCCGAGCATGGCGACTTCCTCGAGGTCTGCTACCTGCTGCTTTACGGCGAGTTGCCGACGAAAGCGCAGAAGGACGATTTCGATTACCGCGTCACGCGCCACACAATGGTGCACGAGCAGATGTCGCGCTTCTTCACCGGCTTCCGCCGCGACGCGCACCCGATGGCGGTCATGTGCGGCGTGGTCGGGGCGCTGTCAGCGTTCTATCACGACTCCACCGACATTTCGGACCCGCACCAGCGCATGGTGGCGTCGATCCGCCTGATCGCGAAGATGCCGACGATTGCGTCGATGGCCTATAAATATCACATCGGCCAGCCGTTCGTTTATCCGAAGAACGATCTGAACTACGCGGCAAACTTCCTCCACATGTGCTTCGCGGTGCCGTGCGAAGAATACAAGGTGAATCCGGTGCTGGCGCGCGCCATGGAGCGCATCTTCATTCTGCACGCCGACCACGAGCAGAACGCCTCGACCTCGACGGTTCGCCTCGCCGGTTCGTCGGGCGCCAATCCGTTCGCCTGTATAGCGGCCGGCATCGCTTGCCTCTGGGGGCCGGCGCATGGCGGCGCCAACGAGGCCGCACTCAACATGCTGTCCGAGATCGGTACGGTCGACCGCATTCCGGAATTCATCGCCCGCGCCAAGGACAAGAACGATCCGTTCCGCCTGATGGGCTTTGGCCACCGCGTCTACAAGAACTACGATCCGCGCGCCAAGATCATGCACAAGACCGCGCATGAGGTCCTGGGCGAGCTCGGCATCAAGGACGATCCGATGCTCGACATCGCCATGGAGCTCGAGAAGATCGCGCTGACGGATCCTTACTTCATCGAGAAGAAGCTCTATCCGAACGTTGATTTCTATTCGGGTATCACGCTGAAGGCGCTCGGCTTCCCGACCACTATGTTCACCGTGCTCTTCGCGGTCGCGCGCACTGTCGGCTGGATCGCGCAGTGGAAGGAAATGATCGAGGACCCGCACCAGAAGATCGGTCGTCCGCGCCAGCTTTATACAGGTCCGACCGAGCGCGACTACGTGCCTATCGCCAAGCGGTAAGCGACGAGCCGGTAGGCAGCAGGGACGGCACACCTGCTGCCTACTGCCTACTGCCTACTGCCTTCAAAACCACATCTGCCGCCATCTCACCCGAAGGCTTTTGCGTCGAAAGCCGTTTGCGCACTTCCGCGAAGCCTTCGAGCTGCCATCTCCTGTTGGCGGTGTCGGCGAGCAGGGACTCGATCGTGCGCGCCATGTGGCCCGGTCGGATAAATTCCTGATAATATTCCGGCACCACGAAACGGTCGGCAATGAGGTTCGGCAACGATGCGGACCAGATGCTGACCATCTTCAGCGCGATCCGCGCAATCGCATCGAACTTGTAGCAGGAGATGAGCGGAACGCCCACAAGCGCAAGCTCGAGCGTCACCGTTCCGGAAGCCGCGATTGCCGCGTCCGCTTCGCCGAAGGCGCGCCATTTGGCGTCGTCGCCGGACAGGATTTCGGGCTTGGTCGGCCAGTCCGCCGTCGCCGTTCGAACCAGCTCCTGCACATGCGGAACTGTCGGCAGCAGCAGCTTTGGCCGATGCCCGCGTTCGGCCAGAATTGATACAGCCTCGCGGAATGCGCCAAGCAGCGCTTTGACTTCGCCCCGGCGCGAGCCGGGCAGCAGCAGCAGGGTTTGCTCGCCACCTCTCAGCCGTCGCGCTTGCATGTCGGCGGCGAGAAGGACTCCCTCATGCCGCGAAAGCCGGTGACCGACAAATGTACCGGGCGGACCGCCGAGTCTCCCAAGCTCCTTCGGCTCGAACGGCAGCAGGCAAAGCACGTGGTCGACATGCGGCTTCATCGCCTTTGCCCGGCCGGATCGCCATGCCCACACGCTCGGGCAGACATAGTGGACGATCGGAATGGCCGGATCGAGTGCGCGCAGCTTCTTCGCGACGCGCAGGGAAAACTCGGGACTGTCGATCGTCACGACGCAATCGGGTTTCGCTTCGGCAAGGGAACGGGCGGTCGTGCCGATCCGGCGGATCAGTCGCGGCAGATCCATCAGCACCGCGCTGATGCCCATCAGTGCGATATCGGCCGGATCGAACAGCGTCTTCAGGCCTTGATCCTGAAGATGCCGCCCACCGACGCCGACCAGCTCGACCGGCCTGCCCGTCGCCGCCTTCAGCGCGCGCACCAGATCGGCGCCGAGCAGCTCGCCGGATTCCTCGCCCGCGACGATGCCGAGCTTGATCGGTTTTTCGCCGCCGCTCATTTTCCGTCTTGCCCCAGGCCGACGATGAACACGCCGAGCCGGTTGGCCCGCGCAATCGTCTCGGCGCTGTCGAGGATCAGCGAACGATCGGCTTCGACGCCGATGCCGGCCAGCCCTGCCGCGTGCACGGCATCGACCGTTTCCGGTCCGATTGAGGGCAGGTCGGCGCGCAATTCCTGGTCCGGCTTGGCGCATTTCACCAGCACGCCGCGCTTCTTTCCGGCGAGCCGGCCATGCGTGCGAAGGCCGCGCGCGCGCTCGAGCAGTCCAGCGGTTCCTTCGATCCCCTCGAGCTCGACGGCGCGCCCGCCGATCGCGACCGCGGCCTGCCCGATGTCGAGCTTGCCGATCGCCTTTGCAGCCGCCCAAGCGGCGTCAAGATCACGGAGGTCTGACGTCTGCGGCTTCGCGCGCGTCATGACACCTTCCGAGGCCAGCAGCTCTGGCATGACTTCATGCGCACCGAGCACTTTTACGCCAAAACCGTGGAACACGCGCACGAGAGTCGCGAGCAGCCTGTTGTCGCCGCCTGCAAGTCCTGCGACCACGCTCGGAATGACACGGATCAAACCGAGTCTCGGTTTGAAATGCCAAAGTTTTGGCCGTCGCGAAATTCCGCCGGCGAGAACGGCGTGGGTGATGTTGTTCTGTCTGAACACGGACTGAAGCCGGCCGACATCCTCCATCGCCATCGTCGTGTTCGCGTAGCCACGCAATGTGGAAGTCTCGCTGGCCTCGCCTTCAACCAAGATGACGAATGGCGCCTTGCCCTGTTTTGCCAGTGCCTCGGCGACTTCGACCGGTAGCCGACCGCTGCCGGCGATGAGCGCGACGCGATCGTTGGGGGAAAAATGCGGTCGCTCAGTCCGTGTCATCGGCGCCGTCATCGCCGTCGGAGCCCAATGGCGGCACGATGAAGGGACGTTTGCCGCGATCGGAGAGGAAATCGACGATCTCCATGACCTTCGGGGCGTTCGCATAGGCCTGCCGCGCCTTTTCGAGATTGTCAGACACCGGCGCCGCGGGATCGAAAATCATGCGATAGGCGGCGCGCATCTCCACGATTTCGGACCGCGGTATCCCGGCCCGCTTCATGCCGATGACGTTGAAACCGCGCAGTCTCGCCTTGTTCCCAGTCGCCATGCCGTATGGGATCACGTCGCCCGTGATCGCTGACATCCCGCCGAGAAATGCATGGTGGCCGATGCGCGCGAACTGCTGCACTGCAGTCAGCCCGCCGATGATAACGCCGTCGCCGATCTCGCAATGTCCCGCAAGCACCGCGCCATTCGCGAACGTCACATTGTTGCCGACGATGCAGTCATGCGCGACGTGGGAAAAGCCCATGAACATGCCGTTGCTGCCGACGATCGTCTTGCCGGACTCCGAATCCGAGCCGACATGCATGGTTACACCTTCGCGGATCACGCAGTTTTCGCCGATTTCTAACGTCGTGCGGCTGCCCTTGTGGCGCACATTCTGCGGTGCGCCGCCAATCACCGCCTGCGGAAAAATCTTCGTGCCTGCGCCGACCGTCGTCGCCCCGAGAATCGAGACGTGGCCGACCAGCTCCACGCGGTCGCCAAGCACTGCGTCGCCACCGACGCAGCAGAACGGGCCGACGCTCGCGCCAGCCCCGATCTCGGCGCCCTTTTCCACGACCGCCGTCGGGTGAATGTTTGTTTTGGGGCTCATCTGCAACAAATGCTCAACCTGCTTCTTCGACAGCCGCCGCCTTGCCTGGGGAACTGACCGACATCATCGCCGCGATTTCGGCTTCGGCAACCAGCGTACCATCCACCTTCGCCTCGCAGGCGAACTTCCAGATATTGCCACGCTTCTTGAGTTTCCGGACACTGAGTTCGAGCCGGTCGCCGGGAACCACGGGCTTGCGGAATTTCGCGTTATCGATCGTCATGAAATAGACCAGCGCATCGCTCGCGCCGACCGATTTGATGCAGATCGCACCAGCCGTCTGCGCCATCGCCTCGACGATCAGTACGCCGGGCATCACCGGCTGGCCGGGAAAATGCCCCATGAAATGCGGTTCGTTGAACGTGACGTTCTTGATGCCGGTCGCCGAGTTGTCGCCGTCTACGTCGACGATCTTGTCGATCAGCAGAAACGGATAGCGGTGCGGCAAGAACTTCAGCAAGCCGAGAATGTCGATGGCGTTGAGACTCGCGCCCCCGGCGTCAGCCATTGTCCTCTTCCTTCTCAGGTTTCGTCAGCTTTCGGATCGCTGCCATCTCGCGGAAAAAATTGCGTATCGGCTGCGCGGGCAATCCGCCCCAGCGCTCCCCCGCCGGTATGTCGTTCATGATACCGGAACCCGCCGCGACCTGCGCGCCCATGCCGATGTTCACGTGGTCGGCAACGCCGACACGGCCGCCGAGCATCGCGTAGTCGCCAAGCGTGACCGAGCCGGAAAGTCCGGCCTGGCCGGCGATGATGCAGCCGCGCCCGATCCGCACATTGTGTCCGATCTGCACAAGATTATCGATTTTCGAGCCTTCGCCGATGATCGTATCACCGAGCGCGCCGCGGTCGATCGTCGTATTGGCGCCGATCTCGACCTGATCTTGGATCACCACACGGCCGATCTGCGGGGTCGGCACCAGCCCGCGCGGTCCGCCGACATAGCCAAAGCCCGCCTGCCCGATCCGCGCGCCGGTATGGATCAGCACCTTGTCGCCGATGACAGCATTCACGATGCTGGCGCCTGGGCCGATGTAGCAGTCGCGGCCGATCCGGCAGCCCGGCCCGATGACGCTGGTCGGCGATATCACCGTGCCCGCACCGATCGCCGCCCCCTCGCCGACAAAGGCGCCGGCCTCGATTGTTGCGCCCTCCTCGATCTCAGCGCCTTTCGCGATATGCGCGCCTTTTGAGATGCCGCGCTCGCCAAGCATCGGTTCGGGCAGGAACGCCGCAGGATAGAGCAGCCGGGACACCTGCGCGAACGCAAGCTGCGGTTTTGGCGTCACTAGCGCAGCCACGCCCGGCGGCACCGCGCTGGCCACATCCTCGCTGCATAAAACCGCGGCGGCCTTTGTGTCTTTCAGCAGCGGCGCGTTCTTACGCCCGTCTACGAAAATCAACGCTCCAGGTCGCGCATCGGATGCCGAGGCGATCGCCGTGACCTCTGTCAGTTCGTACGCCGGATTGGTGAGCTTCGCACCGGTCAGGTCGGCCACTTCCAGGGCCGTGAACACGCGTTGGGGAAGGAAGAAGATTGGATCGCTCATCGCGCTGTCACGCGCTTGTCCGAACCCGGCAACTCAACACCGAGTTTCGGGCGTGAAAAGGTTGTTTTCTTGCGAAAAACCGACACCCTGGACCCATCTCTTCCGGGCCAAGATGGCCCGGAAGCTCCGCTACACGAGCGTCAGAAGCGTGTCGAGATACCGAAATTGAAATTCTGCACGTTGTCTGAGTCTTCCTTCAGCAGCGGGAACGCGTAGTCCACGCGGATCGGACCGAAGGGCGAGGCCCAGATGATGCCCGCGCCCACCGAAGCACGCAGCGCCATGCCGACTGACGTATCGGCAAATGCAGACGGGTTGCCGTAGAGCGTGCCGGCATCGGCGAACACCGCGCCCTTCAGCCCAAAGCTCTGCGGGACCACCGGCAGCGGGAACTGCACTTCGGCCGTACCGGCGAAGTAGGTCGTGCCACCGAGGTGGTCGAATCGGCCGCCACCCAGATTATCGGCCGGACCCATGCCGTTGTACTCGAAGCCGCGCACCATGCGGTCGTTGTTCTGGAACAGGTCGAAGATGCGCAAGCCTTCATCGCCGTAGCCGATGATGTGGCCGCCGCTCGCGGTCAGCAGGCCGACGATATCCTGCTCTTCGGACAGCGTGTAGTAGACGCTGGCGCGGCCGGAGAGCTTCACCCACTTGGCGTCGCCGCCGACGCCGGCGAACTCCGTCGTGAAGGTCGCATAGATGCCTTCATGCGGATTCTTCATGTCGTCGATCGTGTTATAGGTAAGCCCTGCGCTGATCGACGATTTGGTCCATGGGCTGACACCCACGGCCTCGACGATCGCCTGCGAGACCACGCACTCACCCGGATCAATGACGCCATTGCCGTTGACGTCGCAGTTGTCGTTGAACTTGTAACGCTCCGACGCAAAATTGTAGGCGAGCTGCGTCGACAGCGCTTCGGTGATCGGCAGCCCGAAGCGAACGGTCGCGCCGGTCGTCTCGCTTTCATAGTTCGTGTATTCGCGCCGGTTGCGGAAGATATCGAAGCCAGCGGAAATTCTGCGGCCGAGGAAATACGGCTCGGTGAACGAGAAGGTGAAGTCGCGCGATCGGCGGCCCGCACCTGCCGACACGCGGATGAACTGGCCGCGGCCGAGGAAGTTGCGCTCGGTGATCGAGCCTTCGACCGAGAAGCCGCCGCCCGTTTCGCCGCCGGTCGCATAACCGCCGCCGATGGAGAATTCGCCGGTCGACTTCTCGACGACATCGACCACCAGCACAACCTGATCGGGTTGCGTGCCGGGCGCGGTGGAGATCTCGACGGTCTCGAAGAAGTCCAGCGTTTCCAGCCGACGCTTGGCGCGCTGGATTAAGACCTGGTTGAACGCGTCACCTTCCGTCACGTCGAACTCGCGGCGGATGACATAGTCGCGCGTGCGGACATTGCCGCGGATTTCGATGCGCTCGATATAGGTGCGCGCACCTTGGTCGATCACGTAGGTGACGTTGATCGTGCGGTTCTCGAAGTCACGGTCGCCGCGCGGCGTCACTTCCGCGAAGGCGTAGCCGAGGCCGGCCACGTGTTCTGTGAGAGCCAGGATCGTATCTTCGACGTCCTTGGCGCTGTAGGTGTCGCCTGAACGGCTCTCGACGAGCCCGTCCAACGTCGCCTGGTCGACACCTTCCAGCGCATTCTCAACCGACACGGCGCCGAAATTGTACCTGTCGCCCTCTTCGACCGTGATCGTCACGGTGTACTTGTTCGTCGATTCGTCGAGTTCGCCGAACGCCGAAACCACCTGGAAGTCCGCATAGCCGCGATTGTAGTAGAAGCGGCGCAGCGCCTCCTCGTCAGCGCGCAGCCGGTCTTCGTCATAGATGTCGTCGCGCAGCAGCACCGAAAGAATCGTCGAGCGCTTGGTCGAGATGACGTCCGAGAGGCGGCGGTCGCTGAAGGCATTATTGCCGATGAAGTTGATCGCGGCGATCTTCGTGCGGTCGCCTTCATTAATTTCAAAGACGACGTTGACGCGATTCTCGCCGAGTTCGATCACCTGCGACGTCACCACCGCATCGTCACGGCCGATCTTGGAATAGGCCTGCTTGATCGTCTCGATGTCCGCGTCAACCGTCGCCTGCGAGAAGGAGCCGCGCGGCTGGGTCTGCACCTGCGACGCGAGCTGGGCATCCTTGATCTTCTTGTTGCCCTGGAAGAGCACCTGGTTCACGACCATGTACTCGGACACCACGATCACCAGTGTCGAGCCGCGCTGGTTGATCTGCACGTCGCCGAACAGGCCGGTTGCGAAGAGTTTCTTCACGCCCTCGTCGATGTCGCCGCCATCGAACGAAACGCCCGGACGGATGCCGACATAGTTGATGATCGTCTCGTCATCGACGCGCTGGTTGCCCTGCACATCGATGCTCGAAACAACCGCGGCTTGCGCCGACTGGACCGTTGCGAACTGAATAACGGCGGCCGCCGGCAAAGCCAGACCGACGGACAGAGCCACCGCCCAGACGGCGCTCAGAACTTTTAATGCAGGCTTCATGCGGCTTTTGTTACCTTTTCTCGATGTCCCCACGGCGAGAAAACCGGACTTCTCGGGTATTCTGCCAACGGTATTAACCGGATTTTC
>DATJTE010000118.1:0-3045 GCA_035503715.1 Rhizobiaceae bacterium | reverse complement strand
GGCGGCTCGCTCCGGCTCGTCGCGCCACTTCGAGGACCGGCAGCCGTTCGGCCGAGAACAGAATGATCCTTGCCCGCTGCACATGCTTGAGCGGGCGGTTGCGATCGCTGACGATCGCCAGCAGACGCTCGCGATCTTCAGAAGTAGGAAGGATGCAAACGGTTTGCGCCATGCCGACAGATTCGCACACCGGTCTGCCCTTGTGAATCGTACGATTGTGTCAGTGCACTAGGTCGACTCGCTGTTCACGCATCGACGGGAGGCTCTGCGCAGATCGGAGGCGCGACGTGGGCGTTGAACTTTGCGTGATGGGGCGTGAAGAATGAATCCGCAGGCCTGCCACGGCGGCTTCGGGTGGGCCTCCAATTCAAACAGCAGCCCTTGACCGACCAGAACGGCCGCCCCGTGAACGGAACCGACGCGGGGGAAGTAGAGCGCGGTTTTGCGACGCCGAACTCCGAGGATTCGAACCCCGAACGGGATCGCGAGCGACGCGAATTTTTTGGCTTTCATTGGCTCTCGGAGCTGCTGCTCGTCCCATGGATCGGCGTTCTGGCGAGCCTCATCATCATATCGGCGGTCATCAGCTTTCTCACACCGTACTTCCTGACATTGAACAACATCCTGGGCACCGTCGCCCTTTATTTTTCGTGGATCTGCATCACCGGCTTCGGCGCGGGACTGGTGATGATCGGCGGCGGCCTTGATCTTTCGGTCGGCTCCGTCATGGCGCTTGCAGGAATGATCTGCGCGCTGGTCTTGAACGCCGGTTATGACCTGCCGCTTGCGCTGCTCGGCGGTGTTCTCGTCGGGATCGGAGTGGGCCTGGCCAACGGCCTGATGGTCACGCGCATTGGGCTCAGCCCCTTCATCGCCACCCTGGCGACTCTCAGCATGGTGCGCGGTCTGACCTACGGCATCGTGCAGGGCGAGTTGATCACGCCCCCCGACTCGCCGGCGGCGCGACTGTTCTCCGCGCTCGGAAACGGCAAAGTCTGGCTGATACCCGTGCCCGTGATCCTCATGATCGCGCTCGCGCTCGCGCTTATGGTGGTTCTGAACTGGACGCCTTTTGGCCGACGAATTTATGCGATTGGCGGCAATGAGGCCGCCGCCCGCCTGCTCGGGCTCAAGGTCGATCGCGTCAAGACCATTCTCTACGTGATGTCGGGCGCCCTCGCGGCCGTCGGAGGGATGCTTCTGACCGCCAAGGCAGGGTCGGCGCTCCCCGACGCCGCGCTCGGTTACGAACTCGACATCATCGCCGCGATCATCATTGGCGGAGTCAGCCTTTCCGGCGGATCAGGAACCATTCCCGGCATCCTGATCGGCGCTGCGCTTCTGGGCGTGATCAACAACGGCATCGTCCTGACCGGCCTCGCGGGCTACTGGCAGCAGTTCATCACCGGACTCGTCATCGCCGCGGCGGCGACACTCGACAGGGCTCGCAAGCGTCTCCAAGCGAGGAGAAGACTGTAACGTCCAGACGGACAAGTGGAGGAAACGATGCAAGAAAGGCAAGCGAAACGTCACTCTGTCGATCGACGCCGGTTTCTCAAGTCAGCGGCCATCTCTGTCGCCGCGACAGGGAGCGGCGCGCTTTCGTTTCCAAACATTGCGCGTGCCGCGAAGCGCTATACGATTGCGTTCATTCCAAAATCGCTGAGCATTCCGGTCTTCTACTTTGGCCACTACGGCGCCGATAAGCGAGCAAAAGAGCTTGGCGACGTCGACATCATATGGACCGGACCGACGAGCGAGGACGCCAACAAGCAGGCGCAAATCGTTTCCGAGTTGACCTCGCGCCATGTCGACGCCATTGCGATCAGCGCAGTCGCGCAGGAGCCGTTGATCGGACCGATCAACGCCGCCGTCGCCCAAGGCATCATCGTGACCGGCTGGGATTCCGACGTGCCCGGCAGCAAGCGGCGATTGTTCTACGGGGTCGACAGCTACAAGATGGGACAGACGCTCGCCGAGCAACTCATCAAGCTGATCGGAACGAGCGGCAAAGTGGTGCTGGAGAGCGGCAGCCCTGGCGCCACCGATCAGAACACCCGTCTCAAGGGAGCCCTTGACACTTTCAAGCAGTATCCCGGAATCACGACCACGGGACCTTTCTTCCACCAGGACGACTTGCTCAAGGCGCAGCAGCTCACCGACAATCTGCTGCTTGGCAATCAGGACGCAGCGGCGATCCTCATGGTGGCGGGCACGCCTCTGTTCGGTAAGATGGACGGCATGCCCGAACTCCTCAAAAATCACGGCAAGATCAAGATTGTCGCGACCGATAACGCCGCAACCGAGATGCCCTTCGTCAAGCAGGGATACGTGCAGGTCCTGGTGGGCCAGGACTATTGGGGGTGGGGCTACCAGACGGTGAGCATCATCCACAACCTCCTGACCAACAAGGACTGCAAGTATCCCGCTTTCGTGCCTCAGGGCATGCCGGTGATCACATCCGCCAACGTCGACGAATGGATCGAAAAGTGGAAGGACGCCTTGACGCCGGAAGGCGCCGCCAAGGCGTTCGCGGAGCCGCCGATTGGATGCATGTGATCTATGTCGGAAGGCGCGCCGCTCTTCGAACTGACTGACATCAGGAAACGATTTGGCGCGGTCCAGGCGCTCGACGGAATCTCGTTTCGATTGCATCGAGGCGAGATCGTCGGCCTGGTCGGCGACAACGGCGCCGGAAAGTCGACGCTGGTGAAGGTGATGTCGGGAGCGTTAACGCCTGACGCCGGCGTCGTTCGGTTCGAGGGACGGGAAGTGAAGGTCGACTCGCCTTTCGACGCCCGCGCCCTCGGCATCGAGACAGTCTACCAGGACCTCGCCGTCGTGCCGGAAATGGACGTGGAGGGCAATCTCTTTCTTGGCCGCGAGATCACCGGCAAACAATGGTGGAATCGCTGGCTCTTGGACAAGGCGGCGATGCGCCGCGAGGCGCAAAGCCACATCCGCTCGCTGAACGTCGGGCTGCGCTCGGTGCGGCAGTCTGTGGATACTCTGTCGGGAGGACAACGTCAGAGCGTAGCGGTCGCC
>DATJTE010000117.1:0-69506 GCA_035503715.1 Rhizobiaceae bacterium | reverse complement strand
AATCGCCCACGGAAGCACGGCGATTGCTGGCCTTGCCGGGCATCGTGGCAATCGTCGCGGCGCTGATTTCGTCGGCTGTTTCCTTCGCCATTCTCGTGGGCGCGACGCCGATCATCCCCGACGAGCGCACCACGCTGACGCTGATCGCGATCAATGCAGGCTTCACGGTGCTGCTGGTTACGCTGATCGTGCGCGAGATCAATCGCATCGTGATGGCGCGCCGCCGCGGCAAGGCCGCGTCGAGGCTGCATGTGCGCATCGTTGCCATGTTCGCGCTGGTGGCGGCTATTCCCGCCATCATGGTCGCGGTGGTCGCCTCGATCACGCTGAATGTCGGTCTCGACCGCTGGTTCGAGATCAGGACGAAGACGATCATCTCGTCCTCGCTCTCGATTGCCGAAGCCTACGTGCAGGAGAACGCAAAGAACCTGCAGGGCACCGCGCTGTCCATGGCCTACGATCTCGATCAGGCGCGAGCGGTCTATAATCTCGACCGGACCGGATTTCGCGGTTTGCTGACCCAGCAGGCGGCGGGCAGGGCGCTCGCTCATGCCGCGCTCGTCCAGGCGGACGGATCCGTTATCATGCAGGCCGACACGAATGCAGATTTTCCGCTGCCGGAAATCCCGGGTGCTGGATGGGTCGAGCAGGCCGATCGCGGCGAGGTGGTGCTGATCGAGCCGCGCAGCCGCAACATCGTCGGTGCGATCATCCAGTTGCGTGAGATACCGGACGTGTACCTCTATACGATCCGGCTGGTCGATCCCGAGGTGATCCGTGCGCGCCAGATCGTGCGCGCGAATACCGACGAATATCGCGGCCTGGAAGCGAACCGGCGCACGACACAGATCGCCTTCGCACTGCTTTACCTCGGCCTGACGCTGATCATCATCCTGTCGGCCATCTGGACCGGCATCGCCGTCGCTGACCGGCTCGTGCGACCGATCCGGCAATTGATCGGCGCGGCGGACGAGGTGTCGACCGGCAATCTCGACGTGTCGGTGCCGGTGCGCAGCTCGGACGGCGACGTCGCCTCACTCGGCGACACGTTCAACAACATGATCCTGGAGCTGAAGTCGCAGCGCAACGAACTGCTGACGGCGAAGGATGTGATCGACGAGCGGCGACGGTTTTCGGAAGCCGTGCTGTCCGGCGTCACGGCAGGCGTTATCGGTGTTGACCCTTCCGGCATCATCACGATCGTCAACCGTTCCACCGAAACGATGCTGTCGCTGCCGCAGGCAACAGCGGTTGGCAAAAACCTCTCCGTGGTGCTGCCACATATCGGCCGCGTCTTCGAGATCGGCAAGCAATCCGGCCGGCCGGTCTATCGCGAGCAGGTCACCTTCTATCGTGGCGGCGCGGAGCGCACCTTCAACGTCCAGATCACCATCGAGTCCGGCGAGGACGAATCGGACGAGAATTCCTATGTCGTCACGGTGGACGACATCACCGACCTCGTCGTCGCACAGCGCTCGACCGCGTGGGCGGATGTCGCACGGCGCATCGCGCATGAGATCAAGAACCCGCTGACGCCGATCCAGCTTTCCGCCGAGCGCATTCGCCGGCGTTACGGCAAAGTCATTACCGAAGACCGGGAGGTGTTCGACCAGTGCACCGACACGATCATCCGCCAGGTCGAGGATATCGGCCGCATGGTGGATGAGTTCTCCGCCTTCGCGCGCATGCCGAAACCCGACATGCAGGTGCTCGACGTGCGAGACCCGCTGAGGGAGGCCTCCTTCCTCGTCGAGGTCAGCAAGTCGGATATCGCGTTCGAACGCGATTTCGGCAGCGAGCCGTTGAAGGGAACGTTCGACAGCCGTCTCCTCGCGCAGGCCTTCGGCAACGTCATCAAGAATGCATCGGAGGCAATCGAGGCGGCGGAGCGCGAAAGCGGCGAACCCGGCGTCATCCGTATCGTGTGCAAGCGCGATGGCGAGGATATCCGCGTTGATGTGATCGACAACGGAAAGGGCCTGCCGCGCGAGAATCGCCAACGGCTGCTCGAGCCCTATATGACGACCCGCGCAAAAGGGACGGGCCTTGGCCTGGCGATCGTGAAGAAGATCATCGAGGACCATGGTGGCCGGTTGGAACTCCACGACGCACCGTCCGAGTTCCATGGCGGCCGTGGCGCAATGATTTCTATGTTCCTGCCGCCCACCGAGGCGGCGGAGGTGAAGCCGCGGGGCGAAAATGCCTCGGTGCAAGAAAGAGAAACTGAAAAGGTCGGTGATGGCGTCTGATATTCTGATCGTTGACGACGAGGAAGACATCCGTGAACTCGTTGCGGGTATTCTGAGCGACGAAGGGCACGAAACGCGTACTGCGCGTGACAGCGACACGGCGCTGGCCGCGATCGCGGATCGGGTGCCGCGGCTCGTCTTCCTCGACATCTGGCTGCAAGGTTCGAAGCTTGATGGCTTGGCGCTGCTCGATGAGATCAAGCAGATTCATCCGACCTTGCCGATCGTGATGATCTCCGGTCACGGCACGATCGAGACAGCGGTGTCTGCCATCCGCCGTGGTGCCTACGACTTTATCGAAAAGCCGTTCAAGGCGGACCGCCTGGTGCTGATCGCGGAGCGGGCGCTGGAAACGTCAAAACTTCGGCGCGAGGTATCCGACCTGAAGCAGCGCAGCGGCGAGAGCTTCGACCTGATCGGCATGTCGGCGGCGATGAACCAATTGCGCCAGACGATTGATCGTGTCGCGCCGACGAACAGCCGCGTGATGATCGTCGGCCCCTCAGGTTCAGGCAAAGAAATGGTGGCGCGCGCGATCCATGCCGCATCGGTCCGCAAAAGCGGCCCGTTCGTCAGCCTGAATGCAGCGACGATCACGCCCGAACGCATGGAGATCGAGCTGTTTGGAACGGAATCCAACGGGAGCGAACGCAAGGTCGGCGCGTTGGAGGAGGCGCATGGCGGCATCCTGTACCTCGACGAGGTGGCCGACATGCCGCGCGAGACGCAGGGAAAGATCCTGCGCGTGCTGGTCGACCAGCAATTCGAGCGTGTCGGCGGCACCAAACGCGTCAAGGTCGATGTGCGCATCATCTCCTCCACCGCGCAGAATCTCGAAGCGATGATCGCCGAAGGCGCGTTCCGCGAGGATCTCTATCATCGCCTGGCCGTGGTTCCGGTGATGGTCCCGGGACTCTCCGAGCGCCGCGAGGACATTCCGTATCTGGTCGATCACTTCATGCGCCAGATCGCGAAGCAGGCCGGCATCAAGATTCGGCGGATCGGAGACGATGCGCTGGCCGTACTGCAGGCGCATAACTGGCCAGGGAATCTTCGCCAGCTTCGCAACAACATCGAACGACTGATGATCCTTGCCCGCGGCGACGATCTCGATTCGCCGATCACCGCCGACCTGCTGCCGTCGGAGATCGGCGACGTGATGCCACGCGCGCCGAACCAGTCGGATCAGCACATCATGGCGCTGCCGCTGCGTGAAGCGCGCGAGTTGTTTGAGAAGGAATATCTCATTGCGCAGATCAACCGCTTCGGCGGCAACATCTCGCGCACGGCCGAATTCATTGGTATGGAACGCTCCGCGCTTCACAGAAAGCTGAAATCGCTCGGGGTGTAACGGCCAATGAAGGTCATCATTTGCGGGGCCGGCCAGGTCGGCTACGGCATTGCCGAGCGTCTCGCCGCCGAGCAGAACGACGTTTCCGTCATCGACACGTCGCCGGAGTTGATCAGATCGGTCCGCGACGCGCTCGACGTGCATGGCTTTGTCGGTCACGGCGCGCATCCGGATGTGCTGGAAGCCGCCGGCGCGCAGCAGGCGGACATGATCATCGCGGTGACGCTCTATGACGAGGTGAACATCGTTGCATGCGAGGTTGCGCACGCTCTCTTCAATGTGCCAACCAAGATCGCCCGCATCCGCGCACAGTCCTACCTCCGCCCGGAGTATCAGGACCTGTTTTCGCGCGCCAACATGCCGATCGACGTCACCATCTCACCGGAGCTCGAGGTCGCGGAGATGGTGCTTCGCCGCATCGCCATCCCTGGCGCGACCGACGTGGTGCGCTTCGCCGACGGCAAGATCATCATGGTGGCGATCGATTGCCTGGAAGACTGTCCGGTGATCAACACGCCGCTGTCGCAGCTCAGCGAGCTTTTTCCCGACCTGCCGTCGACGGTGGTCGGTGTTGCGCGCAACGGAAAACTGTTCATTCCGCATTCGGCCGACCAGCTTTTCGCCGGCGACCTCGCCTATGTGCTGACGACCAAGGAGCAGGTGCGGCGTACGCTCGGCCTGTTCGGTCATGAGGAGCAGGAGGCGAACCGGATCGTCATCGCCGGCGGCGGCAATATCGGCCTGCATGTCGCGCGAACGCTTGAGCAGCGGCAGAGCCGCCACCGGGTGAAGATGATCGAGAGCACGCGCGAGCGCGCCGTGGCGGTTGCCGACGAGCTGCGTAAGACGATCGTGCTCAATGGCAGCGCGCTCGACCAGAAGCTACTGCAGGAAGCTGACATCCAGGATGCCGATCTGATGGTGGCGCTGACCAACAATGATCAGGTCAATATCCTGTCGAGCGTGATGGCGAAGCGGCTCGGCTGCAAGGGCAATCTGGCGCTGATCAACAATCCGGCCTTCCACGACATTGCCGGCACGCTCGGCATAGATGCCTATGTAAACCCGCGCTCAGTTACAATTTCACGGGTTCTGCAGCATGTCAGGCGCGGCCGCATCCGCGCCGTCCACAGCGTGCACAAAGGGCTGGCCGAGGTGATCGAGGCGGAGGCGCTGGAAACGTCGCCGCTGGTTGGCTCGGCGCTGCGCGATGTCGATCTGCCGGACGGCATGCGCATCGGGGCGGTCTATCGCGACGGCGCCGTGCTGAAGCCGAGCGGCTCGCTAAAGATCAAGGCGAAAGACCGTGTCGTGATCTTCGCGCTTGCATCGGCGGTCAAACAGGTCGAGCAGATGTTCCGCGTCAGCCTCGAATTCTTCTGAGTCCTCCAGGAGCCCGCATGCCCCGCATCGCCTATGTCAACGGCCGCTACGTGCCTCACCGCGACGCCGCGGTTCACATCGAGGATCGTGGATATCAGTTCGCAGATGGCGTCTACGAGGTCTGCGAGGTGTCGCGCGGCAACATCATGGACATGACGCGCCATCTCGACCGGCTGAACCGCTCGCTGTCGGAACTCCGGATGGCATGGCCCATGAGTCGCAACACGCTGCAGATCGCCATGCGCGAGGTCGTGCGCCGAAACGGCGTCAGGGACGGTCTCGTCTATCTTCAGGTTACCCGTGGCGTGGCGCCCCGTGACCACGCCTTTCCGGCCTCGGCTCAGTCAGCGATCGTCATCACCGCGAAGCGCTCCGATCCAGCGGCGGCTGCCAAGCGTGCGGAAACCGGTGTGAAGGTGATCACCATGCCGGAAAACCGCTGGGAGCGCGTTGACATCAAGAGCACGGGTCTGCTGCCCAACGTCCTTGCAAAGCAACAGGCGAGGGAAGCCGGCGCTTACGAGGCCTGGTTCATCGATTCGGACGGCACGGTGAAGGAGGGCTCGTCTACCAATGCCTGGATCGTCACGAAGGACGGAAAGCTGGTCACCCGGCCGGCCGATTTCGGGATTTTGCGAGGCGTTACCCGCACGACGATCTTTGATTTGGCAAAAAAGCAGGGCCTGACCATCGAGGAGCGCAGTTTTAGCGTCGAAGAGGCCAAAAACGCGCGCGAATCCTTCATAACCGCGGCAACGACAGTGGTTATGCCTGTGGTGGAGATCGACGGGCAGCCGGTCGCCAACGGACATCCCGGTGGTATTGCGCTTTTGCTCAGAGAGTCATTTTTTGACGTTGCGGAAAAAACGCCGGTTTGATAACCGCTGGAGATGTAGGGGATTAAACAATACGCGCAATGCTTGTCGAACCTGACACGCGCCGTTGGCATGCGCTTGACATGAACCGATTAATTGGGCGCTACTAACCGCCAAGGGTTGGGGCGGCGAAAGAAAAAGAAAATGGCGGAAAAATCGCAGAATCTTCAGGACCTGTTCCTAAATTCAGTTCGGAAAAGCAAAAATCCACTGACAATCTTCCTTATTAACGGCGTCAAGCTGACGGGAGTAGTCACGTCTTTCGACAATTTCTGCGTGCTGCTCCGTCGCGACGGGCATTCGCAGCTCGTCTACAAGCACGCCATTTCCACCATCATGCCGAGCCAACCGGTTCAGATGTTCGATGGTGAGGAAAACGGCCGGGAAGCCTAGTTGAACGACGAAAAAGCCGGGACAAAGACCCGGCGCAGAAAATCGGCTTCGAACGAGGACGCCAGCCACTCGACCGGAAAGGTCGTGGTGGTGGTGCCCGTTTTGGCGCGCCCTGCTCGCCAGGATGAAGACAGCCCGCGGGGCCGCACCCGCCTCGCGCGCTCGCCGGAGGCGCGGCGCGAAGAGGCTGTGGGCTTGGCGTCAGCGATCGACCTCGAACCGGTGCACGCAGCGGTCGTCACTGTCGCCGAGCCCAAGCCGGCGACGCTGCTCGGCACCGGAAAGGTCAATGAACTTGCTGAAATCGTTCAGGAAACCGGCGCTGATCTGGTCTTCGTCGACCACCCGCTGACGCCGGTCCAGCAGCGCAACCTTGAAACCCAGTTCAAGGCGAAGGTGCTCGACCGCACCGGCATCATCCTGGAGATTTTCGGTCGCCGCGCCCACACCAAGGAAGGCGTGTTGCAGGTCGACCTCGCGCACCTCAACTACCAGAAAGGCCGGCTGGTTCGCAGCTGGACCCACCTGGAGCGCCAGCGCGGCGGTGCAGGCTTCCTGGGCGGTCCCGGCGAAACCCAGATCGAGGCCGACCGGCGCATGCTGCAGGACAAGATCCTGAAGCTGAAGCGGGAGCTTGAGACGGTGCGCCGCACCCGCGATCTCCATCGCGCCAAACGCAAGAAAGTACCGTTTTCGATCGTTGCGATCGTCGGCTACACGAATGCCGGCAAGTCGACGCTCTTCAACCGATTGACGAGCGCCGGCGTGCTCGCCGAGGATATGCTGTTCGCGACCCTCGATCCGACGCTGAGGCGCGTGCGGTTGCTGCATGGAACCGTCATCATCCTGTCCGACACGGTCGGCTTCATCTCCGACCTGCCGACACATCTCGTCGCGGCGTTCCGCGCCACGCTGGAAGAGGTCGTCGAAGCTGAGCTGATCATCCATCTGCGCGACATTTCCGATCCGGATACTGCCGCTCAAGCCGAGGATGTCGAGCGCATTCTCGGCGAGCTTGGGGTGAATGCATCCGATGCTGACCGCGTGATCGAGGTCTGGAACAAGATCGATCTGCTGGATGGGGGAAACCGCGAGCGGCTTCTGGCCGAGAGTGAGCGCGACGGCAAAGGGCCGCCGATCGCGATTTCCGCGATCACGGGCGAGGGACTCGACGCGCTGACCGCTCTCATCGAGCAGCGCGTCGGCGGCGAGCTGAAGGACGTCGACGTTGTGCTGGGTGTTGATCAGCTCCACCACATCGATTGGCTCTACCGGAATGGCGAGATCGTCAGCCGCGAGGATTTCGATGACGGCAAGGTCGAGCTGAAAATTCGCGCGCCGGCTGCGAAGAGGCGCGAAATCGAGGATCGGCTCGCACGGCGCGGCTGATCACTTCCGCTTGGCGGCCTGCCAGAGTTCTTCCATCTCCTCCAGTGACGCCCCTTCGAGACTGTCGCCACGCTCAACCAGCGCCTGCTCGACCTGGTGAAAGCGCGACCTGAACTTTTCATTGGTGCCGCGCAGCGCAGTCTCGGCGTCGATCTTCAAATGCCGGCCAAAATTCACGAGCGCGAACAATACGTCGCCGAATTCGTCTTGCATCTCGGCCAGGTCGTCGTTTTCCATTGCCGCTCGGAGTTCACCGATCTCCTCCTCGATCTTGTCGAGGATCGGCTTTGCTTCCTTCCAGTCGAAGCCCACTTTAGCGGCTTTCTCCTGCAATTTCAGCGCTCTGGTCAGGGCCGGATGGCTGACCGGCACGCCGTCAAGAAAGCCTTTGCCGTGATCTTCGGGCTCGAGGCCGCGCGCTAACCGCTCCTGGCGCTTCTCAGTCTTCTCCTCGGCTTTGATCCTGTCCCACATGCCCTTGGCGCTGCCTGCCGCGCGCGCATCGGCATCACCGAAGACGTGCGGGTGCCGGCGGATCATCTTTTTGGTGATCGCCTCGACGACGTCGCCAAAAGCGAATGCGCCCTGTTCCTCGGCCATGCGCGCATGGAACACGACCTGGAGCAACAGGTCGCCGAGTTCGTCTTTCAGGTCCGCCAGATCGTTGCGCGAGATCGCATCGGCAACCTCGTAGGCTTCTTCGAGCGTGTAGGGCGCGATGGTCGAAAAGTTCTGTTCCAGGTCCCATGGGCAGCCGGTCACCGGCGTGCGCAACGCGGCCATGATCTCGATGAGGCGAGAAATGTCTTTCGAGGGGCGCATGGGTGGATGCTACCGAACGGGCGGTCGGAGCGATACCGCGCCGAGTGCCGCGTCCACAGGCCTCAATGGTTCGAAACAGCGGCTTCCGCGAAGGTCGCCATGCCGGAATGGCAAGCCAGAGCGGAGCGCAGGATGTTGACCGCGAGGCAGGCGCCGGATGCCTCACCAAGACGCATGTTGAGATCGAGTAAGGGCTTGAGCGCCAGCTTTTCCAGCAATCGCCGGTGCGCGGCCTCCGCCGAAGCATGGGCAGCCAAAGCGTGCGCTAGGCCATCCTTCGAAAGCTTGGCCAGCGGAGCGACGGCCGCGGTGCAGACGAAGCCATCGATCAGGACAGGGATGGAGTGTTTGCGAGCGGCAAGCGTGGCACCGAACATGGCGGCAAGTTCACGTCCGCCGAGCGCCGCAAATACAACAAGAGGGTCACTAAGGCGCTTAGCATGGAGTGCGAGGGCCTCGTCTACAACGGCCGCTTTGCGGTTCAGACCAGCATCATCCACGCCCGTGCCACGGCCTACCCATTCCGCGCCCGTACCGCCGAAAAGCCCTGCAGCCACCGCCGCCGCAGCGGTGGTGTTGCCGATACCCATTTCTCCGAGGCAGAGCAGATCTGTGTCAGCCTGCACGGCATCGTAGCCGGTCGAGACAGCCGCCAGGAATTCGCCATCATCCATTGCCGGTCCGCTGGTGAAATCGCGCGTCGGTCGCTCGATCTCCAGCGGCACTACGGAAAGGGTGGCGCCGACCGATTTCGCGAGCTGGTTGATTGCCGCGCCGCCGGCTGCGAAATTCGCCACCATCTGACCCGTCACTTCGGCCGGGAATGCCGAAATGCCGCGCGCAGTAGCCCCGTGCGAGCCGGCAAAGACAATGACACGAACGGCATCCAGCACCGGAATCGGTTTCTTCTGCCAGCCCGCCAGCCAGATCGCGATGTCCTCGAGGCGTCCGAGACTGCCTTGTGGTTTGGTCAGCATGTTCTGGCGCGCCGTGGCAGCTTGGGCGGATGCGGTGTCGGGGGAAGGCAGGTCGCTGCAGGCGCGGCGCAGATCATCGAGAGACGCAAACTCGGTCATCGAAAGCTCCGGTGAAAGATCAGGCGAGGGTGGCGACAGCCACCAGAAGAAGAATGATTTCAGCGCCTTGCTGGACCGACCCCAGCACGTCGCCGGTGTGCCCACCGATCTGGCGTTCGCACAGTCTCTTCATCGCGACGAACCAGACGACGAGCGCGAATGCGGCGGCAAGCGCACCCCAGACGCCAAGACACACCAGCAGCACAAAGCCGCCGATGATGGCAGCGTAGAGCGCGGTGTCGCTACTGATTGTCCCGATGCCGGCCGCAAGCCCGGTCGGTTTTGCCGGTGAAACGAAATGCATGAAGATCGGGAAGAGCATGCGCGAACCAGCATGGGCGGCAAGCAGGCCGAAGAGCGCGATTTCCGGAGTGAGCAGCGCGGCCATTGCCGCCCAACGCAAGAGCAGCGTCATGATCAGGGCAACGACACCAAACGTGCCGTTGCGGCTGTCTTTCATGATTTCCAGCTTGCGCTCGCGCGTATTACCACCGCCGAACGCGTCGGTCATGTCGGCAACGCCATCTTCATGCAGGCAGCCAGTGACGCCGAGGATGATAGAAAGCGCGATTGCCGCGGAGATTGTCGGCGGTAGGCCAAAAGCGGCAGGTAGCCAGAAGAAGACCCAGCCGATCAGCCCGACGATGAGGCCGACGACCGGCGTCGCCCACTGGGCTTCGGCGAAATTCGTGTCTTCCTTGGCCAGGAACGAGATCGGCAGCCGTGTATAAAAAGCGATGCAGGCGGCAAAGCCGTCGATGGTCTTCTTCAAAAGAGAGTTCACGTCCATCGTCTCACCCCCGCGCGATGGCATGGAAGAACGTGCCTGAAACCAGACCGCGACGCCCTCCCGACGGGCCAATCGGCTGATTCTGCCCGTCGAAAATATCAGCGACAGGCTCGTCCCGGCCAGTATCGAGCGTCACTGCGTAGTGGAATTCGTGGCCGCGGACCGTTTCGCCTGCGACACCAAGCGGCCCATCGACCCGCAATCTCGCGCGGCGATAGCCCAGATTCATCTTGCGTTTGGCGAAGCTCGTCCGGTGGCCGAGCAGGCCAAGCATGGGATGTGTGACGCCTTCGGCATCTTCGATCGTCTCGCCGAGGACCATGTGGCCGCCACACTCGCCATGCACGGGGCGCGTCTCGGCGAACCTGTGCATGCCGGCGTGAAACTTGCGGGCAGCCGAGAGCCTGCCGCCATGCAGCTCGGGATAACCGCCGGGCAGCCAGCAGACATCGCAATCCAGGCGCGGCGCCTCGTCGGCAAGCGGCGAAAAAGGGACCAGTTCAGCCCCGGATCGCTGCCAGTGATCGGCGAGGTGCGGATAAACGAAGGAAAACGCCGCGTCGCGCGCAATCGCGATGCGTTGGCCGGGCGGCGGCAGTGCCGCGGACAGATCACCATCGCCTGGCGCCAGTGGCGTGGCGAGCGAGAGGATCGCCTCAAGGTCGAGCGATCTTTCCATCACGCCGGCGAGGTTCTCGATGAACTCTTCGAGCGCGGCATGTTCTTCGGCCTGGACAAGCCCGAGGTGGCGTTCGGGCAAGGTCATGTTGGGATCGCGCAGGATCGAACCCACGACTGGCAAACCGATCGCCTCGATGGCTTCGGACGCCAGTTTTCTGTGACGCTCGCTGCCGACACGATTGAGCACCACGCCGGCGATGCGCACGCCCGGATCGAAGGTCGCAAATCCCTTGGCGATTGCCGCCGCCGTCTGCGACTGGCCCGAAACATCGAGCACGAGCAGCACCGGCAGGCCGTAGAGCCTGGCGAGATCGGCTGCTGCGCCTGAGCGGCCGGCCTCGCCGGGAATGCCGTCGAACAGGCCCATGGCGCTCTCGACGACGACGAGATCGGCGTCCGCCGCGGCGTTGCCGGCAAGGCCGTTGAGCAGGCGCGGCGGCATCGCCCAGCTATCGAGATTGACGCCGAGATGTCCGGTTGCAGCGGCGTGGAAACCGGGATCGATGTAGTCGGGTCCTGACTTCGCGCCACGCACCTCTAGGCCGCGCCTGGCAAAGGCGCGCATCAAACCGATCGCGACGCTCGTCTTGCCGGAACCCGAGCGCGCCGCGCCGACGATGAAACCTTTTGCCGTCATGCCGATTTCGACGCCGGCAAAGCGCCGAGCAGCTCGGCTCGCATCGAGACGATGTCGCCGACCACGATGAGGGCCGGGGAGATGAAGCCCGCAGCCTTCGCCTCTTCGGCGACAGCCGAAAGCGTGGAGACGAGGACGCGCTCGTTCGGCGTCGTCGCCGCCATGATGATGGCGACCGGCGTCGAGGCGGCGAGACCGCCGGCGAGCAGCGCGGCGGCGATTTTCTCCAGATTTTTCAACCCCATGTAGACGACGATGGGTTGTCCGGTTTTTGCCAAGGCAGCCCAGTCGAGGTCCTCCTCTGTGCCCGCGGCGTGACCCGTTGCCAGGATCACCGCTTTGTTCAGGCCGCGCATTGTCGCGGGAATGCCGGCATTGGCGAGCGCGCCAAAGGCCGAGGTGACGCCCGGCATGATACGGAACGGGATGCCGGCCTGCGCCAGCGCCAGTGCCTCTTCGCCGCCGCGGCCGAAAATGTACGGATCGCCACCCTTTAGCCGAAGGACGCGCTTGTTCTTGCGGGCTAGGTGCACCAGCAGCGCCGTGATGTCGTCCTGACGGGCAGATTCCTGGCCGCCACGTTTGCCGACAAAATGCTGTTCGGCATCCTCACGCGCGGCCGAGAGCACACTCGGGTCGACCAGCGCATCATAGACGACGGCATCGGCCTGCGAGAGGGCGGAAATGACGTCGAGCGTGATCGAGCCGCGATCACCCGGCCCCGCGCCGGCAAGCCAGACATGCCCCGGCTCGAAGCGCTTGAGTTCCGGCTGGAGCCGGGAAATGGCCTCAGCGAGACTCATGACAAACCCTTTTCGCCGTGACCCGGCGTAGCCGGCGTCCTATAGGTCGGCGCATGGACGATGAAAAGTCGGAGTTGCGACGCGGTTGGACGACCGGCACGTGCGCGGCGGCTGCCGCCAAGGCTGCCTGTCGTGCCCTGCTGTCCGGCGAGTTTCCCGACCCGGTGGAGGTAACGCTGCCGGGCGGCCAGCGGCCTGCCTTCGTACTCGCCCAGTGGAACCTCGGCGACGGCTTTGCCAGCGCAGGCATCGTCAAGGACGCGGGTGATGATCCTGACGTCACACATGGCGCACTGATCGTGAGCACCGTGCGTCGCGGACAGCCAGGTTCGGGCGTAACGTTCAAAGCAGGCGAGGGCGTTGGCACCGTGACGCGGCCCGGCTTGCCGATGCCGCCTGGCGAGCCGGCGATCAATCCGGTGCCGCGCAGGATGATCGCGCAGGCAATCGCCGAAATTGCCGGCGAGGGCGCTGACGTCGAAGTTGAGGTGTCTGTCGCCGACGGCGCGGAGATCGCCAAGAAAACGCTGAACGGCCGGCTTGGCATCCTGGGTGGCATCTCGATCCTCGGCACGACCGGGATCGTCATTCCGTACTCCTGCTCGGCGTGGATCCATTCGATCCATCGCGGCATCGATGTCGCAATCGGCGCCGGGTTGACCCATGTCGCGGGAGCGACCGGCTCCGCCTCCGAGGCGGCCGCGCAGAAGCATCACGGTCTGCCCGAGGTCGCGCTGATCGACATGGGTGATTTTGTCGGCGGCATGCTCAAATATATCCGCGCGCATCCGGTCAAGCGCGTCACCGTCGCCGGTGGTGTGGCGAAGATGACGAAACTCGCGCAAGGGATGCTCGATCTCCACTCGAAGCGCGGTGCGGCGGATCTCGAGGCGCTTGCCGCGGTTGCCGAGCGCGCCGGCGGTGGCGCTGAGCTTGCCGAAAAGATCCGCCATGCGAACATGGTCGCGGACGCGTTCAACATCGCCGGCGCGGCCGGCGTGCCGCTCGGAGACGCTGTCGCGAAGGATGCGTGGAAAACCGCGGCCGGTGTGCTGCGCAATCCGAACGTCGAGCTGGAGATTCTCGTCTTCGACCGCGAAGGCACGTTGCTCGGGCAGTCGGGATTCATGCCGGGCGATCATGAGTTTCGCCCTCTGAAACGACGCTGATAACCGGCATCGTAAAGCGCGCTTTCCCGTAGCACATCCGCGGAGAGCGAGCGCCCGACAAAGACGATCGCCGTCCGCTCGATCGGATCGCTCGCGACAATGTCTTCGATCGTCGCGAGCGTGCCACGCACGATACGTTCGTTCGGCCATGAGGCGTTGGCCACGATAGAAACTGGGCAATCTGCACCGTAAAGCGGCGTGAGTTCCGCAACAATCTTGTCCAGCGCGTGGATCGCAAGATGGATCGCCAGCGTTGCGCCTGTCGCGCCGAACGCCTGCAATGTTTCGCGGTCGGGCATAGGCGAAGCTCGACCTGAAACGCGTGTCAGAACAAGGCTTTGCGCCACCGTCGGGATCGTCAGCTCGCGCCCGAGAGCCGCGGCTGCGGCGGCAAAGGCCGGCACGCCCGGCGTCAGCGTGTAGGCGATGCCATGCTTCTCCAGCCGTTTGATCTGTTCGGCAACGGCACTCCAGACCGAAAGGTCGCCGGAATGCAGCCGCGCGACATCCTCGCCGGCCTCATGCGCCCTCACATATTCCGCCTCGATCTCGTCGAGCGACATCGGCGCGGTGTCGATCTTGCGCGCGTTCGCAGGGCACCAGTCGAGCAGTTCCTTCGGCACGATCGAGCCGGCATAGAGGCAGACCGGGCAGCGCGCGAGGATATCGCGTCCACGGACGGTGATGAGGTCGGCGGCACCCGGGCCAGCGCCGATGAAATGGACCGTCATGGCGCTGCCTCGTCTGTCGCCAGCGCGCAGGTGACGTCGCCGAGCGCCAGGCGTGGCGCGAGCAGGCGGCTGTTCGGCCCGGCGGCGGCAAGGGCTGCGGTCTCGGAAGCGGAACGCGTGCCGTTGGCGGCGAACGAGCGCTCCGACATCGTCAGTGCGCGTTCAGCGGCAGCATTTGCATCGGTTTCATCGACGATGATGAGTTCCAGCGACAGCGCGCGGCCAGCGGCGACGATCCCGTCCTCATGCTGTTTCAGGCGAAGCGTCGCCAATGCGTCGAGTGCGGCAATGCCGATACCCTGCTTCGAGACGGCGGCATGCACGGCCGCGACGACCGACGCAGTCGTCGCACCTTTGCGGCAGCCGATGCCCGCGACGATCATGGTTTTCTCCAAGACCATTGTGTGATCGGCAGCGCGGGCTTCCAGCCGCTCATCGAGCCGATCGGTGCGACGCGTGAGACAGCAAGCTTCACGAGATCGCCGCCGAGCCTTGCGTGACGCTCGATCAGGATTGTTTCCATTTCCAGTGTCACCGCATTGGCGACCAGGCGGCCGCCACTCTTGAGCGCCGAGATTGCTGCATCGAGGACGCCAGTCTCGCTCCCACCACCGCCGACAAAAATCACGTCAGGTTGCGGCAGACCAGCAAGTGCCCCAGGCGCTGATCCGGTGACGATCTGCAGGCTTGGCACGCCGAACTGTTTTGCGTTGCGGGCAACCCGCGCGGCGCGTTCAGGATCCACCTCGATGGCAATCGCCCGCATCGACGGATCGGCGAGCATCCATTCGATCGAGATCGATCCCGAACCCGCACCGATATCCCACAACAGCTCGCCACGGCGTGGAGCAAGCGCGGACAGTGTCAGGGCGCGGATTTCGCGCTTGGTGATCTGGCCGTCATGCTCGAACAACTCGTCAGCCAGGCCGGGTGTCAGTGCGAGTACGCGCGCGTCGCTCGCCGCCTTGACGTCGATGGCGACGACGTTGAGAGGGCTGACAGCCCCAGATGCGAATTCATCAGTACGGTGGCGCGTCATGCGCTCATCCTTGCCGCCAAGCGCCTCGAGCACGGTGATTTCAGATGCGCCGAAGCCGACGCTCACCAGAAGAGAGGCGATCTCCCCTGGGCCATGCTCATCGGAGGTCAGCGCGATGACGCGGCGGCCCGGATGCAGCAGCGGCCGGATCAGGTCGATCTGCTTGCCATGCAGCGAGACCGTGTCGACCTCCTGCAGCGCCCAACCCAGACGCGAAGCGACAAGGCTAAAGGCGGACGGCGCAGGAAGGGTGACAAATTCCGCCGCCGGGATTGTGCGCGCGACCGTCGCGCCGACACCGTGAAGGAAGGGATCACCCGATGCAAGCACGCAGACGGTGCGCCCTGCAAGCTTCTTCAGCGCCTTCATCTCAGCATCGAAGGGCGAAGGCCAGGCGAGCGCTTCGCCGCGGATCAGTTCTTTCGCCAAGGCCAGATGCCGCTTGCCGCCAAACACGAATTCGGCCTGCGAAATCAGTCGCTTCGCCTCGTCGCCGAGGCCTAGGACGCCGTCTTCGCCGATGCCGACGATGGACAGCCAACGCTGCGCTGGGGCAGGGTGCGGCTCAGCAGACATGGCCTCGACTCGCAGCGCAACACGGATACTCATTCTTGGCGGCACGGCCGAGGCGCGGCAGCTTGCCGGCCGCCTCGCGGCGAGCGCCGAGTTCGACGTGAATCTGTCGCTTGCCGGCCGCACCGAAAAGCCCGTGGCGCATCCCGTTCCGGTGCGCGTCGGCGGGTTCGGCGGCCCTGAAGGGTTGGCTCAGCATCTGCGTGAGTCCGGCGTCGATATCCTGGTGGATGCAACGCATCCCTACGCCGCGCAAATTTCCGCGAACGCGGCAGAGGCTGCGGCCAAGACCGGCGTGCCGATTGTCGCGTTGCGCCGGCCGCCCTGGACGACCTCGACGGCCGACCACTGGGAGGACGTCGATGATGCTTCGGCAGCGGCTGACAGGCTTGTTGCCAGCGAGAAGCGTCTCCGCGTCTTCCTCGCGCTCGGCCGTCAGGAGTTGACGCCATTCGAGCGCGCGCCGCAGCATTTTTACCTGATCCGCAGCGTCGATCCGGTCGAGCCACGGCTCATCCTTCCGGACGCGCAGTACATCGTCGCGCGCGGGCCCTTCGAGGAAGTCGACGAGTCCGATCTTTTCCAAACGAACCGCATCGACATTATCGTCTGCAAGAACAGTGGCAGCAGCGCGACCTATGCCAAGCTCGCAGCGGCCCGCCAGTTGGACATCCGCGTGCTGATGATCCGCCGCTCGGCGCTGCCGGACGTGCCGTCGGGTGAAACTGTCGACGAGGTGCTGGCGATGATCGATCATCTCGTCACCTCCGTCGCGAAGAAGCGTGGCGTGTAGATCAGCGCTGGCTTATCGCCGCGCTCGATCGTTCTCGTCTCGGCCGAGCCGATGATGACGCAGGTCGCCATATCGGCCTTCGCGGAATCGGCGTCGCGCAGCGGCATGGTCGTCATGCGCTCGTCCGATCGGCCTGCGGCGCGGCCAAAAATGACAGGCACCGAGCCGGGGAGGACGCTGCGCAGCACGTCAAATGCCTTGCCGAGCTGCCAGGGCCGCGCCTTGCTGATCGGATTGTAAAGCGCGATCACGAAACCGGCCTTTGCCGCGAGGTCCAGCCGGCGCTCGATCACGTCCCAGGGTTTCAGATTGTCCGACAGCGAGATGGCACAGAAATCATGTCCCAATGGCGCACCGATGCGCGCGGCGACGGCAAGCATGGCGGTGACACCGGGAACGACAGTCAGGTCGACATTGCGCCATTCGGCAGGGCCGGCTTCGATCGCTTCGCAGACCGCCGCTGCCATGGCGAAAACGCCGGGGTCGCCACCGGACACGACCGCGACATTCACGCCTTGCGCGGCGCTGATCAGCGCTGCCTTCGCGCGCGACAGTTCTTCGCGATTGTCGGAGGCGTGGCGGATCTGGTTTGGCGTCAGCGAGAGGCGGTCGAGATACGGACCGTAGCCGTAGAACTCGCGTGCAGAAGTGACGGCGTTCATCGCCTCAGGCGTGATCTGGTCGGGGTTGCCAGGTCCGAGACCTATGACGAACAGTTTGCCGCTCACGACCGTGCCTCCCATCCGGGCACGAGAACGATGGCGAAATAGGGCGCGGCGTCGTCCGCCTTGTCGGTAAGCCGGATCGAGGCTGCATTGTCCATCGTCGCGCGCTCGACATACATCGAGCGATCGAGCTTGCCGGCAGACCGAAGAGCGCGGCGGATCTTTGGCAAATTTCGCCCGACCTTCATGATGACGGCGGCGTCCGTGTCCGCGAGCCGACGCTGTAATTCTGTTTCGTCCATCGTGCCAGGAAGGACGGACAGCACGTCGTCGCCTTGCACGATCGGCAGGCCAGTCGCTGACCAACTGCCGGACATCGCAGTCACGCCCGGGATCACTTCCGTCGGAAAACGATGCGCCAGCCGCACATGAAGGTGCATGTAAGAACCGTAGAACAGCGGGTCGCCCTCGGAGAGGACGGCGACCGTGCGCCCCGCTGCGAGATGCTCTTCGACGGCGCGTGCGGATTCCTCGTAGAAACCGGTGATCGCCTGCTTGTAGTCGTCGTGCTCTTTATCGATTTCGGTGGTCACCGGATAGAGCAGGGGGAGTTCGACCATCTCCGGCCGCATATAGGCGGCAACGATTTTGCGCGCGTTGCTGTTGTTGCCGCGCTTGGCGAAGTGCGCCAGCACGTCCGCAACGGCGAGCGCCTTCACCGCTTTCAGCGTGAGAAGCTCCGGGTCGCCCGGGCCAGTGCCGACGCCGATCAACCGTCCGCTCACAGACCGGGCCTCGCCAGCGCGTTGACGGCGGCAGCGGTCATGGCGGAGCCACCCATGCGGCCAAGCACGATTGCGTAAGAAATACCGAACGTATTTTCGGCCAGCGCTTCCTTCGATTCCGCCGCGCCGACAAAGCCGACCGGCATACCGACGATCGCCGCGGGTTTCGGCGCGCCGGCGGCGATCATGTCGAGCAGGTAGAACAGCGCGGTTGGCGCGTTGCCGATCGCGACGAGCGATCCAGCAAGCCGGTCGCGCCACAGCTCGAGTGCGGCAGCCGAGCGCGTGTTGCCGAGCTTCTCGGCGAGTGCCGGCGTACGCGGATCGCGTAAGGTGCAGATCACGTCGTTCGCAGCAGGCAGCCGTGCATGGGTCACGCCGTGAGCGACCATCTCTGCATCGCAAAAGATCGGCGCGCCCGCCTGCAAAGCACCGCGCGCTGCTTCGACGAAGCCCGCCGAAAAAGCGAACTGCCTTGCCGCCTCGACCTGTCCGCAGGCATGGATCATGCGAACCGCCACATCTGCCTCCGCCGCTGAAAAGCGCGACAAATCGGCCTCGGCGCGGATGATCGCGAAGGACTTTTCGTAGATCGCGGTGCCGTCGCGAATGTAGTCGTGGGCGTTCATCTGCCTTCCAGTGTGAATGCTTCGGTGAGACGTTTCGCGCCAATCCGCCGTGCGGCTGCCGCATCGCGTTCGCCATTCTGTCTTTCGGCGGCGATCAGCGCCGCGACCCGTCCGATCGCGGCTTTCGCGCGTTCCTTCGCGACATGCGAGAGCGTGCCTGTGCCTTCTAGCACCAGATCGACGCCGTCCGGTGTGCCGAGCAGCGTTATTCCATCGTGGTTCGTCTTGGCGCAGCGCTTTGTGCAGCCGGAGACGTGGAGGTCGAATGGTTCGGACAGTTCCGAAGCAATCGAGCCGGCCAGGGAGCGTGCCGGGATATGCCCTGAGGCACAGGCCGGAGCGCCCGCGCAGGCGGCAATCGCGGCACGAGGATCGTCGTCTTTGGTGATCAGATTGGCCGATTGCGCCACGGTGAGTACGGCGGCCGCGGAAGCTTCGGACGGGCACAGGAAAATGAGTGCGCGGCGTGGCGCCAGGCGAATTTCCGCCGCGCCAGCCGCTGCCGTCGCTGTGACGAGGTCGATCAGGGTTGGAGCGTCGATCTGGCCGAACGGGAGCGAAGCGAAGACAGCCCAGCGGCCGTTTCTGAGTTGCTGAAACGCGCCCCCCTCTGTCCTGCCGGCCATGTCCCCAGGGATCGGCAGCTCGGTCGTCACCAAATCCTTGGCTCGACCGCTGCGGCCCAATTCCGCAATCTGAGCAAGCAGATCGAGTGCCGTTTTGACGGCGTCAGCACCTGTGGCGCTCCTGATTGCTCGGGCGGTGACCGCGTCTCCGGCGATCGCAACTTGCCACCGACCGCCAGTGATCGCTGTCAGCCGCACATCCGCGGAAACTGCATCGAGCATCGAGCGTCCGCCGCCATCGATGACGACGGACACTTTTGGTCCGAGCTGTGCCCCCAGGCCCGCTGTGGCAATGCCTTCGCGGATCGCTTTCGCCAGCGGCCCCGGGTCGGCTATCTCGGCAGGATCGAGGCCAGCCAGCGGACCCGTCTCGACCGGGACATCGGTGCGAACCGCGATGCCGAGGGCATCGACTTCCGCCGACAGCAGCAGGGCGCTCTCCGCCGTCAGTCCGCGGATTTGCAGGCTGCCACGCTGCGTGACTTCGAGAATGCCGTTGCCATGGCGCGCAGCGGCTTCCGCGAGGCCGATCATCTGTGACGGTGTCAGGCCGCCGTCGATGGGGTTCAGCCGCGCGAGCAGGCCGTCGCCGGTCTGCATCGGCGTGGCCAGTGTTGGGCATTCGCCGCGACGGAGCAAGGGCGCGTTCATGCCGCCATCCCCCGCGCCTCGGCGATCAGCGCCGCGAGATCGTCGTCGATCGAATTGCGCAGCGGATGCCAGAGCCCCCGCCGACGCGCGGAGAGAAACCGTTCGGCGATGACACGCGCCGCAGCTGGATTCTGGTCGAGCAAAAAGGCGCGCACGCTCTCATCGCCGACATAAGCATCATAGACGGCTTCGATCAGGTTCTGGGGAATTGCCGCCGTCGTCTCGGCAAAGCCGACCAGCCGGTCGACGGTTTCCGCAAACTCGGATGCGCCGCGCGGACCGTGCCGCAACTGCCCGGCGATAAAACGCGGATTGGTGGCGCGGGCCCGCACGGCGCGGGTGACGGCCTCGACGACAGAGCGCGCTTTCGGCTTCGCCGGGTCTGTCGTGTCCAGCGCGATCACGTCGGCCTTACCCCCAAGGGCAGCAACCGCGGCCGAGAACCCGCCGATGAAGGCAACGTCGGCCGATCCTTCGAGGATATCGCGGCCCGGGTCGTCGCCGTTGTGGATCAGCAGTTCCGCCGCAACAACGCGACCGGCAAAGCCACCCGGTTCCTCGCGCCCTTCGCCCTCGGCGCCGCCATAGGCGTGCGACGTGGCGTCGAGATAGGCCTGCCCGAGTTCGTCGCGATCCTGCCACTGGCCGGAGGCCAGCAGGGCTTCGCTGCCGGAGCCATACGTGCCGGGCGCGGAGCCAAAGATCCGCGCCGGGATCCTGCCGGTTTCGCGATGTGCGGCAGCGAGCGGGTTTTCTCCTTCGCTTTCCGACAGCTTGGCGACGGCCGTAGCCGCCATGTCCATCAGGGCGATCTGGGTCGGAAACATGTCGCGGAAGAGACCGGAGATGCGCCAGGTAACATCCACGCGCGGTCGGCTGATCATGGCAGGCGGCAGCACCTCGATGCCGATGACGCGGCCCGTGGCGAAATCCCATTGCGGCCGGCAGCCCATCAGCGCCAGCCCCTGCGCGATTTCCTCGCCACCGGTGCGCAGTGAGGCGCTGCCCCAGAGGTCGATGACCAGCGAACGCGGCCAGTCGCCATGGTCTTGGAGGTAACGGCGCAGAACCTCGTCTGCCGCTGCCTTGCCGAGATCGAAGGCGGTCGGCGTCGGCATCGTGCGCGGGTCTGCGGCAAAGAGATTGCGGCCGGTCGGCAGGACATCGGTACGGCCGCGCGCCGGCGCGCCGGAGGGGCCAGGGCGGATGTGCTTCCCGTCGAGGGCATCGAGCAGCGCCTGTCGCTCGGCCGCGGCGCTCGCGACGCGGATCGGATCGGCGTCCGCCTCAGCGCGACCATAGACGTGCAGGCCATCCTTGATGGCGAAATCCTTCAGGTCGCACAGCCACGCGTCGATCCTGAGCAGCGCCTCGTCGGGGTTGTCGCCCGCCTTCACGCCTGCCTCGACGGCGAGCCCAGTCTTCGCCGCTGTCTCAATGATCAGTCTGGCAAGGCGGTCGCGCCGGCGGCGGTCGAGACCGTCGGCCTGCGCGTACTCATCCACCAGCCGCTCGAGGTCACGCTGCGCATCGCTCAGTCCCGCGCCGGTCAGCGGCGGTGGCAGATGGCCCAGCGTCACTGCGGCGATGCGGCGCTTCGCTTGCGCGGCTTCGCCGGGGTTGGAAACGATGAACGGGTATATCACGGGCAGGGCGCCAGTGACCACTTCGGGGAAGCAGTCGCTGGTCAGTGCAACGGTCTTGCCCGGCAGCCATTCGAGCGTGCCGTGCGCGCCGACATGAACGATCGCGTGGCAGCCGAATTTTTCCCGCAGCCACAGGCCGAAGGCGACGAGTTCATGGCGGGGTGGCAGCGAAGGATCGTGGTAGTCGGTGCGGCGGCTTTCAAAGCGCCCGCGATCCGGCGCGAGCGCCACGACGACGTTGCCGAATTCGACCGCCTGGAACTCGAAGTCTTGGTCGGCATCGCCCCAGGCAGCTTTGACTTTTTGCCTCACAGGTTCGGTCAGCGCCGCACTCATTGCCCGATAGTCTTCAAGCGAGAGTCGAGGTCTTTCGCCTCTGACTCGAAGGTCTTCAGATTCGAGACGAGCTATCATGTCACGGGCGTTATCATGAATTTTTTCAATGTGATAATTGGCCAACTTAAAGTCATTCAGCATCCCGATCACGCTGGCCGGGACATCCAGCCCGACGGCGTAGCCAGTGCGGCCGGGTGCACTCGGATAGTGCGGAATGAGGATCGCGATCTTGCGCTCGGCGGCCGGCGTTTGCTGCAGGCGGATCATTGCCGCGATGCGATCGGCAGCGGCGTCGACGCGATCCGGCTCGGGCCGGTTGTGCATGCCGCGATAGCCGAAGACGGGATCGGTTTCGGCCTCGTCCTTGAAGGAGATCGCGCCCGCGAGAATGCGTCCGTCCAGCTCCGGCATGACGACATGCATGGCGAGATCAGCAGGCGCCAGCCCGCGCTGGTTGGTCGCCCATGCCTCGCGTCGCGTCGTCGCCGTGATCAACTGAAACACCGGTACGCCAATGTGGTCGAAGAGCGAGCCGCTATCACCGTCGATACCCGCCGAGAAGGCGGTCGCGGTCACCATGACGGACGGGGATAGTCGCTTCGCCGCATCCTCGACGAAGGATGCGACGGACGTATCCTTGATGCTCGACACGAAGATCGGTGCTGCGGCGATCCCGCGTTTGGCGAGGGCAGCACAAAGCGCATCGATCGGCGCGACGTCGGCAGCAAGCAGCATCGAGCGATAGAAGATGATCGGCGCAACCGGTTTGCCGCTAACAGCCACATGGATCTCGTCGAGTGAAACCACACCGCGTCCGGGAAGGTAGAACCCTGTCTTGTCGAGCGGTTTCGGTTCGGCGGCTTCGACCGCCACTCCGGCAAGCCTGGCCAGGCGACGCACCAGCGCGCGCATATTGTCCGGTCCGCCCTCGCGGAAATAAGCGAGCAGCGTGCGGAGTTCGTCGTCAGGCAAGGTCGAAGCAGCAATGAGCCGCTCATCATGCGCGCGGTCCTCGCCGGGCAGCAGCGCCAGCTTGATGCCGCGCTCGCGGGCGACCGCTGCAAGCTGGTCACAACCGTAGCGCCACCAATCGTAGCCGCCCAGCATACGCACCAGGATGACCTTGGCATGGCGGGCCACACGATCGACCCAGAGATCGACCGACATCGGATGCCGAAGCTCCTTCAGCGGCGCGAGCCGCATGGCCGGCAGGCCATCATCGGCCTTCCAAGCTGCGGCCAGTGCCGCCAGATCGCTGTCGGTGAAGGAGAGCGCCACAACATCCGCCGGCGATTGGGCAAGATCCACCGGCTCGACGAGATCGTCGAGGGAAGCGGAGGATGTGGCGAGTATGTGCATCGCGCGTTCCGCGCTGTTGCTGTCAGCCCGCCAGAATAGTCTCTATCGCGCCGCGGTCGAGACCTTTCAGCCCGATCACGACCAGCCGGCTGCGGCGATCCTCACCGGCTGTCCACGCACGGTCGAAATAGTGGTTCACGCGCGGCCCGACCGCCTGCACCAAAAGGCGCATGGGCTTGCCGGCGACCTCGACGAAGCCCTTTACGCGCAGCACACCCTCCGCATCGGCAGCCTGCGACACGCGCTTCGCAAGCTCGTCAGGATTGCCGATCGCCGGAATCTCCATGACAAAGCTGTCGAAATCGTCATGCTCGTGATCGAGCTCGTCGTCGTGATGCGTCTTGCGGTTCTCGATGTCGTCCTCAACCGCTAGCCCGAGCCCAAGCAGCACCGACGGATCGACCTTGCCGTTCGACGTTGGCACGATCTTCACCGCGCGCGCGAGATGCTCGCCGACGGCTGCGTTGGCGCGCGCTGCGCCATCCTTGTCGAGCAGGTCGCTCTTCGAGAGGATAATCAGGTCCGCGCAGGCGACCTGATCCTCAAACACCTCCTCGACCGGATCGTCATGATCGAGCGAGTCATCGGCTTTCCGCTGTTCGGCAAGCGCATCCATGTCGGAGGCGACCTGACCCTCGGCAAGAGCCGCGCCGTCCACGACCGCGACGACGCTGTCGACCGTCACGCGGCCCTTGATGGCCGGCCACTGGAAAGCCTGCACAAGCGGTTTTGGCAGCGCGAGACCAGACGTTTCAATCAGGATGTGCTCAACCTTCGGTTCACGCGACAAGATCTGGTCGAGCGCCGGCACGAAATCATCCGCCACCGTGCAGCAGATGCAGCCGTTGGCCAGTTCGACGATGTTCTCCTCCGGGCAAGCGTCGATGCCGCAGCCCTTCAGGATTTCGCCATCGACGCCGACATCGCCGAATTCGTTGACGATCAGGCCTAGACGGCGGCCGTTGGCATTCTCAAGGATATGGCGGATCAGCGTCGTTTTGCCGGCGCCGAGAAAACCGGTGACGACCGTGCAGGGTACGCGTTGGGTGGATGCGCTCATGATGTTGTCCTTGGGAAGGCGAGGGGAGGGATGCGGGAGACAAGCCCGCGTTTCAATGAGTCCGGGCGACCGCGCCAGGGCAGCAGGCCGTCAGTCGAGGTGGTGAACAGGCGCGCGCCCTCGACGAGATCGCGCCCACTGGAAACGCTGAGATCGCCGAAGACGTAGCTCCAGGCGCCCGGCTTGACGATCGCGGCGGACAGCCGGCGTTTGCAGTTACCGAGACACTCGACGGTTTGGACGGGGATGTTCGCTTCTGCCGCGGCGGCTCGCGTGTCTTCGGCCAGCAGAGCGCCAGCGCGCGGATGCGCATCCGAACCTGTTTCGTCACGGCAGGTGCGGCAGACGATGATCGTCACACCCTCGACGTCGAGAGCGGCGCCGGGCCGCGCGACTAGTTCAGGATTATCGGCCGTCAGGCTCACGCGTCGCTCCTTGCCCGGGTCACCCGCCAGGCGTTTCGGATCTTCATGCGACGGCAGGTCTCCTGGCTTCGCGGATCGCCGCCTCTCCAGCCGCCTTCCCGGGGTTTCACCCAGTGGCAATCGGCGCGAGGCTCCTCGCTTACAGTTGCGGGGACAGCTGCGGACTAGGGGTTTCCCCGCACCGCATTCCCTCTTCGCCCCTCCCGTTGCGGAGAGGGGACCGTCGTTGCGGGTTGTAGGCGTGACGCTCCCGCGCTGTCAATTCGTCGCAATTTCGATTTGCCGAGGCGGCGAAAAGCGTTATGAAACGGGAGTCGTCGGTTCCCGCGAGGGAACGAAGAGGGAATCCGGTGAAGGCGTGCCTGAAACCGGAGCTGCCCCCGCAACTGTGAGCGGCGAGTTTTGTCCAAGAGCCACTGGGTGCGCCCGGGAAGGCGGACAAAGCGCGGAAGCCGCGAGCCAGGAGACCTGCCGGCGACTGGAACTGACTCTTGAGGCCCTCGGGTGGAGGGCAAGGATGGGACAATGAACACGACGACCAAAACAGTCAGCGCGGCGACATCCTCGCAGTCGCGCCTCGTGCAGCTCGCAAGTGCTGCACTGCTCGGCGTTTTCGTCATCGGCTTTGTCGGCTTCTCGCATGTGGAAGCCGCGCACAATGCCGGTCACGACTACCGCCACTCCATGGCATTTCCCTGCCACTAAGCGAGGATTTTTCGAAATGACCGTCTTTAGAAACGTCGTGTTCGTCGCGGCGCTCGCGGGGCTTGTCGCGGGCATCGTCATGGCAGCACTACAGGCTTACACTACCGTGCCGCTGATCCTTCAGGCCGAGACCTTCGAGAACGCAGGCGGCGGCGAAGCCACGGCGCCGGCGGAAGCTGCGCCCGCCGAAGACCATAGCCACGACGCCGGCACGCCCGCGCATTCGCATGACGAAGAGGGCTGGGCGCCGGCCGATGGCTTCGAGCGCTTCTTCTACACCTCGCTTGCCAATATCGTGACCGGCATTGGGTTCGGCCTCGTGCTCGTCGCCGTCTCCGAACTTGCCGGTGGCATTGCCAACTGGCGTCAGGGTCTGTTCTGGGGCTTTGCCGGCTTTGCCGTATTCACCCTTGCGCCGGGCCTTGGCCTTCCGCCTGAGCTCCCGGCGATGCCCGCTGCGGACCTTGGTGATCGCCAGGTCTGGTGGATTGGCACGGTCATCGCGACAGCGGCCGGCCTCTGGCTGATCGCATTCCGTGCGTCGATGCCGCTGGCGCTGCTCGGCGTCGCACTGATCGTCGTGCCGCACGTCATCGGCGCGCCACAGCCTGAGAGCCATGACTCGCCGGTTCCGGACGATCTGCACCACAGCTTTGTGGTGGCCGTCACCGTCACGAACCTCGTGTTCTGGGTCGTTCTCGGCGCCGCGGTCGGCTTCTTCCGTAGTCGTGTCGGTGCCGGGCTTGCCAGCCCGCAGGGCAGCCTTGCGTGAGCGCAAACACCTGACGTTCCTCCTCGGCGGCGCCCGATCCGGCAAGAGCGCCTATGCCGAGAAACTGACGTCGGGTTTTCCCGCGCCCTGGCGGTACATCGCCACGGCGCAGGCGCTCGATGACGAGATGCGCGATCGTATCGCGCATCATCAAAAACGGCGCAGCAATAGCTGGGAAACGGTGGACGCGCCGCTCGATCTCGTCGGCGCGCTGAATGACGCGCCAAAAGGCCAGCCGGTGCTAGTCGACTGCCTGACCTTGTGGCTCACCAACCACATGCTGGCCGAACACGACCTCGAAGCAGAGTGCTCGGCACTGGAAAAGGCGCTCGCCAGGCCGAAAGGTCCATGGTTCGTCGTCGCCAACGAAGTCGGGTTGGGCATCGTGCCGGAGAACGCACTGGCGCGGCGTTTCCGTGACGCGGCCGGGCGGCTGAACCAGCGCGTGGCGGCGGAGGCCGATCGCGTGCTTTTGATTGTCGCCGGGCTGCCGGTGCAGGTGAAATGAGCGACGCCGACCGCCACAAGGCCAAGATGGCAAAGCGCAAGGCGGTGCAGGATGCCGAGGTCGCCTCGAAGACAATCGAGGAAAAAGGCCTGCTGATCGTCAACACGGGACCGGGGAAGGGCAAATCAACCGCCGCTTTCGGCCTCGCGTTGCGCATGCTTGGTTATGGCAAGCGGATCGGTGTCGTGCAGTTCATCAAAGGTGCTTGGCACACCGGCGAGAAGGACGCGCTCGCAAAGTTCGGCGATCAAGTCGTCTGGCACACGATGGGCGAGGGCTTCACCTGGGAGACGCAGGACCGCGATCGCGACGTGGCGGCCGCGAAGCGCGCCTGGGCGAAGGCGGAGGAATTGCTCGCCGACCCGTCGCTCAGCCTGATCGTGCTCGATGAGCTCAACATCGCGCTGCGCTACGACTATCTGGACCTCGATGTGGTGGTGTCGGCGCTCAAGGCGCGGCGCGATGATCTGCATGTCATCGTCACCGGGCGCAACGCCAAGCAACCGCTGCTCGATGCAGCCGACCTCGTTACCGAGATGACGCTTGTGAAGCACCATTTTGCCGCCGGCGTGAAGGCACAGAAGGGCATCGAGTTCTAGCGATGGCCAAAGGGCCGGCCAAAGCGCTGATGTTTCAAGGCACCGGCTCGGACGTCGGCAAATCGCTGGTCGTCGCCGGGCTCTGCCGTGCTTTTGCCAATCGCGGCCTGACGGTGCGGCCCTTCAAGCCGCAGAACATGTCGAACAATGCGGCCGTCACCGTCGATGGCGGCGAGATCGGACGCGCCCAGGCGCTCCAGGCGCGTGCCGCGCGCGTCGAGCCGACCGTGCATATGAACCCGGTGCTGTTGAAGCCGCAGTCCGAAACCGGCGCGCAGATTGTCGTGCAGGGGAAGGTGAGGGGGGCGGCCAAAGCCGCAGAGTACCAGTCGATCAAACCGACCCTGATGCCTGCCGTGGTTGACAGTTTTGGGCGGCTTCAGGCGGAAGCGGACCTTGTGCTTGTCGAGGGTGCCGGCAGCGCATCGGAGATCAACCTTCGGCAGAACGATATTGCCAATATGGGCTTTGCCCGCGCGGCGAGCGTGCCTGTTATCCTCGTTGGCGATATCGACCGTGGCGGCGTCATTGCCTCGATCGCAGGCACGAAGGCAGTGCTGGATACGGAGGACGCCGCGATGATCCGCGGGTTCATCGTCAACAAGTTTCGTGGTGACCCTGCATTGTTTGCAAGCGGTATGGAGAAGCTTGCCGCACTGACTGGTTGGTCCGCAGTCGGCCTGTTGCCGTTCTTCGCCGACGCACGAAAGCTGCCGGCGGAAGATGCGCTGGGGTTGAGCGACGGAAAATCGGCATCACGGAAGATTGGGGTCAAGATCAAGATCGCCGTGCCGATCCTGCCGCACGTTTCGAATTTCGACGACCTGGACCCGCTCGATGCTGAGCCGGATGTCGAGATCGTTCGCGTGTGGCCCGGCAAGGCGCTGCCTGGTGACGCGGACCTTGTCCTGCTGCTCGGCTCGAAATCCACGATCGCCGATCTGAACGTACTGAAGTCAGCCGGCTTTGGTATCGACATTGCCGCGCATGTCAGGCGGGGAGGGCGCGTGCTTGGCCTCTGCGGCGGCTATCAGATGCTCGGCAAAACGCTGAGCGATCCAGAGGGCATCGAAGGCCCACCAGCGACCGTGACGGGGCTCGGTTTGCTCGATGTCGAGACACGGCTCACCAATGACAAGCGGCTTGTTTCGGTGACCGGTAAGACGGCTGACGATCAGCCTTTCGTCGGCTATGAGATTCATCTTGGCGAGACAATTGGCGGCGATTGCGAACGACCATTCGCGACCTTCGCCGGTGGCGCAAAAGATGGCGCGGCCTCCGCCGATGGGCTCGTCGCCGGGACATACATCCACGGCCTGTTTGCCGACGACCGGCAACGCTCTGCCTGGCTAACAAAACTGGGCGGGCAGGCTTCGGCGCTGAACTACGAATCCTCAGTCGACGAAACGCTCGACGCGCTCGCCGCGCATTGCGAAAAGCATCTCGATCTTGATCTGCTGCTCAGCCAAGCACAATAACAAGCGCAGCCAAGGCGCCGATGAACGTGATCATCAGAATGTCGGCTGCCCAGTAGAGCTTCAGCGCGGCGCGGATATCGCCCGCCGTCAGATCCCGCCGGCCGCCTTTGCCCATTTCCGAATCTTCCGCGAGCACGCCGCCATAATAACGCGCGCCGGCGATCGAAATGCCGAGCGCACCGGCCATTGCCGCCTCCGGCCAGCCGGCATTGGGCGAGCGGTGGTGACGCGCATCGCGCCATACCGCGCGCCAGGCGTTGCCGGCGCTTGCGCCCGGTACGATCAGCGCGGCAATTATGATCAGCAGCGCGGAAAGGCGGGAAGCCGGGAGATTGATCAGATCGTCAAAACGCGCCGAGGCCCAGCCGAAGGCGCGGTGATGTTCGTTCTTGTGCCCGATCATGCTGTCAGCGGTGTTCACGGCCTTGTACGCGGCCGCGGCCGGCAAGCCGCCCACGGTCAGCCAGAACGCAGGGGCAACAACGCCATCGGAGAAGTTTTCTGCGAGGCTTTCGATCGCCGCCCGCGAGACACCGGCTTCGTCGAGCCGTTTAGGGTCGCGGCCGACGATCATCGACACAGCCTTTCGCCCGCCCTCAAGCCCTTGTTTTTCCAGCGCTTCCGCTACGGCGATTACATGGGTTGCGAGGCTCCGCTGGGCAATAATGCTGCTGCCGACCAATGCGATGAGCACGACGCCCAGCGGCAACATACCAAAAGCCCAGACCAGCGCGGATGCTACGGCCACCGGCGCGACGACTATAATGACGAGCGCGACGACGCCCATGATGCGTCTTCGCTTGTCGCTCCATGTTGCGCGGTTGAGCGTGCGGTCGAGGTAGCCTATGAGGCTGCCGATCCAGATCACCGGATGGCCGATCGTGCCGACCAGACGCTGCGGATAACCGACAAGCAGTTCGGCCAGAAGCGTGAGAAGGGCGAGAAGTAGGTACATGGCGCTTCAGGCGAATGAGACGATCGAACATGGCGGCAACCTCGCCCGCGCGAGCGTTGAGTTTCCGCATGCGCCCCGGCCGTGGATCGACCTGTCGACCGGGATCAATCCACACTCCTATCCGCTTTTCGATCTCCCCGCCACGGCGCTGACGCGGCTCCCTGAACCGGCGCGGCTGGAGCAACTGAAAGCCGTGGCGGCCAAGGCTTATGGCGCACCGTCGGCTGCAAATGTGGTGGCTGCGCCCGGCACACAAATCCTGCTGCCACTGGTGATGTCGCTGGTTGCGGCGGGCAGGGCGGTTGTACTCGGCCCGACTTATGCGGAGCATGCCAAAGCGGCTGCGCTGACCGGGCATCAGATTACAGAAACCTCTGATTTCAATGCTCTTTTCGACGCCGATGTCGCTGTCGTCGTCAATCCGAACAATCCGGATGGCCGTATCGTTTCGCGTCACGATCTCCTGAATCTTGCAACAACGCTTGCCGCGAAAGGCGGGCTTCTCGTCGTTGACGAGGCGTTCATGGATGTCGGCCCGCGCGCCGAAAGCGTCGACGGCGATGTCGAGCAGGGTGGTTTGGTTGCGCTTCGATCCTTCGGAAAGTTCTTCGGTCTTGCCGGTATGAGACTTGGTTTCGCGGTTGCGCGAAAAGACATCGCAGCACGCCTGGAAACACAACTCGGCCCGTGGGCAGTTTCTGGTTCCGCGCTCGAATACGGAATCCGCGCTTTAAGCGACCTGGTATGGCAAGAAACGATGGGACAGCGGCTCGCTGGTGAGGCCACGGCGCTCGACAATCTGCTGGCTGGCTTTGGGCTGGAAATTGTCGGCGGCACGCATCTTTATCGTTTCGTCCGGCATCCAGACGCACATCACCTTGTCAGGATGCTTGGCGAGCGCGGCATTCTGGTGCGCCGTTTTGCCGAAATGCCTGATAGGCTGCGGCTCGGCCTGCCTGCGGATGAAGGGGCTACAACCCGGCTGCGGGTGGCACTTGAAGCCTGGGCAAGGGGAGAAAGGCGCATGGCCGCGGAATGATCTATGTGTGCCCGCTCTCGCGTGTCGGCGAAACCGTCCAGTCGGTCGGCGCCGGCCGCCTGATATCGTTGCTGAGCGTCGGCACCGCGATGGAGCGGCCTGCGAGCCTCCTGGCAACCGACCATCTGTTGCTGTCGATGCATGACATTATCACCGAGATGCCGGATATGACGCCGCCCGGCCTCGATCACGTCCAGTCGTTGCTCGGTTTTGCCGCCAACTGGGATCGCAAGAAGCCGCTCGTCGTGAACTGTTTTGCCGGTATCAGCCGGTCGACCGCCGCCGCCTACATCATTGCCGCCGCGCTTGATCCAAAGCGCGACGAGAAAGAGCTCGCTGAGGCATTGCGTTCCGCGTCGCCGTCCGCAACGCCGAACATCCGGCTAGTCAGCATCGCCGACGCCATTCTCGGCCGGAGAGGGCGGATGGTTGACGCGATCGACGGGATTGGGCGCGGGGCGGATGCCTATGAAGGCATTCCGTTCAGGCTCGACATGCGGTGACGATTTGCGGGACGCCGGTTTTCTATTCCGGCAGTCCGGCCTTGCGAAAGCCATCGACGAAATGCGCGAGCGTCGCGGCGTCGCGGAACGGCTCGACCCTGGCCCAGTGGCTGGTCGTAAAACGCGGGTTGCCGACCAGGAACAGCTCCACCTCGGCGCGCGCTTCGTCGAGACGGCCAAGCTGCGCAAGGCTGGCCGCCAGGAAGCGGCGCGAGGACGTGTGATAGGTTTCGTCCCTGAGCAGCGTCTCGATCGCCGCCTCATACTCACGCGCCGCGTACAAGGCCTGGCCGAGCGTCATGTGATACCAGCCGGGCGGAAACGGGTTCAGCCGGAATGCCTTGCGGATGTGTTTAAGGCCTTCCTCGACGCGACCTGCCAGCACCGTGACGTCTGACAGCACCGCCCAGGCGTCGGCCTCATTCGGGTCGAGCGCGATCGCGCGCGCGAACTCCTGGTCCGCCTCGGCGAAGCTGCGCGCATAGGTCAGCAGGTAAGCCAGGATCCAGCGGCAGCCGGCATCGTTGGGGTCGATCGCCACCGCCTTGCGGGCAAGCTCGAGGGCGGTGGCACGGTCGGCCTCGGTCGGTCCGCCGGAATGCACCCATCCCATCCAATGGTTGAGCGCGAGCCAGCGATACGGCTCGGCATAGTCCGGGTCGAGCGCGGCCGCGCGGGTAAGCAGCAGATGCGCCTCGCGTGCGGTCTGCGGGGAATCGTCCATCAGCTTGCGCGCCCGCACGCACAGATCGTAGGCCTCCATATTCTTCGGCCGGTTGCGCGGCGGCGGCGCGCCGAGCCGGCCGGTGAGCGCCTCCACGATCCTGGCCGTGACCTCGTCCTGAACCGCGAAGATATCCTCCAGGTTACGATCGAAGCGTTCGGCCCACAGATGCTCGCCGCTCAAAGCGTCGAGCAGTTGCGCATTGATGCGCACGCGTCCTGCGGCGCGCCGTGCGCTGCCCGTCAGCAGGTAGCGTACGCCAAGGTCCTCGGCGATTGCGCGCATATCAAAAACCTGCCCCTTATAGGCAAAGGCCGAATTGCGGGCGATGACGAAGAGGCCGGAGTTCCTGGACAGGTCCGTGATCAGGTCTTCAGTCAATCCGTCCGCGAAGGATTCGTGCTCCGGATCGTTGCCGAGATTGACGAAAGGCAGCACGGCGATCGATGGCTTGTCAGGAAGGGGCAGCGGTTTTCGTTTCGCGCCGTCGAGCTGTACGACCGGTCCTACAAAACGGTAGCCGACGCGTGGCACCGTGGCGATCCATTCGCTGCCCGCATCGCCGGCGGCCGGACCGAGCAGCTTCCTAAGCCGCGCGATCTGGACGGTGAGGTTGCTTTCCTCGACGGCTGCGCCCGACCATGCCGCGTCCATCAGTTCGGCCTTGCTCAGGATTTCGCCGGGTCGAGCGACGAATGCGCCAAGCAGTTTCAGTGCGCGATAGCTCGCGGCAACGGGTGCTTCGTCCCGAAGTAGCGTTCCCGCCGCGGAATCGAACACGAACGGACCAAAGGTAAAGCGCGACCCTTCCATGTGCCGCTCTATAGCATAATCGCAAACAGTTGCAGACGTTTCGAAACGGGATCGTGCGGCAAAAACAAACAGATAGGGCGGAGCGCGATCGGCGCCGGATCGCATTTTCGCCCTGCGCCGTTCGGAAGTTTTCGGAACTATTTGGGCGTGCTTAAGGACAGCGCCGTTCGTTTCTTCCAGAAGTCAGCCTCGTGCAGGTAGAGGTCCGGACCTCAAGCCATGGAGGCTGTCATGAACGTTATTTCTCTCATCGGGCCGGCGAAGGCATCGTATCGGTATGAGGGTTTGGCGGCCCTGGCGACACGGCGCAGCATCATCGCGACCTGGAGCGAACGCATGCGTTTCCGTTGGGACTTGCAGCAGATGGCGAGCGCCAATTCTCATTTGATCGACGATATCGGTCTGACGACACGGCAGGTCGAGGCCGAAATCTCCAAGCCGTTCTGGCAAGCATGACCGCCAACGGCAGCATGATGTCAGCGCGTGACGATCGGACCCCGTGGGTCGCGATCGGAGGCCTTATCGCGGCGGTCACGCTAGGTGCTCTGGCGCAAGGCGTGCTCTATCCGCTGCTCAGCTTCATCCTGGAGCGGCAAGGCACAACACCCGGGCTGATCGGCCTGTCGGCGGCAATGACGCCGCTGGGTTTCATCGTGGCTTCGGCCTTCACGCCGGCGCTCACGCGGCGCATGGGCGGGGCAGGGCTTGCGATCTTGTGCTCGGTCCTGACCGCACTGACGCTCGCCGCGATCGCCTGGACACAGGACGTCTGGGCGTGGATGCCACTGCGCTTCCTGCTCGGCTTCTTCTCCAAGCCGCCCTATGTGCTGGCGGAAACCTGGCTGATCTCGATCGCGCCGCCATTGCGCCGGGGCCGCATCATGGGCCTCTATTCGTCGATCGTTTCGGGCGGCTTCGCCATCGGGCCCTTGTTGCTCCGGCTGGTCGGCACGCATGGCTGGCCGCCTTTCATGATCGGCATTGCAGCCTTCCTGCTTGTCGGCCTGACCCTGTTTGCCGTCGCGTCGCAGTTGCCGAAGATGGCGCACGAAGGCGAGGCGACGTCGGTACGAGGCTTCTTCGGGCTCGCGCCGCTGCTGCTGTTTGCTGTCTTCGCCGCGGCCGCCTTCGAGCAGACGCTGATTTCCATGTTCGCCGTCTATGGCGCCGCCTTCGGCAGCGGCGAAGCGCGCATTGCCTCGCTGATTGCCTGTTTCATTGCCGGCGACGCCGCGCTTCAGATCGTGCTCGGGCACATGGCCGAACGGTTTGGCTCGACGCGCACCATGCTGTTTTGCGTGCTCGCGTCGCTGGCCGGGTGCCTGGCTTTGCCGCTGCTGTTCGGTTCGTGGCTTGTCTGGCCGCTGCTGTTCGTCTGGGGCGGCGTGTCGTTCGGCATCTACACGATGGCGCTGATCCAACTCGGCGAGCGCTTTGACGGTCAGGCGCTGATCGCCGGCACCGCGGTGTTCTCGCTTGTCTGGGGCGCTGGCGGCATTGTCGGTTCGCCAGCGACTGGCCTCACCATGCAGCTGATCGGACCTCAAGGATTGCCATTGTCGCTTGGGTTGATGTGCTGCGTGCTGGCCGTCTTTCTCATGGTGCAGAGACGCCGAGCGTGATCGAGAAGCGCGAGGATTTCGGAGCCGAGGGGTGTCTCCGGCGGTGCCATTCTCCAGTCGCATAAGATATATTATGGAACTTACGCCGGTATACGAAAGCCCGGATTTGTGCGGTTTGTCATGCTTTGAGGTCTGCGATCTTGGCGCTGGCGGCCCGCATCAACGCTCTCGGCTCAGCGCCAAAAACCGCGTCGTGCGCTCCGGCAGCCGCCCAGACGATCGTGTGGTCGAGCAGCGTCTCGTCGGCATAGGCCGCGATCGGAATCTGATGTCCCAGCGGTGACACGCCGCCAATGGCAAAACCGGTCTCGTCGCGGATGCGTCTTGGATCAGCGCGCTTCAAAGTTTCGTCGGTCAGCGCCGCCGCCTTGGCGAGATCGAGCTGGTTAACGCCGGACACCAGGAACAGATAAAGCCGCTTCGATTGCTCGCCCTCAAAAATCAGCGACTTGACGATCTGGGCCACGCCACAGCCGCATTGCTGGGCCGCTTCTTCGGCCGTACGCGTCGAGGCACCCATGCGGCGAATCTCGATCGGCAGCCCGGCAGCCGCCGCGGCAAGCGTCACGCGCTCGATGCTGCCAGCCATTTCACCCCCCCTCGTATGGAAGCTCGATGACCATGCCGTCATAGGCCGGCTCGACGTGATCCGGCGTGGCTTTGCGCACGGCGTCGTAATCCAGCGGTATGTGCATATGGGTCAGCACGCCGCGCTTCGGCTTCAGCCGCTCGATCCAGGCCAGCGCCTGGCCAAGCGACAAATGGCTGGGGTGTGCGCGGTGCTGCAGCGCGTCGATGATCAGCATATCGAGGCCACGGAGCCGGTGGGCCGTTGGCGGCGGAAAATCGCTTACGTCAGGGCAATAGGCGAGGCCTCCGATGCGAAAGCCGAGCGAGATGATGTCGCCATGGATCTGCGGCAGCGGCTCGAAGGAGAGGGGACCCCCCTTCCCTTCAATGACGACCGGTTTTTCGTGCTCGAAAAGACGCGCCTTGAGGATCGGCGGGTAGGAGCTGCCGATCGGCGTCGTAAAACAGTAGCCGAACGAATCCATCAGCCGCGTCAGTGTCGGCTGGTCGCAATAGACGTCCATGAGGCGACGCTGTTCGAGCACGTAGCCGCGTAAATCGTCGATGCCGTGGATATGATCGGCGTGCGCATGCGTGTAGATCGCCGCGTCGATGCGCTTCACCTTGGCGGCCAGCATCTGCTCGCGAAAGTCCGGGCCTGTATCGATGACGACGCGCGTGACGCCGTTTGGACCGATGCGCTCTGCCATAGCGGCTGCACGGGTGCGCCGGTTTTTCGGGTTTGATGGATCGCAGTCGCCCCAGTCGCCGGTGATGCGCGGCGTGCCCGGCGATGAACCGCAGCCGAGGATGGTGAAGCGCAGCGTATCCGGCACGTCTCAGGCGGCTTTCAATGCCGGCCGAGGCATTTTCTTGAACAGCCTGAAGAAATTGTCCGTTGTGATCGCCGCGATCTCTGCCTCGCTGGCGCCGATCGTCTCGGCCAGCACTTTCGCCGTGTAGGCCGTGTAAGCAGGTTCGTTGCGCTTGCCGCGAAATGGCACCGGCGCGAGATATGGCGCGTCCGTCTCGACCAGCAGGCGGTCGCGCGGCACGTCCCGCGCGATGGCGCGCAGCTCTTCCGAATTCTTGAACGTCAGGATGCCGGAGAAGGAAATGTAGCCGCCAAGGGCGAGGGCGCGTTCGGCAAGCCCACGACCCGAAGAAAAGCAATGCATAATGAAGGGGAAGGCCCCCTGCCCGCTTTCTTCTTCGAGAATGTCGCCCATGTCGGCGTCGGCTTCGCGCGCATGGATGACGAGGGGAAGACCCGTCTCACGCGCCGCTGCGATGTGCGTGCGGAATCCCTGCGCCTGCGCCGGGCGCGGGGACTTGTCGTAATGATAGTCGAGGCCAGCCTCGCCGATCGCGACGACCTTCGGATGGCGTGAAAGCCGGACGAGATCGTCCATTGTCACGTCAAGTTCTTCCGCCGCATTGTGCGGGTGCGTCCCGACGGAGCAATAAACCTCCGGATGCGCCTCTGCGATGGCAAGGATCTGGTCGAAGCGTTTGACGCGCGTCGAGATCGTCACCATGCGGCCGACGCCGGCAGCCACTGCCCGCGCGATCACCGCGCTCCGCTCTTCGGCGAAGTCCGGGAAGTCGAGATGGCAGTGGCTGTCGACGAGCATTTACGCGCCCTCGGCCTGCTCGACATAGCGCGGGAACACGCCCTGCGGCGCCGGCAATGGTGTGCCGGAGACGAGTGCGTACTTTTCGCCGACATGCGCGAAGGAGCGACGGTCCGCCGGAATCGCGAGCTGGTCGAGCAGCTTCGCCGCCGAGCCCGGGATATAAGGCTGGCAGAGAATGCCGATGCGCCGGATCACTTCCGCCGTCGTATAAAGCACGCTCTCCATCCGCGCCGGATCGGTCTTCTTCAGCGCCCAGGGCTCCTGGCCGGCAAAATAACGGTTCGCTTCGGCGACGACGCCGAAGATCGCCGCCAACCCGATATGGATCGCCTGCTCGCCCATCGCCTTTCGCGCTGTTTCGAGTGCCGCGCCTGCCTGGTCGAGGATCGCCTTATCGGCTTCCGCAATCGCGCCACGCTTCGGCACCACGCCGCCGCAGTTCTTGGCGATCATCGAGAGCGAACGCTGCGCCAGATTGCCGAGGTCGTTGGCGAGATCGGCATTGGTGCGATTGACGATCGCCTCATGGCTGTAGTTGCCGTCCTGACCGAACGGCACCTCACGCAGGAAGAAATAGCGCACCTGGTCGAGGCCGTAGTGCTCGATCAGATTGAACGGATCGATCACGTTGCCGACCGACTTCGACATCTTCTCCCCGCGGTTGAAGACGAAGCCGTGGCCGAAGACGCGCTTCGGCAGTTCGATGCCTGCTGACCAGAGAAATGCCGGCCAGTAGATCGCATGGAAACGCACGATGTCCTTGCCGATGATATGAGCATCCGCCGGCCAGAATGGCCACAGCTTCGCATCGCTATCCGGATAGCCGACGCCGGTGATGTAGTTGGTCAGCGCGTCGACCCAGACATACATGACGTGCTTCTCGTCGCCCGGCACCGGTACGCCCCAATCGAAGGTCGTGCGCGAGATCGACAGATCCTTCAGCCCGGATTTGACGAAGCTCATCACCTCGTTGCGGCGCTCGGCCGGACCGATGAAGCTTGGATTTTCGTCATATAGCTTGAGCAACCGGTCCTGATAGGCGGAGAGGCGGAAGAAGTAACTCTCCTCCTCCACCCACTCGACCGGCGTACCCTGCGGTCCATAGCGCACATTGTCGGCGCGTACCTCGGTCTCTTCCTCGCCGTAATAGGCTTCGTCGCGCACGGAGTACCAGCCGGCATAACCGCCCTTGTAGATGTCGCCATTCGCCGCCATCGCCTTCCAGATCGCCTGGCTGGCGGCGTAATGACGCTTCTCGGTCGTGCGGATGAAATCGTCGTTCGACAGGTTGAGCGCCTCGGCCATGCGCTTGAACTCGGCCGCGTTGCGGTCGGCCAGTTCGCGGGGCGTGATCCCTTCCTTGCGCGCCGTCTGCAGCATCTTGATGCCATGCTCGTCGGTGCCGGTGAGGAAATAGACGTCCTTGCCATCGAGGCGTTGAAAGCGCGCCAGCGCGTCGGTGGCGATCATCTCATAGGCGTGGCCAATGTGCGGCTTGCCGTTCGGATAGGAAATGGCGGTCGTGATGTAGAACTTTTCGCTAGGCATGGATGTGGCCGTTCGCAATTCGATGAAACTTGGCGTGGAAATAGGATGCGCCGGACGTCAGCCCGGCCGCCGGAACGGCTTCACATTCGAAATGCGTCGTATAGGCGGGTAATCATGCTCAGCGCGTGTTGTTTGCGGTCCAGATTGTAAGTGTCCGTGTCGATTATCGCAACCCGTGACTTTTCAAAGACTTCCGCGATGCGGTCGGCCCGCCCGACCTCGCCGCGCTCGGCTGCGGCGCTCGCTGCGCGGGTCAGCAGGTCAAGCGCGTGGTCGTTGAACAGGCCGAACTGGATGTCCTGACCACGGGCGGCCACGGCGTCAGCCAGCTTGTGCGCCGCCGGCACCTCCAGCCGGTTGGCCAAGGTGATCCGATCCATGGCGTCGGAGATCTCGCCGCCGCCATATTCGGTCATCAGCACGGCTTCGCGCGGGCTGCCATTGGCGTGCTTCAGCATCGCGTCGCGCGCGTCACCCTCTGGGACAGCGGTATCGAACGTCTCCATGACCGTCAGCACGTTCTGATCCGATAGCGGGTCAAGGCGGATCATTTGGCAGCGGGAGCGAATGGTGGGCAAAAGACTGCCCAGCGAATGGACGATCAGGACGAAGATCGTTCGCGCAGGTGGCTCCTCGAGATTCTTCAACAGAGCGTTTGCGGCGTTGCGGTTCATGTCGTCGGCCGGATCGACGATGACGACGCGATAGCTGCCGTCATGCGAGGTGAGCGACAGGAAGCGTCCGACGCGGCGGATCTCGTCGACGGAGATGACAGTCTTGAAGCGATCGCCCTTGTCGTTCAGCGGCCGTGTCAGGTTCAGCACCGAAGGATGCGCGCCGGAGGCGATCTGCCGGTGCAACGACGAAGCCGGATCACGCGCCGAAAAAACTTCCGGCGCGCCCTGTTCGGACGGGTGTTTGAGCAGGTAATGCGCAAGGTGAAAAGCAAGTGTCGCCTTGCCGATGCCGCGCGGCCCGGCAAGGATCAGCGCGTGCGGCAGTTTTCCCGCGCGATATGCGGTGGTCAGCGACGCGACGGCGTTGCCGTGGCCGATGAGCTCCAGGCTTTCCGCCGGCTCAGGCACACCATCAAGCGTGTCATGTTGTTCAGGCGCCAGCCGTTCCATCAGGATGCCGCCTTCTCCACCGGCCCGCCGTCGCGGATCGCGTCCAGCGCTGCAAGCACGGCCGCGGCGATCACTGCCTCCACATCGTCAGGCGATGCCGAAGCGTCGACGACGATACAGCGATCCGGCTCGGCCGCCGCGATCGCCAGATAGGCCTCGCGGCGCTTGCGGTGAATTTCCACTGTCTCTTTCTCATACCGATCCGCATGATCGCCGCCACGCCGTTCCGTTGCGCGACGCAGTCCCTCTTCCGGATCGAGGTCGAGGATGAGCGTCAGGTCGGGCATCATGCCGTTGATCGCGACGCGCTCGAGTGCTGCCATGAAATGCGGATCGAGACCGGACGAAACGCCCTGATAGACACGCGAGGAATCGAGAAACCGGTCGCAGAGCACGATCTCGCCTTTTTCAACCGCCGGCCGGATGACCTGTTCGACATGATCGGAACGCGCGGCGGCAAAAAGTATGGCTTCCATCCCCGGACCGAACGGCTCGGCGGCGCCTGAGAGCAGCACATGCCGCACGGCTTCCGCACCCGGCGAGCCGCCCGGCTCGCGCGTCACCAGCACCTTGTATTCAAGCACGCGCAGCCGCTCGGCAAGACGCGTGATCTGCGTCGACTTGCCGGCGCCCTCGCCGCCCTCGAAGGTGATGAAAAAACCGCGATTCACATGCAAAATCCGTTTCCGGCAGCCGTCTTAAGGCGCAATGCCGGTCGGGTCCATGGCAAAGGTGATTGTACCTCAGACGGTACGGAGCCAGCCTGTGAGCAGTTCGAATACGGCGTCCTGCGCACGCTGCCAGAGCGTGCCCACGCCGACGCTCTCCGCGGCGAAGAGCGGCGTCTCCTGCGAGAGCGTGTCGCCGATCCACACTTTCAGCGAGCCGACCGGCGTTCCCTCTTCGACCGGCGCGACAACCGGGCCTTCATAGACAATGCGCGCGATCAACCGGTCACGGTTGGCGAGCGGGATGAGGATCGAGATCGGCCCCTTGGCTTTGAGTGCGACGCCGCCCTTCTCGCCGCCATAGACCTGCGCCTCGCCGACGGTTTCGCCGTCGGCGAACAGCTCGTTCTTCTCGAACGCCTTCATGCCCCACTCGATGATCTTACGCGCTTCCTCGGCGCGCTCGCGCTCGCTCGTCATGCCGCCGAGCGCCACAAAGATGCGCCGCCCGTCGCGCGCTGCCGAGCCGACAATGGCGTAGCCGGATTCCTCGGTGAAACCGGTCTTCATGCCGTCCGCGCCGATGCCCATGGAGAGCAGCGGGTTGCGGTTTTTCTGCGTGATCTTGTTCCAGGTGAACTCGGGCTGGGAGTAATATTTGAAGTATTCGGGATAGGTTTTCCAGATGTGTTCGCCGAGCCTTGCCAGCTCCCGCACCGTCACCACCTGCCCGTCGGCGGGCAGGCCGGTGGAGTTCTTGAAGGTCAATTTTTCGAAGCCGAGCGCGCGGGCGCGATCCGTCATCTGCTGGGCAAAGATTTCTTCTGTCCCCGACATGCCTTCCGCGATGATGATGCAGCCGTCATTTGCCGACTGCACGACGACGCCCTGGATCAGGTCCTCGATCCGGATCTCCGATTTAAGCGCGGCGAACATGGTCGACGTGCCGGACGGCGCGCCGCCGGTGCGCCAGGCGTTTTCACTGACGATGAACGTGTCGTCCATGGAGAGCCGCCCGGTCTTCAGCCCATGGAAGACCAGCTCCATCGTCATCAGCTTGGCCAGTGACGCCGGCGGGATCGGCTTGTCGGGATCTTTCGAAAAGAGGACCGTGCCGGTCGTGGCGTCGATCATGTAGGCCTGCGTGGCCTTGGTCTCGAAAAGCTGGGCGCCTGCCGAAACCGTCAGCGCCAGATACGCGCCGACGCACGCAAAGACGCGCATCTGGACCCAAGATGCCATGCGATTGTCCCGTACGCCCAACCCACACACTCGCAAGATCGGACGAAGCTACCAGCCCTTCGCCGGACGGACAACCATTCAAATATGGCGGATTTTCAGGAGACGCTTGATTTCGTTCGATTTTTAGCAGGCGAAGAATGCGCCGCCGCGTTTAATCGCGAACGACAAGCGCGTCCGGCGCGCCATTCGCCCAGGCTGCTTCAAGCATGGCGTCGAGCGATGCGCGGCTGTCCGAGCGCAGGCTCACCATGTACCATTTGACGCCCTGATCCTCGGCGATTTCGATCGACGTGCGGCCGAACGCGGACAAGGCCTTGGCGACCTGCTCCGCCTCTCCGCTTTTCGCGAACGAGCCCGCCGCGACATAACTGTCCGCCGGCGAAGCTCCCCCGTTCTGGCGCTTCCACGCGGAGACGATATCGTCGGCGCTCATGCCGGCATGACCCATGCCCGCAAAGGGGTCGACCGCCTGCTTCACCCGGTCGTCGGCGTAGGACATGACGGCGAAGGCGGTCTGCGTTTGCGGGTAGAAGATATCCTGCGCCGGACGCTCGGGCACGATCGGTCCGAACTCCGGCAGCACCGGATCGCCGTACGCCACATCGCTTTGATAGGTGACGGGCATCACCTGGACCGGCTCGCTTGCGATCGGCGCGCTCTCTACCGCGATTGGCTCGCCGACGATGCGGCGCGTCTTGAACACATTGGGAAAGGCCGAAGCCACGACAACGCCGCCTGCCGGCGCGCTTGGCGTGCGCCCGTTCATGGCGATCATGACGCCTTCCGGCAGCCCATCGGACAGCGGATCGGCGCGCACGCCGTTCGGCCGGTACGACGCCATCAGATACTGATCGTCATTGCCATCGAGCGGCGCGCGGCCGACATAATCGACCTGCACCTTGGCGATGCCGGTATGTGTGTAATCGAGAAGCTGCGCCGCGCGCTTCGACAGATCGATGATGCGGCCACGGGCGTACGGCCCGCGATCGTTGACGCGCACGATGACGGAGGCGCCGTTCTTCATATTGGTGACGCGCGCGTAGCTCGGCAGCGGCATGGTCGGATGCGCAGCCGTCAGATGCGTCATGTCGTAGATTTCGCCATTGGCGGTCAGCCGCCCGTGGAAGGCGTCACCGTACCAGGACGCGGCGCCGGTCTTGCGGTAGTCGCGCTCTTCCTTCGGGTAATACCACTTGCCCTTGACCTTGTAGGGCTTGCCGAGCTGGTCGCGGCCACCGCCGCGCGGCAACCGCGAGCGCTTGTTGGTGACGCGCGGGCTTGCCTTCACGCCATATTCGGCTTCGGAGAAATATTCCTTCGACTTCACCGTCTTGCGGTGAACCATGCCTTTCGGCTGCGAGGTCGAGCAGGCAACGAGAAACGCCGCCGAAACGGCCACGATCGCGATTGCAGTTGTCCGGGAGAGGCGCTTGCGCGCCGGACCAGCCATCAGAAGAACGTCCCCGAAAATCCCCACCGAGACACCGCCACTCGAACTCAGACGGGCTTTCTCAATTCCTGCAGAAGGATGGAGCCCCTACCCTTCCTTCAAGCAGGAATTGATTGTTTTCCTATTAACCGAATATGGCGGGATACCGGCAAGATTGTGACCACGACCACGATGAGCGCTTCGCGCGTTGTGCACACGCGCTTGAACTGGCGGGGTTCTTGTCGCATATGCGCAATGCCGGAGGGATGGCCGAGCGGTTTAAGGCACCGGTCTTGAAAACCGGCGTGGGTGCAAGCCCACCGTGGGTTCGAATCCCACTCCCTCCGCCAATCAGTCTGTGTCCGACTTTCTCCCGAGCGCTTCATCACCTCCAGCAGCGCAGTGTTTCCGGCCTTCGCTGGAGCAGCTGTCCACCGGGTAACAGTGCGGCAGCGACTGGTTTGTGTTCTCTCCCGGCTTTTTCTCCGAAGCTGCCCACTTGAACGAGTCGGTGGTCAGCCTGCCAATCGAATGAAATCAAGCGGTTACCGTGGGCGCCTTCGAGCCGTTTCTCAGAGTCCCTTGCCTGCCGAAGCGCACTGGTGTCCAACTGCGTATAGAAGGTGCTGCCGCGTCAGCTTTGCGCCGGCAATTCGGACGTGCGAACGAGCTACGTTTCAACCCAAAAGCTGACGCTCTGCTGAAGTGCGTGATCGGCAGCTCTGAGGCTGAATATGCACTCTGAAGCCAATTTTGAGGCAAGTCCTCGAAGACGCGTAGCGCAGAGTCAGATTAGCCGGCGCGCCGTGATCGCAACCTAATCGGTCCGCTTACGTTCATGCGAGGCTGCGGGCCGCGCCAATCGGGCACGGCGGTACATGGTGAACAGCGGGATTTTCCCGATTTCCCTCGCTGGCCAACGAAGCGGCAGACGAGCACCTGTCCCGTCCGGCTCGCAGTCTCTCTCCTGTCGTGGAACCGCCGAGGCATTCGCGGGTTCACGATTATCCAAAGGAGACAAATCATGGACCATTCAAAGCACATTCGGCTGACCGATGCCGAATTGACGCCGGCCAATGTGGAAGGCGCTACAATCTACGGCGCAGACGACGAAAAGGTCGGGTCCGTTTCACATATGCACGGCACCGGCGGAAGCAGCCAGGTCGTCGTCGATGTTGGTGGCTTTCTCGGCATCGGCGCGAAACCAGTTGCTGTGCCTGCACGCCAGCTCGATTTCATGCGCGACGAGGATGGCGAAGTTCACGCGGTCACTTCTTGGACCAAAGACGGGCTCAAGAAGATGCCTGAGCACCATGACTGACATCTAAAGCCGCCCGATGTGAGACATTGGGCGCTACTCATACCAAAGAGGATGCGCTTATGGTGACGTCGTTTAAAATGTTGATTGCGGTAAGCTTTGCATTTCTCGCTGCTGGTTGCAGTGAAGATCCCACCACAACGAACTCTTCCGGCAGACAACCTACGGCCATCGACACTGCGCCAACCGTAGATACTGATCCGACGCCGGATACTGGAACGGGTGGCGACAGCCAAGCCAACAATCCGGACGGCACGGTGAATGGAGCGCCCGACGCTCCCGATTGAGTCGGCGGTAGACCTGATGCGTTACGATCAGCTTGATACCGTGAATGGCGATCTCGTGCGCTTAGTGGTGGAGACCCCGCGCGGCTCCACCGCCAAGATCGCTTACGATCCGGCTTCTGGTGTGTTCGAGTACTCGCGGGCGCTGCCCCTTGGCCTATCCTATCCTTATGACTGGGGATTTATTCCATCCACACTCGGCGAAGATGGCGACCCGCTAGACGGGCTCGTCATTCACGGAGCTACGACTGCGCCGGGCGTTGTGATCAAGTGCGACTTGCTTGGGTGCTTGGCGGTTCGCCAGCAGAATTCCGATGGAATGATCCTGCGCAACGACCGGTTCATCCTATGGCCTCACCCAGCGGATGCGCCGACGGAAACAAACGTTTGCAAGCGGCTCCGTGGCGAGATCGAAGAATTTTTCGAAGCCGCAGTCGCCGGGACCGGTAAGCAGCTCATTTTTGAAGGCTGGCTAGAGCGGGCTGACGCATGGGCACGCCTACAAGAGGGGCAAAGTCGAGTGAAGCGGTAACGTGCTCGCGCGGGCCGATCACCCACTGATGTAGTTCATTCAACGCCTGGGTAGGTCTGCTTCTTAAGCACACTCGCAATGTGAACCGTGTTTGACGCCAGCATCGTCAGCGTCTCGCTCACCTTCTCCGGTACTCTTTTAAGGTCGACGTAATTCACATCACCCATCGCCTCACCGACCCAATACGCCCCAGCGTTTGCGGGTATCGTGAATCCCACGTCGTTCAGCGCCTGGAACATTGCTGCATGACAATGATGGGCGCCGTCCTCATTTCCAACGACAGCGACAATGGCGACCTTGCCCGATGGTGGCATCCGTTTCGACTGATCGGTTTCCTCCAGAAACGCATCCATGCGCTCGACGACCCGCTTGGCAATGCTTGACGGCTGCCCGAGCCAGATCGGCGTGCCCAGAACGAAGATGTCTGCCGCGAGTATTCGCTTACGGAGCTGAGGCCATTGATCGCCATCGCCCTCGTCCGACAGGACGCCCGGCTTGATCTCGAAATCCGCCGCGCGGGCGGAGTCACAAACAACGCCATGCTTTTCGAGAAGCTCAAACAGATCCGCAATCATCTTATCGGTGGAGCTGACTTCGGCGGCTTGCGATGTCTTCAGCGAGCAGTTAAGCGCGAATGCCTTCAGGTCGTTCTTGCCCATCAGTTCGCTCGTCACTTGGAGTTGCGGGTAGCGGCTGCCTTCTTCGCACTGGCCGAACGCGCGGCGGCGGATCGTGAAGCGCTCGCCGCTCCTCCTTTTCGGCCACCTTTATGCGCAGCTGGACTTCCAGTCTTCTTACCGCGGCCCGACCCTCCGGCTTTCTTACCGCCGCCGTCATCTTTGTTGACCGTTGCCCACGCGCGACGCTCAGCCTCTTTCTCAGAAACCCCACGCTTTTCGTAGCCTTCTGCAATGTGGTCGGCTTTGCGTTCCTGTTTGTCGGTGTACCTGGACTTATCGCCACGTGGCATGACAGTTCTCCAGTCGCTGAAGCGCTTTTACAAAGCTTCCCACACGCTGCGATCGAAACATCTGGAAGCACATTCTGTTCCCAAACGCCCTGCAACGGCTCGGCGGAGTATTTCCGACCTGGGCCGACGCAGCATTGTCAGCAATGCTTGTAGGGAACATTTCTGCCGCCTGAATGTTTAGAGAGAGAGAGAAGGCCGACTGAAGGCCGGCTTTAGCATGTTCCATCCACTCACAATTTCATAAATAAATTCATATAGTTAGAAAACTATTTGCTCACCGTCTCGTGGCTTTGAGTGCGGACTCCTCCGCAAGCCAAGAATGGAGAGCAATATGCTCAAAGAAAAAAGCGGCGGCGGGTCCGTCACACACTCACGCAGAACTGTTTTGAAATGGACGGGAGGCACCGCGATTGCACTTGCTGCGTTCGGTGGCCGACTTCCGAACTTCGGGATCTCATCAGCCCTGGCCGCCGACCTCGGCGAAGGCGACATTGGCATTCTCAACTACGCCTATGCGCTGGAGCAACTCGAAGCTGCCTTCTACACCAGGGTCGTCGAGAGCGCTTACAGCGGTATCACCGACGATGAGAAGTCGATCCTCACCGACATCCGCGATCACGAGAAAGCGCATGTCGATTTCCTGAAAGGTGCGCTCGCCGACAAGGCGATCCCCGATCTGGAAGTCGATTTCTCGGCAGTCAATTTCGGCGACCGCGCCTCGGTGCTCGGCACCGCCAAGACATTCGAGGACCTTGGTGTCTCCGCCTACAACGGCGCCGGCAAGCTGATCCAGAATCCGGATTATCTCACCGCCGCCGGCCGTATCGTTTCGGTCGAGGCGCGTCACGCCGCTGTCATTCGCGACCTTCTGCAGCCGGGTGGCCCATCGTTCGCCGGTTCGGACATCGTCGACGACAAGACCGGTCTCGATGTGGTGATGGAGCCGGGCCATGTGCTCAAGGCAGCCAAGCCGTTCATCAAGACCGAAGTCACCGCGAACAGCCTCTAAGGAGATTTCGACATGACCATTCAACCCAATACGACCATCCTTGGCGGCCTCGATCCCGATCTTGTCGACCGTCTCGTCACCAACCGGCGCGGCCTCTTCACCAAGGCAGCGTTTGGTCTCGGCGCAATGGCGTCGGCACCGCTGGTGCTGGCTGCAGCGTCGCGCGAAGTCTTCGCGCAAGGCATTCCGCAGCAGATCGTGGACACGCTCAACTTCGCGCTGACGCTCGAGCACATCGAAGACGCGTTCTACCGCTCGGGTTACGACGCCGGCATTTATCCGGACGAACACAAGGCCGTGTTCAACCAGATCGGAGCGCATGAAGCCGCCCACGTCGCGTTCCTGTCTGGCGCGCTTGGCTCGGCGGCGGTGAAGCGGCCGGAAGCCGACTTCACCGCCGGCGGTAAGTATGCCGACGTGTTTTCGAACTTCGACACGTTCCTGACCTTGTCGCAAACGTTCGAAGACCTCGGCGTCGCAGCCTACAAAGGCCAGGCAGGCACCCTGATCGAGAGCGACGACATCCTCACCGCTGCCCTTCAAATCCACTCGGTGGAAGCACGGCATGCGGCTGAGGTCCGTCGCATCGGCGGCAAGAAGGGCTGGGATGGCGCCTTCGACGAGCCGAAGACCAAGGAAGAGGTCTTGGCTGCGGCCAAGCCATTCCTGAAAGCCTGACCACGCTTGAAACTTTGGAGGAGGCGAACATTCGCCTCCTCCACCTATGCACGAGGCTTCGCCATGCGCCGGATAGCGCTCTTTTCATCGGCGATCGCGATCATCATTCTGATGCTCGTGCTGTTGGTGCGCTAACTCAGGAACCATTTGCCGAAGGCGACCGTTATCTGTGGCTCTCGCCGAGAGCACGATTGCGGATGATCGAAGCCTGCCGAAAAGTGGGCTTCGATTTTCTTTTTTCAGATGACAACTTGATCGGCTCGGCACGAAAACGCCGCTTTGAAACCCCCGGTGGCATAGCTAAGGTCCGCGTTGCCAGCTCCAGAGATGCCCATGCTGATCAGGCGCGAGCCAAAGCCCTCGTGCGATGGGGGCGAGGCTGGCGGGCCGACCGATCACGCTCTGAAACAATTTGTAATTTTTGGGGTAGACGTCACATCTCAGCGTGTTACCTTTTTCAGCGCGCTGGATCTCCGGTCAGCGCTCAGATCGGTGCAGCTCTCCATTTCCCTGCACCGATTCGTTGGGGCCATGTCGGCGTGGTTCGGGGGTTGGAACCGCCGATCCGCGTCGGCTTGGCATCATCCGAAAAGCGGAGCGATCCGACATGAAAAGCAGAGAAGCGAAATTGAATACGGTCTCCCGGAAAGATCGGAACCCTAGCAGTCGCAATCATTCCGAGGGGTGTTTGTTGATGCTCGTTTACGCTACCGCAACAGTGTATTGGCGGTGACTGTGAGCGCGAGAGAGCAAGGGGCGTCGGTCACGCCTGCCCTTATCACCATCTTCTTTTCCTTAAGTGCCCTGCTGTGTGGTGTGGTCGCCTTGTCGTTTACAGAGATCGGCGCCGGCGCATCGGCTATCTGGGTGCTCAAGCCAGCTGCCTTTGCATTTCTGTCGCAATACCCGCACGTAATGATCGTTGGCTTTTCGATTTTGGCCGTGGCGTTTGCGTTCTGCGCTATAGGTTTGTCTCTGCGAAAGCCGTGGGCCTATCGACTGGCTATTGGTTTCATCGCGATCAACGCCATCAGCGCCGCGGTAAACCTTGCAGGAACGCCAACCTATGCCGGGCTTATCGGACTGGCAGTGGCCGGTGCCCTGATCTGGTGGCTCAGCCGTCCCGATGTGAGAAGTCAGTTTATGCCGGAACGATGCTGAAAGGCGCCGCTCTTAAACACCTCACGATAGCGAAGACCTCCTTCCTGTCTCAGCCGGAAGCAAGACCAGATGCCGCGCTTGCTCGATTGCGCGTTTCGCTGGCGAACGCCGCGAGCGCGATCGAGCTGACGGATGAATTTCAGATGTGGGCAGATGCGGCTTGGCAGGCAGCCAAGATCATCGCCGACGAGAGGGGCAAGGGCTCTCCAGAGGAGCAACTGATCGCGCGCCTTTCAGCGGATTTCGAGCGCTTCATGGACAACTGTATCAAAGGCCTGCAAAACTCGCCTCCAAGTTTTCTGGCACGCACGGTCGGCGATGCGAACGAGCAAGCCGGCTAGGTGTGTGCATCATTGGGGGCCGGCATGAGCACTCTCGACCTGATGGAGCCCGCTGATTTTCACGTAAATGGCGATGGTGAGCTGCAAACGTTTTCGCGGCTCGAGGATGCTATTCGAGCTGCAATGGAAATCGCACCGACAAGGCGTGAGAAGGGTGCGTTCATTGAAACGCGTTCGGGCAATCGTTACGGTTGGGATGCGATCGCGCAACTCTACTCGGAACTCTGACCGAAACCGAACTACAGCAGTGCGCCATCTTAGGCGATAAACGACGGAAGAGTCCGCCCGCTGGATCGGGTTGCGACCGAAGAATTTATCGTGCAGAAGGTATCTGGGTGTCATCGCCGCGAGGCGCGGACAGGTTGTATCACTGGTCGGGCCGCCAGTGGTGACAACTCTGTCCGAGGCGCCGCATGGCACCAACCCGCGCGATCGCTCGCAAGGCCACTCTGTTCTCTCTATTCATGGCTGGTTTGACGCTGGTCGGCGAACCGACTCTATCAGCAGATGCTGGAGGAGGCGGTGAACGGTTTATCGATCACAGCTACGATATGGTGCGCGACGCGCCGGACAACTTCGCCGGCCCCGACCAGGCTGGCCCCACAGAGACGGAGCGGAAAGCCTGAGCGTCCATGGATAACTTACAGATGCCCCCTACGAAAAAACCGCGCTCGGTCTTTCGGGAATTTCTTGAAAGCGAGTCGGCTGGCGGAATGTTGCTGATGGTCGCCGCAGCTGCGGCGCTTATTACCGCCAACTCATCGCTAGCCGAAGTCTACTTTAGCGCCCTCCATGCGTACATCGGACCGTTGAGCACGTTGCATTGGATAAACGATGCGCTGATGGCGCTGTTTTTTTTGCTGGTTGGAGCCGAGATCAAACGCGAAGTTGTGGACGGCGAACTCGCCACCTGGCCACGCCGAATCCTTCCTGGGGCCGCAGCGGCCGGCGGGATGCTTGTGCCCGCGGTGATCTTCGTTGCGATCAATGCAAACGAGACATCAGCATTGCGGGGTTGGGCAATTCCAACGGCAACTGATATCGCATTCGCGCTGGGAGTTTTGTCTTTGCTGGGACGCCGCGTGCCCGCGTCGATGAAAGTCTTCCTCGCTGCACTTGCCATAATCGACGACCTTGGCGCAGTTCTGATCATCGCGGTGTTCTACACAGGCGATCTGCAACTCTGGTATGTCCTAGCCGCGCTCGCGGTCTTAGCCAACCTTACCATCTTCAATCGCATGGGCGTCCTGACGCTATGGCCCTATTCGCTTCTCGGCGTTGCGCTTTGGTATTTTGTGCTTCAGTCCGGCATCCACGCCACACTCGCCGGTGTCATGCTCGCGATGACAATTCCCGTGCGGTCCTCACCCGGTATTGGAAACGATATCGAGGTATCGCCCCTTCACCGCCTTGAACACCATCTTCACATCGTCGTGCCATTTATCGTCGTACCGATCTTCGGCTTTGCGAATGCCGGTGTATCATTCGCAGGCATGAGCCTTGTCGCGCTTTCGACTCCGGTCACTTTCGGCATTGCGCTCGGCCTGTTTGCTGGGAAATTGATCGGAGTTCTTGGAACTTCCGCAATAGCGATCAAGTCGGGCCTAGTCGACATGCCGCAATATGCAACGTGGCGGCATATCGTTGGCGTTTCTCTGCTGTGCGGCATCGGCTTCACCATGAGCCTTTTTGTCGGACTTTTGGCATATCCGGACTCCGTGCTGATGCAGGATCAGGCGAAGATCGGAATCTTGTTGGGCTCACTCATTTCTGCGTTGGCAGGCGTTCTCGTCCTGCGCCGGAGCACACCGGCATGACATCCGCTCTGCAAAAGCGCGCAAGATTCGCGACGGCTGACTTCAATATCGTCTCAGCCGAGTTTCATGCAAACCCCGTACCAACATTAGATGCCATGCGGGCGGAGGGTCCACTTGTTCCGATGAAGCTACCGATCTTCGGACGTACTCTTCTCGCGGTCTCCCACGATGCTTGCTCGGAGTTGCTCAAGGATCATGAGAGCTTTGCGCGAGATCCCTTGAATGCCGGCATTAAGACGCAGCAACGCATCTTGAAAATTCTTCCAAGGACAATTGGGCTACTCGCATCGAACATGCTGGGTCATGACGATCCCGAGCACCGCCGGCTGCGGGGCCTTGTTGATCAGGCATTTCAAAGGCAGGCCGTCCAGGCGAGCCGTCCTATGATTGAGCATGTCGCCGATCGACTGTTAGACCGGCTTAAGAGCAAAAGAGAAGTCGACCTTTTGGCCGAATTCTGCCGCGACCTCCCGCTCTCGGTCATTTGCGAGCTTCTCGGCCTACCACGAGCGGACCATGACAAGTTCAAGAACTGGCTGGGCGGCCTCAAAGATACGGCAAACGTCGGAGCGGTGATCCGGGCCATACCTGGCGTGATCCGCGTCGTACGATACCTGCGGCGAGTGTCACGTCCGGGAGGCGGCGCGCTTCCTGGTGGCTTGATTGTCGCGTTGGGAGACTCGATCTCCGATGGTGAAGCACTTAGCGACGATGAACTAGTCTCGATGATTTTTTTGCTGTTCGGGGCTGGGCAGGAAACAACAACGCACCTTTTGGCTGGAGGGATCGCTGCCTTGTTATCATACCCCCGTCAGCGTGAACTTTTGCAGGATGATCCCAATCTAACCAGCCTTTGCGTCGAAGAATGCCTACGCTGGGTTTCGCCCGTCCAAATGACAAAACCGCGCTTCGCGAGGCGCGACCTCTTCTGGCAAGGTTTTCGTTTGCGAAAAGGCGACATGCTTGCAGGTTTTCTCGCGGCCGCGAATTTCGATCCCGCGAAATTTGAGGACGCGCACCGGTTCGACATTACACGTCTCCCCAACCCACACCTGTCATTCGGGACAGGCGTACATTTCTGCCTCGGCTTTCAACTTGCACGGTTGGAGGCTGCTGTCGCGATAGAGCGCTTAATCGCGTGCTTCCCCGACATGCACCTAGCCGTCCCCGCCGGTAAATTGCGTTGGCACAAGAGGCTCGGCATTCGCGCGCTCTCCGCTTTGCCGGTGCGATTGCAGGCGTAAGTCATGCGGCCTGTCTGGCATTCAGCGCGACTAAACGAGCGTCGCGCATGTTGAATAACAGACCAGACAGCAAACCGCGCGATGAAAGTGTGGACCTGTGGTGTGATCGCTTTTCTCATCATCGCATCGGTTTTCAGGCTGGGATCTGTTGTTTCCATTGCGGCACGCGGCCTCTGAAGGGCTGCACGTTGCCGTATCAACGTTGATGCCAACAACGGTGGTTGCACGCGATTGCAGCAGCAATGCTTATTAACTGGTGATTACGAGCGCCACGCCCATTGCGAAAGCCGCGAGCACGAGTGGTGGAACCATCGCAAAGCCAAGGCGGCCCTCGAAAATCTTGTTCCCCGCCACTCCCGGTCTAAGCATTATTATCGCGACCCCGGCAAGGACGATGAGTAGTAAACCGAAGATTGCCCGCATAGTTCTCTCCGTCAGCGCAGCCTGAGTGAAGGTGCACCGCACGCCGCCATCGTGCAAGCGGCGCTGTGCGCCTAGAGCCGAACTTGTTACCCTTGAATGACGAGGTTGTGGGAGCCATGGACACAGATGCTTTTGCGCGGGTAGTCAGAAGAAGTGGGTGGAGGGATCGCGAGTGTCGATTTCGGCCACCACCAGCCGATGGCAGAGTAAATCGCATCGATGTCGCGATCCGGATTGCATGCGGTGGAGAACGTCGATGTAAACTGCAAGTCGATATGAAGTTGTCAATTTCGGACATCGGCTCGCAATCCGGTTGGCAGCCATCAGCCAGCGATGATTTAGATAAGACAGTTCGCGACCGGCCCTGAAGCTGTCTAAACCGCTTCATCTCGGCTGTTGAGAAGTGGGTGCTCATGCAGAATTCGACAACAGCCCGTACTAACAGCAACTAGGTGATACTCGCCGGAGTTTGGGCCGCGCGTCACCCGCGGACAGTACCGGACAGGGCAGGTCATGGCCTCGTTCAGGACATTGTTCCGCGGCTCCAATCTCGACGAACTGCAGCCAATCGGCCATTCTCTAGCGTCGCGAGGCAGCAATGTTCTTAAAGTCAGACAACGCCAGCATCATGATGACCGCGTTCGGTGACGGGCCACGGACCATCGTGGCGCATGGCGGATGGGTCGGAAGCGGTGAGTTATGGCTTCCAGTATTCGAGCATCTCAGTCGCCACTGGCGAACTGTGACCTACGACCATCGCGGCACCGGCGCGACGATAAGCACGGCGCCGCGGATCACATTCGAACTGTTGGTCGACGATCTCTTCAGAGTATTGGATTCGCTCGAAATCGAAACGTGCGTGCTGGCGGGTGAATCGGCAGGCGCGGCGATCGTTTTGGAAGCCGCGCTCAGGCAACCCTCACGGTTCGATGGTCTGGTGATAATCGATGGTCGCTACGTGGGCGAGCGGTCTACACAATTGGACAAGATGCTCCAGGGTTGCCGAAGCGACTTCCACGCCACGATGGATGCATTCGTCAACGCCTGCGTCCCCGAAGACGAATGCGAGGCCGAGCGTGCGTGGGGCAGATTGATCGTCAAGCGATCCAACGGAAAAGCCGCCGTCGAGCTCATGGAGTGCCTGGACGGAATCGACATTGCCTCGCGCCTGCCGGCTCTGACTATTCCAACCCTCGCCATCCACGGTAGCCGTGATGCGATCGCACCGCTCGCTTCGTCGCAAAGGCTGGTTTCGTTAATGCCGTGCGCGACACTGGCGATTGCTGAAGGCGCCGGACACGTTCCCACAATTACAAGACCAGACTGGGTCGCCCAAAAAATCGAGCAATTCGTGGCAGCCACTGTCTGACGCCTGCGTCCACCCCGCGAGAGGCAACTCATGTGAACGCCGGCCGCTTTCGCGCGCTCCGCAGCCAGAGTGACCCATTCTGGGTTGGGAGTCGAACGGCCGCTTTTCGCCATCCAATCCAATTAGCGGAATGACGGCTGTCGGCCTCAAAGTAGCCGGTCCGCTTGGCGCCTTCTTGGCCCGAGGGGTCATGCCCCTGCCGCCGCTTTCAGCACTACAACACAAAGTCGCCGGCATTCATGCTGCTCAATGTCGTGTTGACGAGCCGGATCGAGAAATCCGCCGCGAGCGTCCCGCCGGTATTGACCTCCACGATTACGTCCGCGCCGGCAATGTCGTTGATGCGGACCTGACCGGCACCGGTGAAGACGAGATTGTGGCGATAGGTCATCGCTGGACCGAACAGCGCCGAGATATCGATCCGGTCGCCGGTGTTGCCGTCATCAAAATCAAGAATGCGGTCGGCGTTAATCCCCACAACCGAATGAGTCTTGGCCGAGAAGATGAAGAGATCGGCATCGGCGCCGCCGGTGAGCATGTCCTTGCCTAAGCCGCCGTTGAGTTTGTCTGTGCCGGCGTCGCCTCTAAGGCGGTCATTTCCGGCTCCACCATACAGCGTATCACTCCCGATACCGCCGGCCAGCTGGTCGTCGCCAGCCCCTCCATCCAAAATATTGGCGCCCGTGCTGCCGATGAACCTGTCCCGGCCTCCACCGCCGCGAAGGTTCTCGATGCTGATCAAATCGTCTTCGACGATCCCGTTGACGCGTGCTTGGACGGTTGCGCCGGCGATCAGCGTTACAGATACCGCGAGCGACCGGTCCGAATAGTCAGCGAAATCGGAACCCGTCCCGCCGGTAAGATAATCGTAGCCCAGGCCACCCTGGAGCGTGTCATTTCCCTGCTGGCCGTTAAGGCTGTCGGAGCCCTTGCCGCCACGCAGGAAGTTCGCCACGGCGCTGCCGTCATTCCCAAACAGCACGTCGTTGCCTGAACCGCCGGTGAGATTCTCGATTGAAAGCAGCGTGTCGAAAGGAGTGCCTCCCAGCGACACGGTGGCGTTACCGGCCGCGCTCAGGGAGATTTCGAGAAAAACCGAACTGGTCGAATAGTCGACCGTGTCGGAACCGCTGCCGCCATTGACCAGGTCGATCGACAAGCCCGGCCGGAAATAGTCGTTGCCGCTTTCCCCATAGAGGTTATCGATTTCAGGGCTGCCGTAGAGCGTGTCGTTGCCGCTCCCGGCATAGACCAGGTTGGGCGAAAACAGCGGATTTTGGTCGATCGTGATCGGTCCGAAAATGTCGTAATAGCGGCCGGGGAGATAAACCGTATCGTTTCCAAGACCTGTTCGGATATCCGCGCCGGGCCGTGAACTCCATTGGCCGGAATAATTCGGCGGCATCATATCGCCGTTCAGCTTGATCACGTTATTGGCGGAATTACCCAGGATCGTTCCGTACCCGTAGCGGGTTGTCAGATTCTCGATGACCGCGCCCGGCACAATTCGCAGACCCTGGTCCTTCGGATGCAGCGGGTCGAGAGAGAACTCGACGACATTGATCACGAGAGTGTCGATGCCTCCGGCGTCCCACAGAGCGCTATGGGTCCCACTTCCGCCGAACGTCTGCCAAAGCTTGTTCGCGTTGTAGAGCGTATTGTCGGTATTGAAGTGAATGTTCTTTCCGTAAAGGCGCTGGAGCGCCAACACATCGTTGAGCATAGGGGATGCCCAACTGCCGTACATGCCACCGATGGTCGGAATGACCGGCCCCATGACGGAATTCGCAGGGTCCATGTTGAGGCTCGACTGGATAGCGCCCTCGTTCGGGTGCTTCAATCCGAGCGCATGCCCGATCTCATGAAGAGCCACATATCTTGCCGCCCCAACCGTACCGGTGAGGCCACTCAATGGATCCGACCTGTCGAACCAGACGTCCCCGGCTTGAGGGTTGTTGGCGATGGGATAGGCAACCGCGAGCTTGCCTCCGAATCCATCGATATTAGATTTTGCGAAACGCATCTGGCCGACCGAGCGGCCGTCGGTCACTTCGACGAATTTGATGTTGGCATACATGCTGAAAATGGAGAGCACGTCGCGAATGGCGGCGCGCTCGTCCGCAGACATGTAAGTGATGTGAGCGAGGGGCGCCGGCGGATAGGACGACGACCAGTATGATTCCGATCCGCCGGTGCCCGGAAAGCTGTAAGTGACCGTGGCGCCCGTTCCAACGGCGCCGCCCCATTTAACCCCGCGCGTGAGCGAATCTATTTCCGGCCTGCCGGTCAGTGAACTGAAAAGCGTGTACTTGCCGGATTCATTAATTGTGACCATTCGCCAACCTCTCACCCAGGCGGTCGATACCAAACCTGTTTACCTATTGGAAGTGAGGGGCAGCCCTGATCTGCCGCGATGTTTCTCTGTGTACCTGGGGCAATGAAAATGGCTCTCGCTACTAAAGTTGCTGGCCGCTGGAGAAAATCAGCTCATTTCGCGCGTCCGGGGCATGTCTCGCGCATTTTCGCGGTTCTTTGCGCTTAGCGTCATTGCACACGAAGGCTTTGCCATGGCGAGTTGACCGACGAATCATGCCCATCGGCAGTATCCGCGTCATGAAATTCGAGCGGCAACAATAGGTCGGGAACAAACGAGATAACTTGACCAATCCGGCAGCCCTATGCAGCCTACTGCCAATCCTCGCCGAAAGCCGACAGACCGTTTTCGCCGCCTGAGACATTCGATACTCCGGTGTTGGTCTGAGTTGTCGGTATGCCATTGGACGACTACGACCGAATGTGACAGGAGCTTGGAACAAGGACGTCGCAACGAGAATTCCGCCTTGGCTGCTGTTCCTGTTCGCATCCTGCCCACCATCGTAATCTCGCAGTTCGCCGCGACGTCGCTATGGTTCGCCGGCAATGCAGTGCTGCCCGATCTGCAACGCACCGCCGGGCTCCCCTCCTCTGCCGTCGGCAACATTACGATTGCCGTGCAGTTCGGCTTCATCGCGGGTACGCTGGTCTTCGCTTGGCTGGCGGTCTCCGATCGCTATTCGCCACGTATTATCTTCTTCCTATCGGCGCTCGCCGGTGCGACCGCCAATGCCACGACGCTCGCCAGCGGCGGCGAACTCCTGCCGTTGCTCGTGGCGCGTTTTGCCACGGGCTTCTTTCTCGCCGGAATGTATCCCGTGGGCATGAAGATTGCTTCGGGCTGGTACGACCGTGACCTGGGGCTAGCGCTCGGCTGGCTGGTCGGAGCGTTGGTGCTCGGAACTGCGCTTCCGCATCTCATCAGGGGCTTGGGAGGCGATCTGCCGTGGCAGGGCGTGATCCTGTCCGTCTCGGCGATATCGGTCGCCGGAGGTCTGGCGATGCTCGTTCTCGTGCCGGATGGACCTTATCTCAAAACGGGCGCCAAGTTCGACCCCACCGCATTCGCGGCGATCTTCCGCTCGGCCGATTTTAGGGCGTCGGCCTTCGGCTATTTCGGCCATATGTGGGAACTCTACGCGTTTTATGCCTTTCTCCCTGTGCTTCTGGCGGCGCGCTTGGGAACCGGCGACGCCGCAGTTTCGGTGTGGAGTTTTGCTGCCATCGCCTCAGGCTTTCTTGGCTGCATAGCCGGCGGTTATCTCTCGCGCACCACCGGTAGTGCGCGCGTCGCCTTTGCGCAGCTGTCGGCGTCCGGCCTTTGCTGTCTCGTTTCGCCATTGGCCTTCGTGGCGCCCTTGCCGATTTTTCTTGCCTTTGTCCTGTTCTGGGGCGTGGTCGTTGCCGGCGACTCGCCGCAATTTTCAACGCTCAATGCTCGTTTCGCCCCGTCGAAACTCGTCGGCTCCGCGCTAACCATCGCCAATTGTATCGGCTTTTCGATCACAATTGTTTCGATAGCTCTGCTCGCGCGACTGATCGAAGCCGCAGGACCGCAATATGTTTTCCTGGCGTTGGTGCCAGGACCGGTGCTTGGGCTGGCTGCGTTGAACCGGCTGGTTGGAAGGCACATTTGAGAGGGAGCACGACTGTCGCGGCACTAATACACTCGAACGACGCTCTCACTCGTTAATGAGCCGCCACTGATCTCGCCAGTCATCAGGGATGCCTCGCGAGATAAGCTCCGCGTAGAGCGTTCTGGGCTGATTGCCGTCGAGGATGCGTTCCACAATTGCCGGTGCGAGCATCGTCAGGTTCATTATTCGCCCGACGTAGCTTGGCCGTATATTTTCGGCGGCGGCGAGCTCGCGGACTGATTGATAGACGCCAATGTCGATCTGCTTGCGCCAGTCGAAGCCTCGGACGAGTGCTCGGATTAGGGTGCCATCCACTCTCTGCGCGGGAGCCCATGTCTCGGCGCCTGGCGGCGGAACGATCACCTTCCGCCCTCCCCGCTTCTTAAGCGACATCGGGACCCGAACAATGACGGTTGCATCGTCGCTCAAGCAGCCCTCGCCAGATTACACGACTGTTTCAATTCTGCTGTGGCCATCCCAATCCCCTCGGCCCGCAACTTGATTTCGATACCGCCGATGTCGACGTCGACGCGGTCGACGAGCAGCTGAACAATGCGCGCTTGCTCGGCGGGAAAGAGTTCATCCCAGAGTGCGTCGAACTGAATCAGCGCCTCACGCACTTGTGCTTCGGTGGCGACAGGCTCGGCCGCCTTTGCCGCAGCCCATGTCTTCACGATCATTTCCGGGGAGCGGAGGATGATCCGAAGCTGGTCGATGACAGCGGCTTCGATTTCCGCCGCAGGTACGCGTCGAATAGGACAGGTCTCGGGCGACAGCTTCAACACGCTGGTCGTCACATAGTAGCGATAGAGCTTGCCGCGCCGTCGTGTGTGGGTCGGCGTCATGGCAAGTCCGTTTGGCGCGAAGATCAGACCCTTCAGCACTGCTGGTGTTTGCCGCCGGCTCTGCCCTGCCCTCTTCCTCGGGCTCTCCTTCAGGATCGAATGAACCTTGTCCCACGTCTCGCGGCTGACGATTGCCTGGTGTTCGCCGGGGTAGTTCTGACCTTTATGAACCGCTTCTCCAACATAAACACGGTTGTTGAGCAGCTTGTAGAGCCATCCCTTGTCGAACGGTTTGCCGTCACGTCGGGTCAGTCCTTCGGCGGTGAGTTGCTGCGCAAGTACGGTTGCCGAGCCGACGGTGATAAACTGCTGGAAGATCGATCTGATGGTCGCAGCTTCGGTTTCCTCGATGATCAGCTTCCTGTTTGCGACGCGATAGCCGAAGGGAACATTGCCGCCCATCCACATGCCTTTGCGGCGGGAGGCTGCGAACTTGTCGCGGATGCGCTCGCCGATCAGTTCCCGCTCGAACTGGGCAAAGGACAGCAGAATGTTGAGCGTCAGCCTGCCCATGGAACTGGTCGTATTGAATGACTGCGTCACCGATACGAAGGTGACGTCTTTCGCCTCGAACACATCGACCAGCTTCGAGAAGTCGGACAGCGATCGCGACAGCCGGTCGATCTTGTAGACGGCCACTACATCGATCAGTCCTGTCTCCACGTCCCTCATCAGCCGCTGCAAGGCCGGCCGCTCCAGCGTTCCACCCGACATGCCGCCGTCGTCGTAGCGATCCGATACGAGCACCCAGCCTTCGGACTTTTGGCTGGCGATATAGGCTTCACAGGCCTCCCGCTGGCTTCGACCTGTCGTTGACAGGATTCACTGATCTCGAAATTCTCTCCCTCACCTCTCTCGGCAATGCCGGCCTCACCGATCCCGACGAGGTTCCGACGGCTCCCGAGCGGGCAGTCAGTTGCCCCGGTGATGTCTGGCTGCTCGGCAGGCATCGGCTCCTCTGCGGCGACAGCACCAACGCGGCTGAGGTTGATCGTGTTTTTGGCGGTATCCGCCCTCATCTGATGGTGACGGACCCGCCCTACGGTGTCGAGTATGATCCAAGTTGGCGCGAAAAGTTGCACGACTCGGAACTCGCGGTCGGTACCGTCCTGAACGATGATAGGGCGGATTGGCGCGAAGCATGGGCATTGTTCCCCGGTGATGTTGCGTACATCTGGCACGGCGCACTTCATGCCTCGACTGTTGCAGCTAGCCTCGACGCTTCCGGTTTCGCCATTCGCTCGCAGGTAATCTGGGACAAAACGCGCCTGGTCATCGGCCGCGGCGACTACCACTGGCAACATGAGCCCTGCTGGTACGCGGTCCGGAAAGGCAAGACCGGCCATTGGGCCGGCGATCGGAAGCAGACGACGGTCTGGGCCATTCCACACCGCAAGTCCGAAAGCGGTCACGGCACGCAAAAGCCCGTCGAGTGCATGAAGCGGCCGATCGAGAACAACTCCTCGCCCGGCCAGGCCGTCTACGAACCCTTCTCCGGCTCCGGCACGACGATCATCGCGGCGGAGATTACGGGACGTGCCTGCCACGCCATCGAACTCAATCCTGCCTACGTCGACGTCTCGGTGAAGCGATGGCAGGCGTTCACTGGCAAACAGGCAACACTCGACGGGGACGGTCGCACGTTCGCCGAGGTTGCCGCTGAGCGCATGGTGGTGCCGGCATGACCACGAAAGCCGCCGTCCTGCAGGCCATCCGCCAGAAATGTCTCGACTGCTCCTGCTATCAGCCCGTCGAAGTGCGGGAATGCCCCGTCCACACATGCGGTTTGTGGACCTTCCGCCTCGGGACGGACCCTAACCCCAGCCCAGGCCGTGGCTTTGCAAAATCGCCTGTGTACACGGAGGGTTTTGGAGAGCGCGAAGGCGGCGAGCACTGATGGCTCGTCCTTCCCACCTCCCCGACGAGGTCAGCCGGCGCCAGGTCGAGGCGCTTGCCGGCTATGGCGTGCCAGAACCGTCGCTTGCTGCCATGATCGGCATCGATCCGAAGACGCTTCGAAAGCACTATCGGTTTGAACTCGATCATGGACACGCCAAAGCAAACGCCAAGGTCGCCGAGAACCTCTATCGAAAGGCGACCGGAGACGGCCGAGAGTCCGTGACGGCGGCGATCTTCTGGCTGAAAACGCGCGCCGCCTGGAAAGAGACGATGGTCAACGAGCACACCGGGCACCAGCCGGTCACCCGGATCAATCGCATCATCCTGACTTCACCAAGCCGCGAGGAACTGGCCAAGATGCCGGGCCTGGCCATCAACCAGTACGACAAATGGCCGCCCGATGAGTGACGCGCAGGCCGTCTCATCACCGGATGCCGTCAAGGTGGAGGCCCTCGCAGGCTACGGCCTGACAGCCGCCGAGATCGCCCTTGTGCTGAACACCGATGCAGACGTCCTGGCAACCACCTTCGACCGCGAACTACGATCGGGTCGCGTCAAGGCCAACGCTCGCGTTGCCGAAAGCCTCTATCGGAAGGCGGTGAGCGAAGGCGGCAAGGAATCGGTCACCGCGGCAATCTTCTGGCTGAAGAGCCGGGCCCATTGGAAAGAGACCAACGTCACGGAAGTCCGCCACGATGTCGCCGACCCGGTCGCAGCTCTCCTCCAGCGTATTGCGGAGAACGGCCGCCGCATCCACGACCTGCCAAAACTCGCATCGTCGAACGGTGAGTTGCTTCAATGAGTGGAGATCCAGAGATCGCGTCCTTCATGCCCGATCCGGCCAAGGTCGAAGCAATGACAGGCTACGGTCTGTCGCCGGAGCAGGTCGCGAAGATCCTCAGGATCGACGTCGGCACTCTCGAGGCGACATGCGGCTATGAGATCGAGACGGGCCATCTGAAGGCGAACGCCCGCGTTGCCGAGAACCTCTATCGCAAAGCGACCAGTGATAGCCGCGAGGCTGTCGCCGCGGCCATCTTTTGGTTGAAGTCGCGGGCGCGGTGGAAAGAGACCGTTGTCCAGGAACACACAAGCGTGCAGCTCCTGCTCAATGCCGACGACAGGAACCTGTGATGGCCGACGATCAAGACGATCCCGGTTATCGCCCGCTGGCATCAAAGGTCGAAGCGATGGCTGGCTACGGTCTGTCCGCAGCCGAGATTGCGCGTGTCGTCGATGTCGATGCCGACGAGCTGAAGGCGAGCTACGAGAAGGAACTGGCCGGCGGCCATATCAAGGCCAATGCCCGCGTTGCCGAGAACCTCTACCGGAAAGCCACTGGCGACGGCCGCGAAGCTGTCACGGCAGCAATCTTCTGGCTGAAGACCCGCGCGCGGTGGAAGGAAACCTCAGTCCACGAACACGGCGGTGCTGACGGCGGCGCCATAACGTTCAAGACGATATACGAAGCGGAACAGTTCACCGAAAAGATCGAGCAGATGGCACAGCGCCATCAGCAGGTCGGAGTCGAGTTGGTATTGGGCAAGCCGCGCAGCAACTAGATTCAAGCCGAGTGCTGCCCTTGCCTGAGCAGGCGCATGAGCCGTTGCTTATACAACACACCAGGTCTTTATCGGCTTCCGAGACTCCCCAACGAAGCGTGAGCCCATAAGCTCCCTGTCGGTGCGGCGGACTGGGCCGGCGCGAGGGAATGGCGGGTCGCGCCGGCTTATTCGGAACCGCTTTCTTAGGACTAGCGCACCGCGTCCGCGAATGGAGCATCAGGCTCGCAAACGTAAAAAAGTGCGGTTCTCGTGGGGACGTCGCCGTAGTTGTGGCCGGTCATTGTCACGTGGGCGGGCTCAACGAATACCTCCCCAGGACCTATCGCAACGGGTTCCCTGTCCTCAAGAGCAAGCGTGAAGGTGCCGTCAATCACATAAACAGTCACCGGGAAGCGATGCGAATGGCGTGGTGTGACGTCGCCGGGAAGTAATGTCGCCAACAGAACGCGAACTTCCTGGTCGGGAAGCATGGGCATCCCTTGCACAAGCTCTCGATGCAGCGGAGTCAGCTTCGCCATTCCGCTGTCCTGCGCGCTACGGGTCTGGCCAACCGCCAGGCCCGCAATCATGGTCTCGACGCTGGTATTCTCGTGCATTTGTTTCCTCCATCCAGTGATTGAAGCCCTACAACCTAGACTTTGGCGGCGGCAGCAGCGAGTTTGCAAAACCCAAGCGCAAAAGTGCATAACCCTCGGATGTTCGACTGGAGCGACCTCCGCCATCTAATTGCAGTGTCGCGGCACGGAAGCACGCTTGCCGCGGCAAAAGCTCTCGGCGTCAATCAATCGACTGTTCATCGGCGGCTGGCGGAGCTTGAAAACCGCATTGGCCTGGCGCTGGTGACACGCCATCCGAGCGGTTATCGGCTTTCAGAGATCGGTCAAACGCTCCTTGATGACATTCTCGCCGTCGAAACCTCGATCGACAAACTAGAGCGCCACATACGGTCATTGAAGGACGACCTTGAGGGTGTGATCAGGCTAACCTGCCCAGAACCCACCGTGTCACGAATTGTCGCCACCGGTCTGTTGGACAGGTTCCATGAGCGCTATCCAAAGCTAAAGGTCGAATTCGTGACCAGCGACCGCTATCTCGACATTGCCAAGGGTGAGGCTGACGTCGCCTTTCGATCTGGCGACCCCTCGGATGAAAGTCTGGTTGGCCGCAAGATTTGTGACTCTGTGTGGGCGATCTACGCTAGCAAAAGCTATCTTCAGCATCACGGCCGGCCGGGCCGCATTGCCGACCTGTCACACCATGCAATAATCGGCTTCGATGGGATCATGCAGAACCATCGAGTTGCCAAATGGCTTCCGGTCGCGGTGCCAAACGCACGGATCGTGAATCGCAATAACAGCATGCTGGGAACATTATCCGCTGTTAAAGCAGGCATAGGCATAGCACCTCTGCCGACAACGTTGGGTGACGCAGAAGAGACTTTGGTGCAGGTCATCGCACCTGTCGAGGAGTTAACTCGCAGCTGGTATCTGCTCTCACATCCGGATATGCGAAGGACGCCGCGCGTTGCTGCCTTCGTCGATCATATTCTGGATGACATTTCCGCACTGAGGGCGGCGCTCATTGGTTAGAAAATAATCCCTCGAAAATACCGGGTTCGAGTTCCCGGTAGCCAGCCATGTCGCAGTGCAACGTCGAAAGTACGCGGCACTTCGCGTTCTTTCGTTGCTTGATCTGGCCAAACGAGCAAACAGCAAACGGTGGTTTGCAGTTTGAACACCTCGGAGAGTTCGGTCATGCAGCGCGCTGTTGCCTACTACCGCGTCTCAACGCAGCGCCAGGGGCGTTCAGGGCTTGGCCTTGAAGCGCAACGATCGGCCGTCGCTCGGTTTGCTGAAGCTGAGAACATTCAGATCGTCGGCGAATTCGCCGAGGTCGAGACCGGCAAAGGTGCTGATGCGCTCGACAGACGCCCACAGTTGGCCTCGGCTTTGGCCGTGGCGCGCAAGGAGCGGTGTCCGGTCCTGGTTGCCAAGCTCGATCGACTGTCGCGCGACGTGGCCTTTATTGCCGGATTGATGGCGCAGCGCGTTCCCTTCATCGTTGCCGAACTCGGTGCGGACGCAGATCCTTTCATGCTTCATCTTTACGCCGCTCTGGCTGAAAAGGAGCGCCGGCAGATATCGGAGAGAACAAAAGCCGCCCTCGCCGCTCGCAAGGAACGCGGCACGAAGCTCGGCAATCCGACGAACGCGGCGGTGGCGGCGGCGGCCGGCCGAGAGGTGTCAATTCTCGGAGCAAATGCGTTTGCCGCCTCTGTCATGCCGACGATCGATGCGATCCGCTCAATCGGCATCAACAGCCTTCGCGGCATTGCTCTCGCCCTGAACAACCGCGGAGTCAGGACAGCGCGCGGCGGGCAGTGGCAAGTCTCGAACGTGCGGAATTTGATCGGCAGAGTGGGCACTCAGGACGCGGTGCGTCTTTGATAGACGGGAAATTGCTTCACAGCCTCATCCGCAAATTACACGTCACATTGCTTTTGTTAATTGCTGGCCCTCGCTCGGCGTGCCAAGGTTCGCTGGGGAGCATGGGATGACTGAAGGTCGCATAGCGTTTCAGAGGGCGGTAACGGTGAAGGTGCGGGGCCAGGAACGATCGATAAAGTTCATGGCTGACGCCGGAAACCTGCTCCTTCAAGATTGGCCAATTGACACCGCGAAAAAACGGCTCGCGATGCACTCGATCCGTAAGGCGCTATCGCGGCAAGCGAGTTTCGGCCTCGCACGAGGTCATTTCGTTGCCGCTGCCGTTAACGCATTCGCGGATGCTTTTCAGCCCCTCACGCCTGCCCCAGGCGCAGCGCGCCCTGATGCTCCAGCCGGCCTGGAAGGCGTCGCCCAACGTCTCGATTGCCATGAGAACGGAATAGGAACAAAAACCTTGACGACGTCAAGGCGATGCCCGAAAGGAAAGCCACGAAAACGACCCAAGAGGTCGTGGTGATGAGCGACGAACAGCGCCGACCGTCAGACGAGGTTATTTCGCCACGTCTGGCGCCGACCGGCATCTACGAACACTGGTGCGAGCATTCCGGTTGCACGAAATGGGGCGGCTGGGGCTTCCCGCGCGGGCGCGAGACGGTGTGGTTCTGCTTCGAGCATCGCGAAGACGGCGAGCCGCGGCCAACCGATTGATGCGGGAACCATGAAGGACGTGGGCGGTGCCTCCAGGCAGGAGAACCAATCATGCGAGAATTTTTGACCGTGACGGCAGTCGTAACCCTTTTGCTGACAGGCGCGTGCAGCGAAGACCCGGTGAAGACCAACTCGACCTCTGTGCGGCTTTGCGGGGATAGAGGCGCGCAGTTCTGGTCAGAGAATGAAGTCACCAATTCCGAACGTGGATGTCTTGACCGTTATCTCAAAGTCAGACTTGCCGTCGCCATTCACGTCGGCCTGGACAAGACAATTGAGACCCTGGTCGATGAAGCGGAGCTGACCAGCTACCTTCGTGAACACCAAAGAGCCCCGCCAGGTGAATGCCTGGTTGCCGGCGAGGTTGGTGCGCGCATCGATTCCCGATAGATCGATGTCATCGAAACTGCGCTGGAAGTCGGCGATAAAGTCTCGCTTGGCGCCGGGAACGCTCTCGGCGATGGAGGCGAACGCGAAGACATCCTTGTTCGGACCACCAAACATCGTGTCGGTGCCTAGCCCACCCCGCAGCGTATCTTCTCCTTCGCCTCCGTCGAGCACATCGCCAACTTTACTTCCGATCAACGAGTCATTACCGGCGCCACCGCCGACTGAGACCGTAGTCGAGCCGGCCGCCCCATGAAAAACGTCAGAGCCCGCTCCAAGGAGGACCACGCCGGTGATCCTGCCGCTGTTGATGATTGAGTCGTTGACGTTACCGACTGTCGCGTCAAAGAAAATGCTGCCGCTTATCAGTCCCTTGTTTGTCAGCGAAACCCGGCCGCTGTTGGAGTCGATCGCCGACGGAGCGCTGATTATTCCACCAGCCTGATTGTCTATCGTCACGGTCAGGTTTGCTGCGGGCGTGAGAAGGAGGCCATCCTCGGTGCCTTTGATGGTGCCCGAATTTGTGATCTTCGTTGCTTGCACAGGCGTCTGATTTTTGATCCCAACGACTCCGGATATGGTTCCACTGTTGTTGATTGTGGCAGCTACGTCCAGGAAGACCCCGCCATCACGCCCGCCGATGATCCGCCCCATGTTGGTGAGGAAGCCGCCGCCATTGCCAAAGTGCACGCCGGCGAGACTGCCTTTGATCACCGCATCAGCCGTATTGGTCACCACACCGTTTGTGCCGCCGAAGTCTACACCATATGCAAACGCGCCCGCGTGACTGGTGAAGATGAAACCATGGTTGATCAGTACCGAGCCGCTCACGTTGGACCTGAATGCGCTGGCACCTTGAGTCGTGACAAAGATATCGGGCGCAACCGCCCATGTTTCGCCGGCCGCTGTAAATGCAACCGGCGCGAACGTATCGACGCTGATCATCCCGCCCATAGTTCCCTCCTGTTCGCCGGCTGTAGCAGCCGGTTTATAGAATGAAGTCGCCAATTCCGAGCGTCGTAACCTTCACAGAAATCTCGAAGTCGGCTTTGCCGTCGCCGTTGACGTCGCCCTGCACGAGGCATGTAGTGCCCTGGTCCGTGAAGCGGAGCTGGCCGGCGGCCTTCGTAAACGCCAACGTCCCGCGCCACGTAAAATTCTGATTACCTGCAACAGTCGTCTTCGCGTCGATCGCGGTGAGATGAATGTCGTCGCCAGCGACGGCGGTGCCGCGCGTGAAGTCCAGGATGACGTCGCGGGTCGCTCCTGGCTTGCTGTCTGCAATCGATGTGTAGACGAAGTCATCGGCACCATTGTCGCCGGTGAGAAGGTCGCGCCCCAATCCCCCACGAATTGTGTCGTTACCATCATTACCGAACAGCGTGTCGGCGAAAGCACTGCCGAAGAGTTTGTCGTTGCCAACCCCGCCGTCGACCCAACCTGTCATTTTGCCTTTGGTGCCATCGAAGATATCGTTGCCGCCCGCGAGATAGACATTGCCCTTGATCGTGCCGTTATTGGTGATCGTGTCGACCGAGGTATTGCCCTCTTCGGCCAGGATCGCGTAGCGCCCAGGCGTCTTGTTCTCAACGAGGCCGAAATTCGTCAGCTTAAATGAGGTGTGGAATTCTGATAAATAGTAAGCCGCATCGTCGAGATCTGCCGACGTAGTGCGGGTCGTTCCGTAGTTGGTGAAATTTGCGCTGCCGTTGACACTAACACCGTCACTGGTAGTTCCGAGAACGAGGCCGCGGTTCGTTGCGATGAGGTTGGTATTGAAGTTGCTCCATACGCCGTTTTCGCCGGAAATGGTTCCCGTGGAACCGACGTTCAAACTCCCCCCGTAAATATCGAGGCCAATTTCGGAGACGCTTGCAATCGTACCATTGCAAGTAACTGAGTTCGATCCTCGGGCAATTACACCGACATCAATAGTAGATGCAATGACGATACCCGCATCCAATATCAGGCTGTCGGTGGCTAACAGGTCGTAGAAGGAACCTGAAATGATGCTCACAGCAGGCCTGTATATTGTAGGCATTGGCAACCCTCCCAGTTTCAACTGCGTAACGACGTCCTGGCACGGCGCGACCTACGCGCTTGAGGGCAGGCTATGAGCGCCTGAAACTCTGAGAGCCGTCCGGCTACCTAAGCTCGGGTTCTGTGTACATAGCTTTCGCGCGAGTCTTCCAACAAAGTGTATCGCCGAGCGGGCTCTGACCAGATGCCAAATGATACCATTCGCGAGGAATTCGGGCCGCAAAAAAGCTGACCGGTACTGGGCCGCAGCCTCCCTTTTTGGCTGGAACAAAGGGGCAGCATCAAAGTTTCTGGGAAACCCATCCGCCAATGGGCCGGATGATTCCAGGAGAGACATTATGGCAGCTTCAAAAAAATCGGCCGCCAAGGCCAAAAATCTCGAAGACCTGTTCCTCGATGGTCTGAAGGACATCTATTACGCCGAAAAGAAGATCCTGAAGGCCATACCCAAAATGGCGAAGGGAGCAGAGGACGAAGAGGTCGTCGCCGCTTTTGAAAAGCACCGGGACGAAACGGAAAAGCAGGTCGACCGCCTCGAGCAGGTGTTCGAGCTTCTCGACAAGCCGGCGCGCGGCAAAACATGTCCGGCGATCGATGGCATTCTGGAAGAGGGCTCTGAAATCCTCGAAGAGTACAAGGGCTCGCTGGCGATCGACGCCGGCTTGGTGGCTGCGGCGCAAGCCGTAGAGCACTATGAGATCGCGCGATACGGCACGCTCATCACCTGGGCGGAGCAGCTCGGCATGGGTGATGCGGCGCGATTGCTGAAGGAAACGCTGGCCGAAGAGGAAGCAACCGACGAGGCGCTTTCCCAATTGGGTGAAGGGGGCGTCAACGAGCGGGCGATGCAGGAAGCGGCCTGACATCGATCTTTGCCGCCAGCGAGCGGCGAAACGCGTTCGCCGGTCCGGACAGTGGCCGGACTGGCAACGGCCTACGATTCGGAATAATGCGTTTGTTCACGCGTTCACATAGGTTTCGCGCGGGGAGTCTTTAGGTGTGGCGGGCCGGCAAAAGCCGCAGGAACTCAAGCTCCTGCGCAAGGAACTCGCTGATATCCTGTGGCGTGTTGCCGAACTCGATCTCACCGCCAGACCATATGAGCTGGCGGCAATGCAACGGCGCTACATGGTTGTCCGTGACAGGATCTCGGAACTTTCCGCCACGCGGCCTGACACTGACACTGACCTTGGGGAGTAGGTTGGCAGGAAGCCCCTTGTCGACGCTCAACGCGCTAGCTCCCTAGAGGTCGGTCAAGGCACTTGCGCCAAGGGGTCCATTCAGAGCCGACAAGAAAGTCGCTGCGTCGAATGACCATTCCTCAGCGGCTTTTTCATGCAAAGGACGCGGCAAGACATACGCTGGCTCCCCCCAAACCCTTCGTCGTAAAATTCCTCTTGACGAAAGGGGGCGGCATAACAAAATCAATGGCAGCCGCGTCCCTGCGGTCGTTTTCGAGCTGCTGGTCTAACCCAATCGCAGAAGGAGGTTTGCGATGATTGGCGACGCTTTCAAACGCCCTGTTGTTCTGCTTGTCGGCCTGGGATTTCCGAAGGCGCTTTACACGCCGATGGACGCCCTGCA
>DATJTE010000116.1:0-39178 GCA_035503715.1 Rhizobiaceae bacterium | reverse complement strand
TTCGAGCCCCTGGCACAAAAGGCTTTGCTTCGGCGGCCTTCCTCGCCGCCGCCATGCCCAGCATCCCCGCGATGGTGCGGGCACGCTGGAGCGAGATTTTCCGCGATCGGCCCGAGTTGAACACAGCCTTTGCCTTCGAGTCGGCAGCCGATGAGCTTGTCTACATCGCCGGCGCCTCGCTTTCCGTCGGCCTCTCCGTCGCGCTCTTCCCCGAGGCCGGCATCCTGGTCAGCACGCTGCTGCTCGCCTTCGGCTCGCTGGCCTTCATCGTGCAGCGCTCGACCGAACCGCCGGTGCGGCCAATCGAGGCGCATCATGCGACCGGCTCGGCAATCCGCCAGCGGCCGGTGCAGATCATCACCTTTGCTTTGATCTTCATCGGTGCGATTTTCGCCACCGCCGAAGTGAGCGCCGTCGCGATCACCGAACAGCTCGGCCAGCCGGGTGCTGCGACGCTCGTGATCGGCGTCTACGCCGTCGGTTCTTTCATTGTCGGCCTCATCGTCGGCGCGCTGAACCTCACCTACCCGCTGCAGCGCCAGTTGATGATCGCCGTCGCGATCATCGCACTGACAACGCTGCCGCTGCTGGTGGCTGATACGGTGCCGCTGCTGGCGCTTGCGGTGTTCGTTAGCGGCGTGGCGATCTCGCCGACCTTCATCACGGCCTTCGGCCTGATCGAGCGGCTGGTGCCGGCCTCGATGCTCACTGAAGGCATCACTTGGGTGATGACCGGCATCGGCATCGGCATGGCGCTGGGCTCCTTCGCCGCCGGCTGGGTGGTCGATACGTTCGGCGCGCAGAATGGCTTCTGGGTGTCGGTCATCTCCGGCGCGATCGCGCTGGCGACGGTGACGCTTGGCCAGCGCGCGCTCGGCGCGGAAAGCCGTGGGCATACACTCTCCGCGGCAGTGGCGCCGGTTCCGGCCGAATAATCTTCGCGGCATTCGCCGATTGGAAGAACGGGCCTGCGCAGGCCCGTTCTTTTCTAATGCGTATGGCCTTTGTGGCGGAACACCTTCTCGCGGTTCCCGCACGTCCGCATGCTGCACCAGCGACGTTTGCCGCCGCGCGACGTGTCGACGAAAAGCCAGCCGCAACGAGGGCAGGAACGGAGTCTCTCGCGCGGCAGAGTGAAGAAGGCTTCGATCGACTGCATCGCCAGGAAAGCCGTGACAGCGGCGGTATCCCGCCACTGAAGATGCCGGACTTCCGGTCTCGCTTTATCCAGTTCGACAGGGCCAGCGGAAAGGCCATTTCCTGCGCGCAGCAAGAGCAGGCCAAGCGCGTCTGCCGGAGGCGCCGCGCGTGCTGCGAGCGCATCAAAAATCGAGAACGACGCCTCTCTTATCTCCCGCACCTGTTCCACGAGCGCGGCGTCAGCAATTCCGGCAACTGCTCCCGCTTGCGCGTCAGTGGCGAGGCCTGCGGCGAGGATCCAATTTCCAATGTCTCGAGCAGACTTCAGGAGTTCGTTATCCTGGGCGGGCGTTCGCCTATCGAACACGGCGTTCGAGAGGTCCAGCGCGGGGTGCCCCCCAATGAAGTGCTCCTGCACCCACTCCGTATCGTTATGGTCAGACATGGAACTTAACCGCTTTAATGATGTTATCCGGTTATATGCTGCTAACCGCTATCACGCAGATATCCGGTTTTTGGGTGCTGCGATAGGTCGAGGAGAGAAAAGTGCTTACCATTCAGAAAGCGAAGCACCGGACGGTCGAGTTGGATGGGGTGAAGCTGTTCTACCGCGAGGCCGGCCGGCGGGACGCGCCCGGCGTGCTGCTTCTTCATGGCCAGCCCTGCTCGTCGCATTACTTCCGGCACGTGATCACCCCGCTGGCCAAGGTGGCCCACGTCGTGGCGCCAGACCTGCCGGGCTTCGGCTTCACGGAAGCGCCGGACGATTACGAATACACCTTCGACGCCATGGCGCGGACGATCGACGCCTTGACGCGGGAGACCGGGCTCGAGCGGTTCTTCCTCTACGTCCACGATTTCGGAGCGCCGGTCGCGTATTATCTGGCAATGGCGCGTCCCGAGCGGGTGATGGGGCTCATCATTCAAAACGGCAATGCGCACGAAGAAGGCCTGGGTCCGGACTGGATACCGAACAAGGCCTACTGGGCGGAGCCCACGCCGGAGAACCGCGCGAAACTCCCGGAATGGCTGAACTTCGAGGGCGTGCGGCACACCTATGTCGGCGACATTCCTGAACGGCTGAAGCCAAAGGTCGCGCCCGAGGGCTGGCATCTCGATTGGGAGCGTATGAGCCAGCCGGGACTGGTCGAGATACAATTCCGTATCTTCGCCGACTATGGGCGCTACGTCGCCCGCTTTCCCGAGATCTCGGCCTATCATCGTGAACACCAGCCGCGCGCGCTGATGCTATGGGGCAGGCACGATCCGTATTTCGAGATCGAGGAAGTGCTCGCCTATGCGCGCGAACTCGATCGGCTCGACATGCATATTTACGATGCGGCGCATCTCCTGCTCGAAACGCACCACCAGGAATGCGCGGCACTCATGCGCGAATTCATTCTGGATGTGCAAACCGGCATCGACGAATCCTCCTGAAGCCCGGCGGCCTGTGCAGGCCCCTCACTCTCCACTCACTTTGCTTTGATGCCGCCCACCTGCGGCTTCGCGCTAAGTATCGTGTCGGGTGGCAAAGCGACCGAGGATCGACTTGCATAGAAAACGCTTTCTTTCCGGCTTGGCGGCAGCCGTGCTGGCTCTCGCTGCGCCATATGCGGCACAAGCCGCCGAGCCGCCTGTCTCCGGTCACGCCGTGTTTGACCGAACGGTCCGGCTCGTCTGGGACAATTTCTACGACGAGTCCGCACTGGATAAATTCGGTGCGGCGGTGCGCGCCGAGATTGAGGACTCCACCGCACCGATCAACGCACAGACGCCCGAAGCACGCATCGATGAAGCGATAGATTCAGTGCTCGCGAGCCTCAACGCCTCGCATATGGGCCGCTATACACCGGACGACATCGAATATTTCGAACTCACCGACATTTTCCGTTTCGCCGTGCGCCGCGATCTTCGCCGCCTGTTCCCGCCCGAAGGCGAAGTGAATTATCCGGGCGTCGGCTTCATTGCACGGAACATCGATGGCAAGCTTTTTGTCAGCGACGTCTATGACGGCTCGCCGGCCGCCAAGGCGGACATATCGGTCGGAGACGAGGTGCTGTCCGTCGATGGCGCGCCCTATGACGACATCGCCTCATTCACGGATAAAACCGGTAAGGAGATCGAGGTCAGCCTGCGCCGGCGCGAAGGCGAAGCGCCGTTCACCGTAAAGCTCAAAGTCGAGCAGACAAAACCCCTCCGCTCCTTCGAGCGCGCTATCAAGGAGAGCGCGAAAATCGTCGAGCGCGATGGGCGCAAGATCGGCTACGTCCATATCTGGACGCTCTCGACGCCCGATGGCATGCGCATCATCGCACGCGAAATCGTCGATGGCGCCCTAAAAGAGGCCGACGGACTTGTGGTCGATCTGCGCGGTCGCTGGGGCGGCGGTGAAGCCGATGCGGCCGAGATGTTCGTCGGCGACACGCCCGACTTCCGGCTCGTCGAGCGCGACGGCGACGACATCCTCGCCAATATACGCTGGCGCAAGCCGGTCGTGGGCATCATCGATGAGGGCGCGCGCAGCGGCCTCGAAGTGTTCGCCTATGGGCTGAAGGTCAACGGCATTCCGCTCGTCGGTACGCATACTGCCGGAGCCTTGCTTGCGGGCCGCGGTTTTCTGCTCCCCGACGACAGTTTACTCATCGTCGCCGTCAACGATGCGATCCTCGACACCGACGTGCGACTGGAGGGAAAGGGCGTCGAGCCGGATATACATGTGCCGTTCAACCTGCCCTATGCCGCGGGCAGCGACCCGCAATTCGACGCGGCGGTCAATGAAATGAGCCGCGTCCTCGGCGAGGGAAACGACTAGAGGATTTCCGTCTTCGCGATCTGGATGCCGAATCCTTCGAGGCCGACATAGTGACGCTCGCGCGAGGCGATCAGATTGATCGAAGTGATGCCGAGGTCTTTCAGGATCTGCGCGCCGAGGCCGATTTCGCGCCATTCGCTTTCGCGCGCCCTCGCCTCTTCATGCGCTTCGCGCTCGCCCTGCGCCTTGCGCGCACGCTCCTGTTGACCGACGCCGACAGAGCCCTCGCGCAGATAGACGATGACGCCGCGCTTCATCTTGCCCATCTCCTTCATGATGTCGTCGAGGCGATGCCCGGTGCCGAACACGTCGGCGACAACGTCCTCGCTGTGCAGCCTGACCGGCACGTCGACGCCGTCGCGAATGTCGCCGAACACGACCGCCAGGTGCTGCGTCGCGTCCCACGGCAGGCTGTAGGCGTAGACCTGCGCCTCGCCGCCGAGCGTGTCGGTCTTCGTGCAGGCGACGCGCTCGATCAGCGTTTCCTGCCGCTGGCGATAGGCGATCAGGTCCGCAACCGACACCTGCTTCAGCCCATTCTTCTCGGCGAACGCCGTCACCTGCGGCCCGCGCATCACCGAGCCGTCATCGTTGACGAGTTCGCAGATGACGCCGACCGGCGGCAGGTTGGCAAGCTTGCAGAGGTCGACCGCCGCTTCCGTGTGGCCCGAGCGCATCAGCACGCCGCCCTCGCGCGCGATCAGCGGAAAAATGTGGCCGGGTCGCACGAAGTCCGCCGCACCGACATTGCCATTGGCAAGGTTGCGCACCGTCGCAGTGCGGTCGTCGGCCGAGATGCCGGTCGTCGTGCCGTGCTTGAAATCGACGCTTACGGTGAAGGCCGTCGAATGCGGCGCGTCATTGTCGGCAACCATCGGCGCCAGGTTCAGCCGGCGCGCGTCATCGCGCGTCATAGGCGTACAGACGATGCCGGATGTGTGCCTGACGATGAACGCCATCTTTTCCGGCGTGCAGTGTACCGCCGCGACGATCAGATCGCCTTCGTTCTCGCGCCCGTCATCGTCCATGACGACGACGATCTCGCCGCGCTCGAATGCGCGCAGGGCTTCAACGATTTTGGTCTGGTCGTAAGGCATGCAGTTCGCTTCGCTCACAAGGCAGTATGGCAGTAGGGCAATAGGTTAAAGAAGGAAAGTACGTGGAGTGACGACAGACAGTTCAGCAATTCCTACTGCCCTACTGCCTTATTCTCCTACTGCCTTAAACCCTTCCCGTCTGTCCGCGATGGCGCAGATAATGATCGGCGATGGTGCAGGCAATCATCGCCTCGCCGATCGGCACGGCGCGGATACCGACGCACGGGTCGTGCCGGCCCTTGGTCAGGATATCGACCTCCTTGCCGTCCTTGTCGATCGAGCGGCGCGGCGTGAGGATCGACGAGGTCGGCTTGACGGCGAAACGCGCGACGACCGGCTGGCCGGTCGAGATGCCGCCGAGAATGCCGCCGGCATGGTTGGACAGAAAGAGCGGCTTGCCGTCATTGCCCATGCGCATCTCGTCGGCGTTCTGTTCGCCGGTGAGGCGCGCCGCTGCAAACCCCTCGCCTATTTCGACGCCCTTCACCGCGTTGATCGACATCAGATTGCCGGCGAGGTCCTGGTCGAGTTTGGCGTAGATCGGCGCGCCGAGCCCGGCCGGCACGCCTTCGGCAACGATCTCTATCACCGCGCCGACCGACGAGCCCGCCTTGCGGATGCCATCGAGATAATCGGCGAAGACCTGCACTGATTTCCGATCCGGCGTGAAGAACGGGTTCTCCGCGTCGCCGACAAAATCCCAGTCCCAGTTGGCGCGGTCGATTTCCTTCTCGCCGATGGCAATCAGCGCGCCACGCACCACCAGACCCGGCACGATTTTCCGCGCCAGCGCGCCGGCCGCAACGCGCGCCGCCGTCTCGCGAGCCGACGAACGGCCGCCGCCGCGAAAATCGCGCAGCCCGTATTTCGCGTCATAGACGTAGTCGGCATGGCCAGGCCGGTACTGCTTGGCGATGTCGCCATAGTCCTTGGAACGCTGGTCGACATTCTCGATCATCAGCGAGATCGGTGTGCCGGTGGTCACAAGTGCATCGCCGTCCTCGATGCAACCCGACAGCACTTTCACCTCGTCCGGCTCGCGCCTTTGCGTCACGAAGCGCGACTGTCCCGGGCGGCGGCGGTCGAGTTCTTTTTGAATGTCTGCAACCGTGAAGCGAATGTTCGGCGGGATGCCATCGACAACGCAGCCCAGCGCCGGCCCGTGGCTCTCGCCCCAGGTGGTCACGCGAAAAAGATGGCCGAACGTGTTGTGCGACATAGTGGTTTTCTGCCCGGAAACGGCGGGAGCCTTGCGGCAGATGCGTTCTAGAGCAATTCCAGCAAAAGTGGGAAGCGGTTTTGCGTCCGGAATTGCGGAACATGGGGAAGGATTGCTCGGCACAAGCGTTTCGGGATCGCGAAACCGCGCGATCCACGTTTTTTGCAGGGGTCAAACCAGCGCGCCAACTGTTTTAATTTTGACAAATTGATCGTGTTTCTGCTCTTTTCACCCCATCCTGAGATCTTCCTAACCCGCGACGCTGCGGGACGAACGAAAAAAGAGGACGATATGCGTACCCTGATTGGCGCCCTTGCCGGCGTATTGATGATTTCAGGCGCGGCCTACGCCGCCGAGGCCGAAGGCCAGATCCAGTCGATCGACCGCGACAACCTCACCATCACGCTCGACAACGGCAAATCATACAAGCTGCCGGGCGAGTTCGATGTCGACATCATCAAGGAAGGGATGGAAATCCTCCTCGCCTATGACGAGGTCGGCGGCCAGAACCTGATCACGGACATGGAATTTTCCGAGTAGGCGCTCGCGCTTATAGCCAGTTCAAAGCACCGTTGCGGTATCTAAGAACGCGGTCCTGGCGGATGTCCAGGGCCGCGGTTTCGTCTTCGCCCATATTCTGCACCAGGCGAAAGATCGCGCGGATCACGCCGCCATGCGTGACGCACACCGTCTCTGATTTCAACTCGTCCAGAAACGGTTTTACGCGCGCGGTCAGCATCGCGTAGCTCTCGGCAAGTTCGCCAGGCGGGCGGAAATTCCATTTGTCGGCCGCGCGCTCGGCAGTCGTGCCCGGCCGTTCGGCCTCGAGTTCCATATACGTCTTGCCCTGCCAGTCGCCGAAATGGACTTCCTTCAGGCGGTCGTCGGTGCGGTAGCCTTGAGCCGGCAGACCCATCCCGACCCGCACGCGCTCCATCGTCTCGCGGGTGCGCTTCAGCGGGCTGGCGACGAAATCCCAGCCGGTCGCGTCGCCGATCAGTCCGGCCAGCCGCTTGCCGTTGCGGTCCGCCTGCTCACGTCCGCGCTGGTTGATATCCGTGTTGGCCTGCCCCTGCAGGCGGCCTTCGGCGTTCCAGTCGGTCTGGCCATGGCGGACGAAATAGACGAGTGGAGGCATGGGACGCGTTAGGTAGTGAGTAGGGAATAGTGAGTTAGAGAGCGGCGGGTCTGAAGGGAGTCGTGAGAAACGAGACGGCGATTGCTGAATCAGCGACTTACTATCTCACCACTCACTACCTCACTCTCCGTCCTTAACCACCGACATATCCGGCGCATCGATCGCCTTCATGCCAACCACGTGGTAGCCGGAATCGACGTGATGCACTTCGCCGGTGACGCCGCGCGACAGCGGCGACAGGAGATAAAGCGCGGCGTCGCCTACCTCTTCCACCGACACGGTCCGCTTCAGCGGCGCATTGTATTCGTTCCAGCGAAGGATGTAGCGGAAATCGCCGATGCCCGACGCCGCGAGCGTCTTGATCGGCCCTGCGGAAATCGCGTTGACGCGGATGCCCTTGCCACCGAGATCGACGGCGAGATAGCGCACGCTCGCCTCCAGCCCCGCTTTGGCAATACCCATGACGTTATAGTGTGGCATCACCTTTTCCGCGCCGTAATAGGTCAGCGTCAGCAGCGAACCGCCATCGGTCATCAGCGACTCGGCGCGCTTGGCGAGCGCGGTGAAGGAATAGACCGAGATGTCCATGGTGCGCAGGAAGTTGTCGCGCGTCGTGTCGACATAGCGGCCGGTCAGTTCCTCCTTGTCGGAGAAAGCGACGGCATGGACGAGGAAATCGATCTTGCCGAATTTCTTCGCGACATTGGCGAAAACTTCGTCCACCGTCGCCATATCGGTCACGTCGCAATGGCCCGCGACAAACGCGCCGAGTTCCGCCGCCAGCGGCTCGACGCGTTTGCGGAACGCGTCGCCCTGATAGGTCAGCGCAAGTTCGGCGCCTTGATCCGCACAGGCTTTCGCAATTCCCCAGGCGATGGAGCGATTGTTCGCGACGCCGAAAATCAGGCCGCGCTTGCCCGCCATGAGGCCGTTGGAACCCGCCATGAGACCCGTCTCCACCTGTGCTTGAGGTTGAACTGCCTATTGCACAGGCATTTATGCCCTTCAAGCTTCGATACAGGCGGATATCGCGCCAGATCAGCTTCCCTTGCGGCGCATCAGCGCTTCCAGCTCGGGATCGCCGTGCTCCGGCAGCATGACGCGCACATGCGCGTAAAGATCGCCGTGCCCGCCGCCCTTCTGTGGCAGGCCGCGGCCCTTCAGCCGCAGTACCTTGTCCGAACTCGACCAGGCGGGAACGTTCACCGCCAGCTTGCCGGTCGGCGTTTCGACGGCAACCTTGGCGCCCAGCACGGCGTCGTTCAGCGGCACCTGCACATCGGCGTGCAGATCGCGACCCTCGACGCGGTAGCGCGAATGCTTGCGGAAACGGATCTTCACCAGCGCGTCGCCGGCGCCACCCGGACCTTGCTCGCCCTGCCCTTTCAGCCGGATCGTCTGGCCGTCCTCGACGAAGGCCGGCAGTTTGACCGCGATCCTGCGGCCGTCCGGGAACAGCGCATTGACCTTGGCGGCGGTCGCGACCTCCTCGATCGATATGTCCAGAGTCGCCTGCAGATCGTGGCCGGCCGGATGTTCGAAGCCCGCCGCACCCGGACCGCCGCGTCCGGAAAACGCCTGGCCGAACAGGTCGCTGAAAATGTCGCCGTCGCCGAACGGGCTGCCGCCGGCCCCTGGCCCCGACGTGCGGAACTCGAACCGCTGGCCGCCCGGCCCACGGCCCGCGCCGCGGCGAAACGCGGCGAACGGATCGCCGCCTTGGCCTTCAAAACCCTGAAACTTCTGCTTGCCCTCGGCGTCGATTTCGCCACGGTCGAAAGCGCCGCGCTGCTTCTCGTCGCCGACGACCTCATAGGCCTGGTTGACGGCTGCAAACCGGTCCTTCGCCTTGGGATCGTCCGGATTCTGGTCCGGATGATACTTCTTGGCGAGCTTCCGGAAGGCCGACTTTATGTCCTTGGCCGAGGCGTTTTTCGCAACGCCCAGCACCTCATACGGATCGCGCATGCCTGCTTTTTGCTCGAAAAGACTGGAATCTCGCCTGTTATATGCGCCCGGCTAGGAAGAAATTCCAGTGCCAGTGCCGCTAAAGCGGCTTGAAAGTCCGCATCTGCCAGTCGCCGGTACGGGTGCGGCATGCGTCGCCGGAAAACAGCCCGACGCCGTCGAAGCTTTCGCGGAGCGCCGTGAAGGAACGGCACAGGAGGCCGGTCTTTTCCTCCTTCCGCTCGATAAGCTTGGTGATAGCGCCGCGGGAGCCCGTGTCGGTGTTCGCCCAGGCGAGCGGCTGGGCTGCCGCTGCTTCCACGTCCGCGGACGAGACCGCGTTGCGGATCGTTGCCTCGTCGGACAGGCGCGTTGAGCTTGGCGACATGGCGCCATTCTGCACCGAACCGGTGATCAGGGTTGGGTCGGCTTCGGCCTTGCTAAGGTCGAGGCCGCCGCCCGCGCAACCGCCGAACGCGAAGAGGCAGGCGAGCGCAGCCGCACGCAGGCCGCACAGGACCATACGCGGGGTCTCCGCTGACGCTTGCACTCTACGCCGCAATGGGCAATCTCCCCGGCACACAGGCCCGATCGGAGAAAATTATGGTCGAAACTCCGTTAACAAGCGATGACTTCACGCTTGCCGACGAGCCGTTTCGCCTGTTCGCCGAATGGCTCGGCGACGCCGAAAAAAGCGAGCCGAATGATCCGAACGCCGTCGCGCTCGCGACCGTCGACCCGGATGGCTTGCCGGATGTCCGCATGGTTCTCCTGAAGGGGTTCGACGAGCACGGATTCGTCTTCTACACAAATTTCGAGAGCGCCAAGGGAAAAGAGATTCTCGCATCCCGCAAGGCGGCGATGTGCTTCCACTGGAAGTCGCTGCGGCGTCAAGTGCGCGTGCGCGGACCGGTCGAGATCGTCAGCGACGCCGAAGCGAATGCCTATTACGCCACCCGCCCGCGCGGCAGCCGGATCGGCGCCTGGGCTTCGAAACAGTCGCGTCCGCTGGAAAGCCGCTTCGCGCTCGAAAAGGCCGTCGCGGAGTACACCGCCAAGCATCTGGTCGGCGAGATTCCGCGGCCGTCCTACTGGTCCGGTTTCCGCATCGTGCCTGAGACGATCGAGTTCTGGCACGACCGCCCGTTCCGCCTACACGACCGTATCGTGTTCAGCCGCGACGGCGGAGGCTGGAAGACGACGCGTTTGTATCCTTAGGATGGCGGCGCCAAAGGATCGTTGCGAAGCGCCATTCGCCTGCTTTCACGGTGAGCCAACACCATCAGCAGGGCACCACACAAACTTAGAACGGCCGCAACGGCCATGATCGGGCCGTAGGTGGCCAATGGATTGAGGGCGAAGACGGCGGCGGCGGCGACGGAAGCAACGACCCGTGTCACGTCGACCAGCGATGTCGATAGGCCGATGCGCCTTGGGATCGCCTCCTGCAAATAACTTATGCTGATGCTGAGCAAGGCCGCGATGGCGACAGCAGCGATACTCTGAAGAACCACGACCTGCCAAAAGCTTGCGGCCATGGTCATGAGGCCAAAGTAAACGGCGAAAATCGCGCTGGCGATCGCCAGGATGGATTCCTTGCGCATCCTCAGCGCCAGATAACCCCAACCGATCATCACCGGCACCTCGATGGCGGCCGCCACCGCTGCATTGATCCCGACCTGCGCGAGGCTGCCGGCGAGATCGCGGACGATGACGAGCGGCAGCAGGACCATGTTGAGCTGAAGCGCGGCCAGCCCGAGAGTGACCCCTGCGATCCCGATTTTGTAACTCCACGGAATGCGCGCGCTGGGCAAGCTCTCCACCGATGCGCCTGTCGCAACTGTGTCTCGCCCAATGCGCGCGCCTGGCTGCATCAAGAGCACGCCCACTGTCAGCGTGCAGCCGACATGAGCGAGCGCCGCGAACGCAAAGGCCGAATAGGATGACGTTTCGGCTGCGATCCATCCGGCAACCGGCGGCACAATCACCCAGGCCACCGTAAACACGCTTCTCAGCATCGATATGGTAAGTTCGGCCCGGTCCGGGCGCTCGCGGTCATAATATGCTCGCGAATATGAAAAGCTCTGTGAGAAAAGCGCGTTGCCGAATGGCACGAGTAAGCAGAATACCGTTATGAAGGCGATTGGCGTCCGGAGCGCCCAGATAAGTCCAAAGCCGATCGCACCGGCGACGGCGCACAGAAATATGAGTAAGCGACGATCGCGTACGCTGTCCGACAGCCATCCAAGAGTAACGGCAGCGAAAGCCCCGCCCAGGGCATTCAAGGTCATGACCAAGGCAAATGTAGCGTTACTCAGACCAAGCGATTCGATGCCCACGATCGCCCGATAAGGCGTCATTGCCGCAAAAGCCGCACCCGAGAGAAAGATGTTTGTGGCGAGGAGGCCCGTGACTCGAGAGCTGTGCATGTCAGCGAGCATCCTGCACGAAAAGCCTATCCCTTCTTCCTCGCCATGAACGCGGTGAACGCGGCTCTCGCTTCGTCCGAGCGCAGCCGTTCGCCGAACAGCCTGCCTTCTTCCTTGATCCGCGCCACCACGTCGTCGCGTGGACCGCGCATCAGGTCGCGCGCCAGTCTCAGTGCCTCGGGCGGCTTGGACGCGATGCGCTCGGCGGCGGCGAAGACATCCTTTTCGAGATCGTCCTCTTCCACCACGTCATAGATCAGTCCTGCCGATTTCGCGCGGTCGGCCGAAAAGCCCTCGCCCAGTCCGAGCAGCGCAAAGGCGCGCTGCGTGCCGAGAATTCTCGGCGCGAGCAGGCTCGAACCCGCCTCCGGCACCAGTCCCAGATCGACGAACGGCGTCCTGAAGATCGTGCGCGGCGTCGCGAACGTCTGGTCGCAGTGCAGATTGATGGTCGTGCCGACGCCAACCGCGATGCCATCGACACCCGACACGATCGGCTTCTGGCACGTCGCCAGCACGACCAGGAAATCGAACACCTCGGTGCCGCCCTCGCCACCCATCGCGACGACCATGAAGTCGGCAATGTCATTGCCGGACGAGAACGCGCCCGGCACGCCGAGGATGACGTGGCAGCGGATCGCCGCATCGGCATCGCCATCCTTCAGTGCCGCAGCCATCGCGCCATACATGGCGCGCGTCAGCGCATTCTTCTTGTCAGGCCGGTTCATGCGGATCGTCTGAACCGCGCCTTGTCTCTCGACGACGATGTGGTCCGTCACGCTCTACCCCTCTATCCCGTCACCAGCGCGGCACCCGCATCCGCGAGGCTGTCCGCGCCCGAAATCACACGTTCCTTGAGCGCCTTCGTTTCGCCGATCAGGTTTTCGGCGAAGAAGCGGCAGAGCGCGATCCGGTCGGCGGTTCCGCCGGCAAGTGCGGCGCGCGCCAGATAGGATCCGCCGGCGGCCAACGAGAACAGCCTGAGATACGGCGTCGCGCCTGCGAGCGCTGCTTCGATATTGCCGTCCTGCTGCGCCTTCTGCAGGAACGCAGTCGCCTCCTGCAAATCCGCGATCGCGCCGTCCAGCTTGAACGAGGTGAGGCCGAAGCCGAGCTGGTTCGAGCCGCGGACATCCTCGGTCGCCGAGGCCAGTTCGGCGATATAGGCATCAACGACCGCGCCGCCGCCAAGCGGTAGCTTGCGTGTCACCAGATCGATCGCCTGGATGCCGTTGGTGCCTTCATAGATCGGCGCGATGCGTGCGTCGCGCAACAGCGCGGCCGCGCCCGTCTCCTCGATGAAGCCCACGCCGCCATGCACCTGCACGCCGAGCGACGCGACTTCGACGCCGACATCGGTGGAGAACGCCTTGGCGAGCGGGGTCAGCAGGTCAGCGCGGCATTGCCAGCGCTCCTTCTCATCGCCCTCGCTCCGCCGCGCCCGGTCGATCGCGTGCGCGCAGGAATAGCTGATCGCGCGAGCGATCCTGGTCAGCGCCCGCATCGTCAGCAGGGTCCGCTTCACGTCCGCATGATGCACGATCGGCGCCATGCCCTCGCCGGAAAACTTTGCCGACTTTCCCTGCCGCCGTTCGTTGGCGTAGGCGATCGCCTTCTGCGTCGCCGCTTCGGCGACCGCGACACCCTGGATGCCGATCGCGAGGCGCGCATTGTTCATCATCGTGAACATGCAGGCGAGGCCGCGGTTCTCCTCGCCGATCAGCCAGCCGATCGCGCCGGCGTCCCTCCCTTCGACGGAGCCGTCGCCATAGATCATCGTGCAGGTCGGCGAGCCGTGAATGCCGAGCTTGTGTTCGATCGAAGCGCAGATCACATCGTTGCGCGCGCCGAGCGAGCCGTCCTCGTTCACCAGGAATTTCGGCACCAGGAACAGCGAGATGCCGCGCGTGCCGGCCGGCGCGTCGGGCAGCCGCGCCAGAACCATATGCACGATATTGTCGGTCAGATCGTGCTCGCCATAGGTGATGAAAATCTTCTGGCCGAAGATGCGGTAGGTGCCGTCGCCGTTCCGCTCGGCGCGGGTGCGCAGCGCGGCGAGATCGGAACCCGCCTGCGGCTCCGTCAGGTTCATCGTACCCATCCACTCGCCCGAGACGAGCTTGCTGAGATAGGTTCGCTGCAGATCCTCGGTCGCGTGCTTCTCGATCGCCTCCACCGCGCCCATGGTCAGCGTCGGCCCTACGCCGAACGCCATCGAGCCGGAATTCCACATTTCGAGAGCGGCGATGTTGAGCATCACAGGCAGGCCCTGCCCGCCAAAATCGTCCGGAGCGGACAGGCCGTTCCAGCCGGCATCGGCCCAGTTCCGATAGAGCTCCTTCCAGCCGTCCGGCATGGTGACGGCGCCGTCTTCGAACACCGCGCCCTGTTCGTCGCCGGTTTTTGCGCGTGGTGCGATTTCGTCCGTCGCGAAGCGGCCGGCTTCGGCGAGGATCGCATCGACCAGGTCGTCGGAGAGGTCGCCGAACGCACCGCTCTCGATCGCATCGTTCAATCCAGCGATATGTTTCAGCGTGAAGGCGATCTCATCGACAGGCGCGCGATACATTCTTCCCTCTTCGACCCCCCACCCGACCGCGCTATCCGGCGCGATATGCCGCTCCCGTTAGCGCACTTCTCCTCTTACGTAAACGTCAAACGAGCGCATTTGCGAGAGCGGTATCTGGGGATTAAATGAGCGCTGGAGATCATCATGCTGGCCAGACCGGAAACCAAACGCTGCATCGAATGCGGCCTGCCCTATCAGACGCTCGGCTTCTGGTATCACCATGGCCGGCCGGAGAACGGCCCGGCCTACTGGTCCGACCGCGGCATCATCTGTTCGCCGAAATGCTCTTTCGCGCATTTCAAGCGGCGCGAGGAAGAAGGCACGCTGCCGACCGAGCCCGCGCCCGATCCGTTCGAGCTCGACGATCCGTTCCGGCGCTAACTGCTCTCGCGCTCGACGGCGCGCCAACCGATATCGCGCCGGCAAAATCCCTCCGGCCAATCGATTCCGTCCACCGCCGCGTAGGCGCGCTGCTGCGCCTCCGAAACTGTCTTGCCCGTCGCCGTGACGTTGAGCACACGGCCACCATTTGCGACAATCTCGCCGTCCTTTGACGCCGTGCCAGCGTGGAAAACTTCGACACCGTCTTTCGCCGCCGCGTCGATGCCGCGAATGACGGACCCCTTCTCCACCGTTCCCGGATAGCCGGTCGCGGCCATCACCACGGTCAGCGCGGCCATGTCACGCCAGCGCGCGGACATGTGCGCGAGCTGACCGTCGGCCGCGGCGTTGAGCAGCACGAGCACATCGTCCTTCAGCCGCATCATCAGCACCTGGCATTCAGGATCGCCGAAGCGTGTATTGTATTCGATCAGTTTTGGCCCGGTGTCCGTGATCATCAGGCCGGCGAAGAGCACGCCGGAAAACGGCGCACCGATTTCGGCCATGCCGCGCATCGTCGGCTCGATGATCTCGCGCATGGTGCGGTCGATCATCTCTTCGCTCATCACCGGCGCGGGAGAATAGGCGCCCATGCCGCCGGTGTTAGGCCCGGTATCGCCCTCGCCGATGCGTTTGTGGTCCTGCGCCGTGCCGAAGGGCAGCGCGGTCTTGCCGTCGCACAGGCAGAAGAAGCTCGCCTCCTCGCCGGTCAGGAATTCCTCGACAACGACTTCCGCGCCTGCGCCGCCGAACGCGCCGTCGAAACACGCGTCGATCGCGCCCAGCGCCTCGTCCACTGTCATCGCGACGGTGACCCCCTTGCCGGCTGCCAACCCGTCCGCCTTCACCACAATCGGCGCACCGTTCGCACGCACATACGCCTTCGCATCATCGGCATTTTTGAAGCGGCCATATCCCGCTGTCGGAATGTTCTGACGTGCGCAGAGATCCTTGGTGAAGCCCTTGGAGCCTTCCAGTTGCGCCGCCTGCTTCGACGGACCGAAAACGCGAATTCCCGATGCACGCAGATCGTCCGCCAGACCTGCCACCAGCGGCGCCTCCGGCCCGACCACAACGAGTTGGATGCCCATCAGCTTGCAGAAGTCCGCGATGGCCTTGTGATTGGCCACGTCGAGCGACACGCACTCCGCCTCCTTCGCGATGCCGGGATTGCCGGGCGTCGCGTAAAGCTTGGTGAGCAGCGGAGACGCCGCGATCTTCCACGCCAGCGCGTGCTCGCGTCCGCCGGAGCCGATGAGAAGGACGTTCAATTCACCCTCATTTGTAGTGGAAGCGGCAAGACGCAATCTCGAGTGCCTGCGACTCGCCGATGCCGCTTACGCGATACACGATTCGATGTTCATCGGTGATACGGCGTGACCACCAACCCGACATCTCGTTCCGCAGCGGCTCCGGTTTGCCTATCCCCTGAAACGGGCTTCGGCGGGTGTCGATGATGAGCGCATTGATACGTCGCAGAATGTCGCGGTCATTCTCCTGCCAGAAGAGGTAGTCGCTCCACGACCGGCTGGAAAAGATAAGCTTCATTCGTCGGTCAAATCGCGTTCGACGCCCTTGCCTTCATTGAGTTCGGCGATCGATTGACGGAGGTGATCCGCGTTGGCGGGGGTACTCAGAAGATGCAAAGTCTCTTTCATACCCTCCCAGTCGCTGAGGGTCACGATCACAACAGGGTTGTGATTTTGGCGCGTGACGATCAGGGCATCACGGTCGTCTTCGACGCGATCAAGATGGCTTGCGAGGTTATTCCGTAGATCGGTGTATGTGACATGACGCATGGCTCTGCCCGTATGTTCATATATCTGTACATATATCGAGCGTAGGGCGTTTTGTCCAGCTTGACGCCCCACCCGCCCCCTGCCACTCCCACTGTCATGGAAACGATCCAGTCGACCCAAGCGCAGGGGCGCGTTGCGGACGCGCCGAGCGGGCATTGGGTGTATCGGCTCCTGCCGCGCTGGCTGTGGCCCTATGCGCAGCTTGCGCGCTGGGACCGGCCGATTGGCTGGGTTCTGCTTCTGTGGCCCTGCTGGTGGTCGGCAGCACTTGCCGCGGTCGCTTTCGCGCGGCCGGGCGACCCGCTGCTGTCGCTGCTCCCCTCGCCCTGGCACCTCGTGCTCTTCCTCATCGGCGCCATCGCCATGCGCGGCGCCGGCTGCACCTATAACGACCTCGTCGACGAGGGCATCGACGCCAAGGTCGAGCGCACCCGCTCGCGGCCGCTGCCATCCGGCCAAGTCACCCGCCGGCAGGCCTGGGTCTTCCTCGTACTTCAGGCGCTCATCGGCCTCGTCGCGCTGTTGCAGTTCAACAGCTTCGCCATCCTGCTCGGAATTCTGTCGCTCGCCATCGTCGCCGTCTATCCGTTCATGAAGCGCTTCACCAACTGGCCGCAATTCGTGCTCGGCCTCGCCTTCTCCTGGGGTGCGCTGATGGGCTGGGCCGCCGCCTTCGGCGATATCGATGCGCCCGCGGTGTTCCTCTATCTCGGCTCGATCTGCTGGGTGATCGGCTACGACACGATCTACGCGCATCAGGACAAGGAGGACGACGCCATCGTCGGCGTACGCTCCACCGCACGCTTCTTCGGCGAGAACACCAAGATCTGGCTGGTCGGGCTTTACGGCGGCGCGCTGTTCTTCTTCGCGCTCGCCTTCGCCGCCGCGCAGGCGCCAGCACCCGCGCTTGCCGGGCTGTTGGCCGCCGGCGCGCACATGGCGCGGCAGATCTGGACCCTCGACATCGACGATCCGGATCAGTGCCTGCGGCTGTTCAAGTCGAACGGCGCGGTCGGCTGGCTGATTTTCCTGGGATTGCTCGGCGGCGGCCTGTGGATGGCGCTGAAGCCGCTGCTTTAAGCTCTATTCGCGGGCGATGATCTCTTCGCCGTCGACGACGAGGCGCAGGCCGAGATTGCCCGACTTGCGGCGCGCGAGGAAACGCGGCCTACGCTGCGTCGAGACACGACCCTTGCGGCGTGGCTTCACCGAAGCCGTCCTCACCGAGCCGATCGATTCATCCAGCGGGCGCGCAACGCCGTCCGCTTCGACGAGCAGCATCGGCAGCCGATAGGCTTCCGCCCAGGCGCGCCAGTCGGCGGCAATGTCTTCCAGATTGTCGGCCACCAGCAGCGGCACTGACAGCATCGGATCGTTGTGCAGAAGTTCGAGCGTTACCGTGACGTCGCCGTCGGCATGCTCGATCGCCCGCGCCGCGACGCCACGGAAGGCGCGCGCCGGCAATGCGATCGTTGCCGCAAGCCCGCTCACCGCCAGCACGCGCCGGATCACGGCGCCGCGCTTGTCGATCGTGAAGGTCACGTCGCCGTGGTCATCCCGCGACGCGTAGGACACGATCTGCGGCAAGCGAAACGGGTCGAGACGCATGTGGCGTCCGGCCCAGACTGGCTTCAGTCCGGTATTCATGGAGATGCGCCTTCCTGTGACTCCTGAGAGCCGGTGTTCCGGTCTCTCCGGACCGGTTTTCCCGGCCTCGTTGTAGAGTTCACACTAGCGCCGACAGCTTACCGCCGCGCTTAAGGAGTTCGGTTAAATTTTGCTGATCGTTCGAATGGTTATCGAAATCAAACCGATGACCGGCGTTCAAATAAGTTTACCGGGATTCATAATTCCCACCGGATCGAAAACGGCCTTCACGCGCCGCATCAGATCGGTTGCGACGGGCGGCGCGGTTGCAATCAGTTCGTCGCGTTTCATGCGGCCGATGCCGTGCTCGGCCGAGATCGAACCGTTGAAGCCGCGCACCAGGTCATGCACCGCTCTGTTCATCGCCGGATAGTGCGCGAGAAACGCCTCCGCGTCGCCGCCGACGGGTTGCGCGACATTGTAGTGCAGATTGCCGTCGCCCATATGGCCGAAGCAGACGACGCGCGCATCCGGCGAAACGGACGCCACGGCCTTCGCGGCAAGCGCGATGAATTCGGGGATCTTTGCGACCGGCACGGATATGTCGTGCTTGATCGAAGCGCCCTCGGGTTTTTGCGCATGCGACATGGATTCGCGCAGCTTCCACAGCGCTGCACCCTGCGCCGCGCTCGATGCGATCACCGCATCCCCCGCGATACCCGCCTCGAGCCCGGCGCCCAGAATGTCTTCGGCGAGCGCGCGCGCGTCCTCCGCCGAGCGGCCAGACGAAATCTCCATCAGCACATGCCATGGCCATTCGCTCGCCAGCGGCTGCACGGAACCGGGGATGTGCTTGGTGGTGAATTTCAGCACCACGTCGGTGATGAGCTCGAACGCCGTCAGCGACGAGCCCGCCTTATCCTGCGCCAGTGTGAGCAGCGCCAGCGCGTCCTCGGGCGATTTCAGCCCGACCCACGCCACCTCGCGGCCCTTCGGTTTCGGAAACAGTTTTAGCACCGCGGCGGTGATGACGCCCAATGTGCCTTCCGCGCCGATGAACAAGTCCTTCAGATCGTAACCGGTATTGTCCTTCTTCAGCTTCCTGAGATCGTCGAACACCTCGCCCGTCGGCATCACCACTTCGACGCCGAGGCAGAGCTCGCGTGCATTGCCGTAGGCGAGCACCGCGACGCCGCCTGCATTGGACGACAGATTGCCGCCGACCTGGCAGCTTCCCTGCGAACCCAGCGTCAGCGGAAACAGCCGGTCCGCGCCGTCGGCTGCGTGATGCAGCGTGTCGAGCACAACACCGGCTTCCGCCGTGATCGTGTTGGACAGCGCATCGATCTCGCGGATGCGGTTCAGCCGCGACAGCGACAGCACGATTTCGCGGCCGGAGCGGTCCGGCATCTGCCCGCCGACCAGGCCGGTGTTCCCACCTTGCGGCACGATCGGCGTGCGCGTCTCCGTCGCCAGCTTCAGAATGCGGCTCACCTCATCGACGCTGCCCGGTCGCAACACCAGGTGCGCGGCGCCGCTGAACAGGCCGCGCTGCTCCGTAACGAACGGCGCGATGTCGTTCGGATCGCGGAGCGCGTGTCTGCCGCCGACGATATCGGCGAAGCGGTCGAGGAGATTCTGGTCGATCGGAAGGCTGTCCATGCGCGAAACGTAGGATGTGCGTCAGAACTTGTCACGCGGCGCGGCAGCCCTGCGCAGCCGGTCGTTGATCGCTTCGCCCAGCCCGCGATCCGGCACAGGCTCCGCTGCGATGGTCTTGGCCCTGCTGCGGTCGAGTGCCGACAGATGCGCGAAGAGCTTGGCCGCCGCCTCGCGCAGATCGCCGGTCGCGGAGAGGTTCAGCACCGCCTTCGCCCGATCGGCTCCGGCAATCCGGGTCGGTCCGAACGCCAGCAGCGCCTCGCCCGGCTGCACGCGCGCCGCGTTCATCCGCAGCGCCGCGTGCGGTGCATAGTGAGAGGCGAGCATGCCCGGCGCTTCGACCTTGCCGCTATCGTCGCGGAGCAGTTTCCGGCCGATCGCCGCCTCGATCTCTTCGGCCGCGATCCCGCCGGGCCTCAGCAGCCGCAGGCCATCGCCGTCCATTTTTACGATTGTCGATTCCAGCCCGACCGGTGTCTGCCCGCCATCGATGATCAGTGGAATACGCGCGCCGAGGTCGGCCTCCACCGCTTCAGCCGTCGTCGCGCTGACCTTGCCGGACGAATTGGCGCTGGGTGCGGCCAGCGGCCGGCCGAGCGCTGCGATCAACTCACCCGCGATCCCCTTCGGGTGCCTCAGCGCGATCGTGTCCAGCCCCGCGGTCGCGAGCGGATGAATGGCCACTTCAGCTTTCAGCGGAACCACCAGCGTCAGCGGGCCAGGCCAGAATTGTTCGGCCAGCTTTCGCGACACCGGGTCGAAAACGCCGATCCCCTCCGCCATTGCGAGGCTCGCGACATGCGCGATCAGCGGGTTGAAGCGCGGCCGGCCCTTCGCCTCGAAGATGCGCGCGACGGCGGTCCCGCTGGTCGCGTCGCCGGCCAGCCCGTAAACGGTCTCGGTCGGGATCGCGACGACCTCGCCGGCCGAAAGCAGCTCGAGCGCCCGGCCCTTTGCCGCCGAAATGTTCAGGATTTCCGCCACTTTGCGCCGCGTCCTTGCGGGATTTCCAAAGGTCTGGCGCTGCCTATCCTGCCCCCTCGGTCGCGGCAAGTACCCCTGCGTCACCGTTTTATTAAGACTAAAATGCGAGGCTTCAGGGCAAGGCGGCCTCAATTTGGGGCCGGTATGAGGGGCGCTCCGGAAACCTTCGGAGACGGTGGGTCAGATGCGTATCGCGTACGGGTTTGTTGCTGCGGCTGTCTTTGCCGCCGGCGAGGCGCAGGCCTCATCCTTTTTGGTGCTGCCGGCCGTCGACACGAAGCTCACCCAGTCGATGGTCGCCATTCCCGCCCTTCCGGCGGGCGTCGAAACCGCGGACATCGTTTACCCGAGCGAGACCGAAATCGCTTCCGGCACGGACAGTTCTCTCATCGCGCTCGGTGAGCCGCCGGTCACGGACGAAAAGGTCGCCGCAATCGAGGAGAAGCGCTCCGGGCCTGCCAGCACGCCGATGGTGATCCGCGGCGGCGTTGTCGGCGACACATTCGCGCCGGCCGAAGCTGCCGCCCCGCTTGAGCCCACCGCGCCGGCCGAGGCGACCGCACCGGCTGACGAAATGCCGGAGCCGCAGACGGCAAGCGCCCCGGCCGAACCGCTGCCCGTCAAGGAACCGGCGGTGTCTGAAGGTGCAGCAGCCCCCGCTCCCACTGAAGCTTCCACCCGCGACCCGGAATAATCATTTCCGCCATCTTTCGCTGGTGCCGGCCGAATGCCAAACTTCGGCCGGGTGCCGTCGCTATTAGCGACGGCGAATGGGCGAAAGGGGTTTTCCATGAACAGGTTTTCACGCGGCGCGGCGGCCTTCGCCATCGCGCTTCTTTCTGCGAGCGCAGCGAATGCCGACACGCTGCTCGGTTCCTACCAGGCGCGCATCTCCGAGGATGACAAGCACGCCAGTGACGGCTACCGGCTCGACACCGTGCCGCAGATGATCCGCCAGGACCGCGCCAATGTGCACAAGTTCGGCGTGGTCGATGCCGAGGACCAGGACGATCCGTGGTTCGGCTCGACCGACTCCCGCGCGCGGCTGGAACGCATGCTCGGAAAATCCGGTGTGATGACGGGCGAGACGCGCAAGGCCATTGCCGACGGCGAGCCGGTCATCCAGGTCGACGTTTACAAGAACAGCGTCCGCGTCGACATCGTCGGCTATTGAGCCGTCAGCCAGCTTCGGTCGCCGGCGGGATCACGCAGGAACGTAGCTCAGCCTGAGCACATTCTCGTCGATCCGGTCATGGCTCACGAGGCGGAGCGGCGGCCTGGGTCCGGCGAAATATGGCGTGCCTTGGCCGAGCACGACAGGGTGCAGGTAGATTCGATACTCATCGATCAGGCCGAAGTTGGTCAGGCTGCGGGCCAGCTTCGGGCCTGCGACTTCGATCTCGCCGTCGCGCTCGGACTTCAGCTTGCGGATCGCTGCCTCGAGGTCACCTTCCACAAGCGTGGCGTTGGGGCCGACCGACTTCAACGTGCGCGACACCACCCATTTCGGCTGCTTCCGCCACGCCGCCGCGTAGGCAGCTCCGTCCGGCTCCCAGTCGGGATGGTCGTCGTCCCAGTACCGCATGAGCCCGTACATGGTGCGGCCGTAGATGCTGCCCGTCTGCGTTTGAGCCTCCTTGATGAAATTGCGGAACAGCGTCGGGCTTGGCCCGAACGAATTGTGGTCGACGTAGCCGTCCAGCGACTGGTTCATTCCAAACACGAGTTTGGCCATTCTCTATATTCTCCTCCGATATGCCGCGCGATCGAGGCGCGATGTCATGCCTTATGCGGTGCAGGTCGCCACGGTTCATGCGTGTGCGCGAGCCAGACCAGTTCGGGGTTGAGCGCGAGCACCTTGAGCTGGCCCTCGCTCTCCGGCTCTTCGAACTCGCCGAACCAGACCGCCACGTCGCCGCCAACGACGAGCGGGCGCCCGCCGGTTTCGATGACGACGACCTGCATGCCGGCTGTGTGGCCGGACGCAGGCAAGAGCCGCAAGCCGGGAAGCAGCTCGAACTCGCCGTCGACCGGTACATAGCTGACGCCCGGCGCATCGACCCATTCGCGAATGGGATATTCGGCCGCGTCGCGGTGGGCGTCCTCGAGTTCCCGGCGCTGGACGTAGATCGGCTTGCCGGCGAAGAGATGATTGCCGCCGCAGTGGTCGGCGTGCAGATGCGTATTGACGACAATGTCGATGCTGGCGAGGTCGAGGTCCTGCTTGTCCAGCGGATAGAGCTTGGGATTGAAGGCTTCCACCACTGCCGGGTGCAGCTCCGTCATGCCGGTGTCGACCAGGATGCGCGCCTCGGGATGGTCGATGATATGCACGTAGACCGGCATGATCTCGCCTTCGACGTGCAGCTCGGCAACAAGTATCGGCGTGATGGTGATTGCGGCGGCATTCATCTTGTCGGTTCCGTCAACACTGCTATCCGACGGCGCATCTGCGCGTGCGGCGGGCGAGAACATGGCCGCCCCTGGCGACGCAGGTCATGACCGCACCGGCGGCCACAATCACCCGGCGGTAAGGGTTTTCCCGATCCATGATGTCCTCCACATGCGGCGTTGCATTGATATCAATATGTCTGCCCGGCAAGTCAATCGCATGATGGCAGACTGATTGCATTTCACAATCAGTTCGTAAGCTAGATTAACTGATCTTGTTTTGCAAGCGGTTTTAGAGAGCGCACCAATGGCCAAGTCCGCTGCCTGTCGTTATTGGCGACCTGCCGAGCCGGCAATCGGATGGATGGTAGCGAAGGAGGGATTTGGACCCCCGACAGGGGATTATGATCCCTTTGCTCGACCGGTTTCCATCTAGCCCGCGATCTTGGAGAAATCCGCGACCTCGCCGGTCGCGGCGCGGATGCGGGCGAGCAGCGCCAGACGGTTGGCGCGGACGTTTTCGTCCGGGTCGTTCACGAGCACTTTTTCAAAGAATGAATCAACGGGCTCGCGCAACGCGCTAAGCCCGCGCATCGCGGCGGAAAAGTCTTCATTCTCTATCGCTTGGCCAGCGTCCTTCTCGGCCTGATTCACCGCCGCGAACAGTTTGCGCTCGGCCTCTTCCTTGAAGAGTTTTGGATCGACCGCGTCGGCAATGCGCGTGCCCTTCTTCTCCTCCGCCGCCAGAATGTTCGCGGCGCGCTTGGTGCCGGCGAGCAGGTTCTTGCCATCCTCGCTGTCGAGGAACGATCCCAGCGCCTCGACACGCCGGACGATCATCAGCAGATCGTCCGAGGTCGGCGTGATGACCGCGTCGATCAGATCATGCCGCGCGCCCTGATCGCGGAGATACACTTTCAGGCGATCATGGAAGAAGGAGAGGAGGTCGCTCAAATCAATGTCTGCGGCAAGATTGACCGCGTCGTAAACGAACTGACGATCCCAACCCGTAGCCAAATTTTCCAGAAGCTCCTCTTCGTTTTTGGCCTTGCCCCGGAAGTGATTGGTGGCCAATTCAAGCAACCGATCTCGATAGTCTTGGTTTCGTAGGTCGAGCCTCAACCCGATGGGCTTGTAAGCAGAGCGCATCATCGGGAGCAGATCGACGCGCAGCATGTTTTCAGTCAAAATCCTAATCACGCCCAGCGCCGCCCTACGTAGCGCAAAAGGGTCCTTGCTGCCCGTCGGCTTTTCGTCGATCGCCCAGAAGCCCACTAGCGTGTCGAGCTTGTCGGCCAGCGCCACCGTCACCGACACCGGGTCGGCCGGCACGCGGTCCGACGGGCCTTGCGGCTTGTAGTGCTCCTCCAGTGCCGCCGCGACCGACGGCTCCTCGCCTTGCAGCAGCGCGTACTTCCGTCCCATAGCGCCCTGCAGTTCCGGGAACTCGCCGACGACTTCCGTCTGCAGGTCGGCCTTGGCCAGCACCACGGCGCGATCCACCAGGATCGGATTGGCCTTCACCACCGGTGCAAGCTGCTGCGCCAGGTCGCGGATGCGCTCCACGCGCTCGCCTTGCGTGCCCAGCTTGGCGTGAAAGGTGACGCCCAGATGATCGAGCCGCGCCATGCGCTGGTCGAGCGGCTTCTTCAGGTTCAGCCCGAACTTTTTCCCCGACTCCTCCAGCGCACCGAGGTCCGGCAGATCGCTCTGGTCGGTCTTCCAGAAATACAGCGCATCCGAGAGCCGCGCCCGCACCACCTTGCCGTTGCCGTGCGCGATCTCCTTGCCGCCGTCCTTCGCCTCGATGTTGGCGGTGAGGATGAAGCGGTTGGAGAGCTTACCCTCCCCTTGAGGGGGAGGGTCGGCGCGCAGCGCCGGGGTGGGGTGGCTATTCTCACCCCCACCCGCGCCTTGCGGCGCGACCTCCCCCCCCGAGGGGGAGGTAGAGGCGGATGTGACAAAACACTTCTGGTTCGCCCTGATGGTCAGCCGGATCACCTCGCCCGGAATGTCGAGAAAGTCTTTCTCAAACTCGCCCATCAGCACGACCGGCCACTCGACCAGACCGGACACTTCTTCCAGCAGCCCCTCGTCTTCGACAAGCGAGAGTCCGATCGCGAAGGCGAGGTTCTTGGCGTCGGCAAGGATGATCTCCTTGCGCCGATCCGCATCGAGCACGACCTTCGCGCCTTCGAGCTTCGACACGTAATCGTCGAAGCGCCTCACGGTGATCGCATCCGGCGCGTGGAAGCGGTGGCCGTAGGTGACGTTGCCGGATCTGATCCCGTCGATCTCGAAATCGATCACCACCGGTTCCGACGTCTCCGGCCCGAAGGTGCAGACGATCGACTGCAGCGGGCGCACCCAGCGCAGCGTCTCGCCGCCCCTCCCCTCGGTCTTGCCGTAGCGCATGCCCTTCGGCCCGGACGCCGCGCCCCAGCGCATCTCCTTCGGCCAGGGGAACTTCCGCACCACGCCCGGCACCAGTTCGGCAATGATCTCTTCCGCCGCCCTGCCCGGCTTGACGATATGGGCGACATAAAAATCGCCCTTCTTCGGGTCGGTGTGTCTGTGCGCCTCCGAAATGTCCTTCAGCCCCGCCTTGCGCAGAAAGCCCTGGATCGCCTGCTCCGGCGCGGTGACGCTCGGGCCCTTGATTTCGTCGCGCACATCCTTGGAGCGCGCGGTCAGGCCGCGGATATCGAGCGCCAGCCGCCGCGGCGTCCAGTATTCGCGGGCCGCCTCATAGGTCAGGCCCGCCTCGATCAGACCGTCGGTAATCAGCTTCTTCAGATCGCCGGCCGCCTTGCGCTGCATGCGGGCGGGGATTTCCTCGGAGCGGAGTTCTAGAAGCAGGTCGGGCATGGCGCGTCTCTTTGGTAGCGGGCGTGCCCTATCAAGCCGTGCCCGGCTTGTCACCCTCCCGCCCTCGCTCGAAATTTTTCGCAGGCCCTGTCGAAATCCGGTCCGGCCAATCGTCGTCTTTGCAGAACCCCTTTGAACCAAACCGAGCCCTGAAGCGACCAACGCTTCAGATGGACAGTTTTTGACCGGACGACGACGATGAAAACCGCTTCAACCCTCCTCCAGATCGCGGCGCTGAGCGCGGTGTTCCTCGTCCATGGCTTTAGCGGCATGCCACTGTCCGGCGTCCGCCGCGCCCTCCAGACAATGGCGAACCCGCCGGTGCAAGTCACTGTTCTCGCAGTGGAAACGCAGTGCCTAGACTGCGCGTAACCTTCCCTGGACCTGCAAAGCTCACCTCGAAAAGTCTCCTCTTTCGCTCGCTTCCGAACGCCTGACAAAAAATGCTCGGGCAAAATGTCGATCTACAGCGCTCCGGAACGACAATGAGTCGAACAGGGTTTCTCGGCGCGGCGACGCTGCGCGGAGACCCTTTGCAAGAAAGGAGACAGAACATGCCCAATGACAATGCCGAGCAAGTCAAACGCATCGTGACCGACTGGACCCGCGCCATCAGCGCGGGCGACCGCGAGGCGATCCTGGCGCATCACGCCAAGGATGTGTTGATGTTCGATTTCCCGGCCACGGTGAAAGGCATCGACGCCTACAACGAAACCTGGGACTTCTTCTACGACAAGCCCAAGGGTCCAATCACCTTCACACCAAGCGACATCCAAGCGACCGCGGGCGAGAAAGTCGCCTTCGTCACCTGCGCCATCCACTGCGACGGCACATCGGCCGGCCCGCTCGATCTCAGGCTGACAGTCGGACTGGAGAAGCGCGCCGACGAATGGGTGATCACGCACGAACATCACTCGGTACCGACCACCGAAGAGCGGTTTGTCGATGATCAACAGAGGGGTCAGACAGCTTTACCCTCCCCTTGACGGAGAGTCGGCGCGATGGCGCTGATCCTAATTTCTACGCCGTCGCCCCGCCCGCTTCGGTCAGCAGAAACGCCTCGCCGCAGGCCTTCGCCAGTTCGCGCACCTTGAGGATGTAGCTCTGCCGCTCGGTCACCGAGATCACGCCGCGCGCGTCGAGCAGGTTGAAGACGTGGCTCGCTTTGATCGCCTGGTCGTAGGCAGGCAGCACCATCCTGTGCAGGCGGATGTTGTCGCCATCCTTCGGCGCGCCGGCGGCGAGCAGCGCGCGGCACTCCTCCTCCGCGTCGACGAAATGGCGGAACAGCTTGGCCGTATCCGCATGCTCGAAATTGTGCCGCGAATATTCCTGCTCGGCCTGCAAAAAGACTTCGCCATAGGTGACCACCTCGTCGCCTTCGAGCCCGTTGAAGTTCAGGTCGTAGACATTGTCGACGCCCTGCACATACATGGCGAGCCGCTCCAGCCCGTAGGTCAGTTCGCCGGAAACCGGCGCGCATTCGATGCCGCAGATCTGCTGGAAATAGGTGAACTGCGATACCTCCATGCCGTCGCACCAGCATTCCCAGCCGAGCCCCCAGGCGCCCAGCGTCGGGCTCTCCCAATCGTCCTCGACGAAGCGGATGTCGTGCACCAGCGGGTCGAGCCCGATCGCGGCCAGCGAGCCGAGATAGAGCTCCTGCAGGTTCGGCGGGTTCGGCTTCAGGATCACCTGATACTGGTAATAGTGCTGCAGCCGGTTCGGGTTCTCGCCGTAGCGGCCGTCCTTCGGCCGGCGTGACGGCTGCACGTAAGCCGCGTTCCACGGCTTCGGACCGAGCGCGCGCAGCGTCGTCGCGGGATGGAACGTACCGGCGCCGACTTCCATGTCGTAGGGCTGCAGAATGATGCAGCCGCGCTCCGCCCAATAGGCGTGGAGCGTCAGGATGAGGCCCTGGAACGAGCGGGCCGGGCTCATGGAAGCTGCGGTCACGAAGAAGCGCCTTCAAATGAAAAGAGGCCGGAAAACCGGCCCCTCCCTAGTCGGCGCGACCTATGCGGTCAAGAACGCGACAGTTTGCCAAAAGCTAGAACTTCAGGCCGCACGCGTCGCGGATGGCGATCTGGACTGGCGACGGCGGCAGCCTTGGGTCGAACTCCGTCTTCGGCAAGAGCGGAGGCTGGGCCAGGAAGCGTGGCATCTTTCCGCGGTGCGCTTGCGCGGCATGGACGAGAAACGGGTGGCACAGATAGACCGTGCCCGCCGCGCCGGTCGCCAGCTCGACCTCACAATCCGCCGTCGAAGCATAACCTTCGGCCGAAAGCTGCCTCAGCGTGGCGCCTGCCTCGCCATAGGGCAGCAGTTCGCGCGCGATGGTGAGGTGCGAGCCCTTTCGTATCCGCGTCGGCGCATCGTCCGGCCCGATGTCCGACAGCAGGAAGAGCATCAGCAAAGCCCGGCCGCTGCTCTTCACATTGGCCCGCCACTCCATGAAGTCCGGGCTGTCGCCAAAACTCACGTCGATATGCCAGCCATCGTCGCCGGCCGGGACGGTGGACGGAAAGCGGATCGGAAAGGTGCCCAGTCCTTGCGGCGCCAGCCAGCGGCCCGCTCCGGCGAGTTGATCGTATGCCCGGTGAAGCTGCGGTGTATTGGCAGCTTCTCTGAAGGGAGCGGACGATTTTGACGCAACCCGGATAACCGGCTGGGTCCATGTCTCCGGCTGGTCAGGCGAGAGGCCGATGTCCGCCCACAACTCGTTGCGGCATTGCTCCGCTACGTCCGTGCTGAATGCACCCTCGATCTTCACCCAACCGTTTTTGATGAAATCCTCGACCTGACTCTTAGTCAGGCCGACACCGTTGATGTTCGCCATCTGAAAATATCTCCACGCGCGGCTGCCGCTTCGGCGGCGCCGAATTGATCTGATCGGCGCAATCGCGCCGGAACGACGAAGGCCGTTCAGATCAGCGGGAAGAACGTGGACGTGAACATCATCTGACTGGAACTATTGCGGAAGCTTGAGTTCCTGCCCCGGCAACAGCCGGCCAGGATCGCCCTGAAGCTCAGGGTTCAGGTTAAGGATCTCGATGTAGCGATTGCCGTTGCCGAGCTTGTCGACCGCGATCGACCAGAGCGACTGGCCGGGCAGCACGGTATAGGCCGCAGGGATCACGACCGCCGCTTCAGCCGGTGCCGCTTCGGTCGGCGCCGGCGTGGTTGCCGGCGCAACCTCCGAGCGCTTCTCGGGCTCGACCGCTTTCGGCTCGGCCGCCGGCGCGGGAGTCAGCGCGGGCTTCTCTTCCGCCGTCTTCTTGTCGAGCGGCGGCAACCCTTCGGCGAGCTTCTTCTCGACCTGCGCCAGCACGTCCTTCTCGGGCTTCATGTCGCGCGCATGGCTCCACTGGAAGGTCGCTTCCAGCTTCCGTCCGGCGCGCCAGTAGGCATCGCCGAGATGGTCGTTCAGCACCGCATCGTCGGGCTTCAGCGACACCGCGCGCTCCAGCTCCGTCACCGCTTCATCGAAGCGGTTAAGTTTGTAGTAAGCCCAGCCGAGCGAATCGACGATGTAGCCGTCGCCGGGTCTCAGATCGACGGCGCGCCGGATCATGTCGAGCGCCTCGTCGAGGTTCATGTTCATGTCGACCCAGGAGTAGCCGAGATAATTCAGCACCTGCGGCTGGTCCGGGAAGAGCTCCAGCGCCTTGCGGAAATTCGGCTCCGCCTTCGGCCATTGCTTGGTCCGCTCATAGGCGATGCCGCGCTGGTAAAAAATGTTCCAGTTGGCGCGCACCGGATTGGGCAGCCGCTCGACCGCGCGGTCATAGACCTTCGCGGCTTCCGCGTATTTCTCATCGGAAGCGTAGACGCCGCCGAGCGCCAGATAGGCGCGCATATCGTCGGGCGCTGCGTCCAGCAGCTTGGTGAGGTGCTTGATCGCCTCGTCCTTGCGGTCAAGGTCGGCGAGGTTCAGGCCGAGCTGCAGTTCGGAGAGCCGCTTCAGCGGCGAGTCGGCCGGGATGCGCTCGTAGAGCGCGATGGCCTCTTCCGGATCTTCCTGCGCTTCCGACACGCCGGCAAGCTGCAGCAGGATGGCGTCGCCGTTCGGGCGCAGCGCCAGCGCATATTGCAGATAAAGCCGCACGAAGCTTTCGCCGCCGCCGCGGTTCAGCGCCGTGCCGAGATCGAGCAGCACTTCCGAGGCGCCCTCGACCGGATTGGCGACCATCGGATGCACCGGCGCGCCGGCCGCGATCTGCAAGCGCAGCGCCTGCATCTGCACGCGGCCCGGCGCGAATTCGTCAGCCTGATCCAGGACGTTCAGCGCGCCTTGCTTGTCGCCCTTGCGCGCGAGATAGCCGGCATAGGCTTCGGCGCCGCGCAGCCAGGTTTCGGGCGCGGCGCCGCCGGCCGACAGATCCTGCATGACAAGGTCGTAAGCCGCCTTTGCATCGGCGTCGCGGCCGGCCTGCTCGAGGATCAGCGCGCGGTGCAAATTCTTGAACAGCCCGTACCATTCGGGGCCTTCGAGCTTGTCGAGGAACGCGACCGCGTCGGTCGCATTGCCCTGCCCGGCTTTTGCCCAGGCGGTCATCAGCCCGGTGATCAGGCGGTCAAGATCGGACTCCAGCGTGAGTTTCAGCCAGAACTCGGCGTTCTTGTAATCTTCCTTGCGAAAACTGTCGGCGGCGAGCGCCAGCCGCGAGAAGCGCTCGATCTCCGGCACCGTCTTCAGTTTGCCGGCGATCGGCAGCGCCTCGTCGAAACGGCCGCTGGTGATCAGCGCCAGCATCAGGCTCTGCTGGAGCGTCTGGTTGTCCGGGTCGAAGGTCAGTGCCCGCTGGTAATAGGAGATCGCACTCCCGAGGTCGTTGTCGACCTCGGCCACCCGGGCGGCGAGATAGGCGCCCGAGAAGGAGTCGATCATCACCGTATCGGGGGTTTCCTTTGCGGAGGCGAGCGGCGCCAGCAGCACCATGCCCGAGGCCGCCGCAACCAGGAATTTGCGTCTAAGCTGCATCAGATCCCTTCACGAAGCGTCGCGGCCAGGTCGTCAAACACGCCGCCAGACTCAACACTTCTGTTGACCGCAAAGCATGTCCTTTTTGCGGTCGCGCTTCAACTCCGGGCCCGTTCACAATCGGGTCAGCCGGAAACTTGCCTGACAAGGCTTGCCAGTGGCTTACGCCACCCTGCTGATGCAAAAATCGATGACGTCGATCAGCGCGGTCTTGTGGCTGGTGGCCGGGAGCGGCGCCAGCGCGTCGCGGGCGATGTCGCCGAAATGGCGGGCCCGCGCGAATAGCTTTGAGCGTCCCACGGCAACTCATAACGCTCCGCCAGGCGACAATTCTGTTCATAACAATGTTTGCGGCTTTCGAGTTCGAGCCAAACATTATTCAAATATGTTTGGGAGGCTCCATGTACAGATCGGTTCGACTAATATTAGCTATAATCTTTTTAGCCTTCACTACTTCGCTCACAAAAGCGGAAACTATCCAGTCTGAAATCGTATTGACGCGATCTATTGTCGACGCGCGCGTGGGTGAAATGGGTTTCGCGCGCGCCAAGCTCGCGGTGGACAAATTTGTCGATCCTACTGTCGACGAAACCGCAACCCTTGCGGAACTCAACCGCATGGTGGCGACCATCAACACGATGCTGTCCACCTTGCCGCCGGTCGAAGCCGCGACCGACATGGAGAAGATGAAGGCGCTGCGGACCTTCATCTACGAGCCCGGCTGGTGGAACGGCAACACGCCGTTTCAGTATGATTTGTCCGATCCTTTCGGCCAGCAGCCCGGCGCGCAGATGCTCACACATTATCTCGCGACCAGGAAAGGCAACTGCGTTTCGATGCCGATGCTCTTTCTTGCACTTGGCGAAAAGCTCGGCCTCGATCTCACGCTGTCGACCGCGCCGCTGCATGTGTTCGTCAAGTTCACTGACCGCGCCAGCGGCAGGACCTGGAATCTGGAGACGACAAGCGGAGCCGGTTTCACGCGCGACGAACACTACCGCAAGATCTTGCCGATGACCGACGAGGCGGTCCGCAACGGCGTCTATCTGAAAACGCTGACGCGCCACGAGGCGTTGGCGCTCATTGCCACGGGCGTGCTCGACAACCTCTTGGCGACAGGCCGTTATGACGAGGCCATTGCCGTTGCCGATGTGCTGATCGCAGCCAATCCGGCCGACGCCTATTCGCTGACCAAGAAGGGCACCGCCTATTACCGGCTGCTCGAGCGCGACTTCATCCGGAAGTATCCGAACGAAAAAGACATTCCGCCGGCGGAGATGCCCCGCGCGCTGGAATTGCACCGCGCGAACGCGGAGGCCTTCGCCAGGGCCGAAGCGCTCGGCTGGCGCGAGCCGAGGATGGATTGATGACCAACACAATTGCAGGGCGGAGGATTTGACAATGAGAAGGGGAAGGATCGTGCAACGGCTGCTGGCGATCATGCTGACGACATCGATGGCGATTGCTGGGACGTCGGGAGCCTATGCTGCGTCTACCTTCGGCGCGCGGCTAAACCCCGCAACGGGCCAGACGCAGATCGTGCCGGTGCGGTTCATCTCGCCCGACACGATGGACCCGACAATGCCGGGGGTGGGCACGAATCGTTATTCGTACTCGCTGAACGACCCCATCAACAAGAGCGATCCAAATGGCCACACTACTGCTGTCGCCGAAGTCGGTCTCGTTGGAGCGATCGAAGGCTTTTTCTCAAGCGTCGTATCGGCCTTAGGGTTCGGCGCTCATGCTGCTGCTATCGGCGGTGCTGCAACAGTAGGGGTTATCGCCGGCGGCTTTCTTATGGCGACGACAACGCCCATGGCCAATGGAGAACTAACCCCCGACGCTAAAGAAAACACCGATGGTGCATTTGCAGCAGCATCTCCTGATCCTGAGAAAAATGATAAGGATCAAAAAAAGGAGAATGATGATAAAGCCCCTCAAGGCGATACTTACTACCGAGGCGGAACTGACATGCAGGCCCGTCCCGGAGTTGACATTAAGGTTGATCCTAAGGGGATGGTAAATCCTGGCAGGGGGATTTCCCTCAGTTCTAACCCGAATTCGCTAAGCCGCTTCGGAGGGGCCAATAGGATTGATATGTCTAGTGTATCAAAGGAGCTTGAAATAACGGCGCGAGGGAAGCCCGGGCACTTTGAAATATCCCCCCGAACCCAAATGAGTTTAGAACGCTATCAATCTCTATTGAATGAAATAAAGTTCAGATAAGAGCGGCCTCTAAAAATGACCTTGGAAATTAAATCAGACTACGAGATCGACGATAAAAGAAAAAATGAGCTGCTAGATAAGGAGTGGTGTTCTGATATATATGCTGTCCTCGACGGCAAGAAAATTGAGTTCGAATTCATATCCCTTAGAAGATTAATTCAAGAGGCAGAAGAACAAATTGGTCGCCATGGCTATTATAGTATTGGCGAAAATACATTTGTGATTAGCGACTTCGGGTACGAAAAAATAGTAGATACTATAGCAAATATAATTAACAAGGACATCACTTAGTTACTGCACCTCCAGTCGGGACGGCCAGACAACCCTGACAGGCTTCGGATTCGCTAGGAAGAAGGCCTACATCAAGTGGAAGCCCTGGTGGCGGTCTTCTTGGTGCGATAGGCCGCGCAACGGGGCTCTGGTAAGGGACGTCTTATGAAAGAATTCTTGCGGCTGCCCTATGATTCAAGCGGCTATGGCGATTTCGGAGTTTCCTACATCGGCATCGATTCAAGGGGGCACTTCCGGTATATGCACGATGCGGAAACTAGTCGGTGAGCTTTATTTCGAATTCTGTATCGCCATTTCTGCAAACGGCGTATTGAACAATCAAGAAAATCTGCCTTACGATATAGTAATGTCTGAGGACTACGTTAATGAAAGATACGATGACTTTTCTAGATATGCTTTTATGCTGAGCGGCAGCGATTTTCAGTTTAAGGTAATAGCTAAAAATTGCACTTTCGCAAATTCGGTGGAAGATAGCCCAATTATTGCGGATAACTGAGAATTGCCTCTTCTATTTTTACTTTCACCAAATTTCATAATGCATTAAGCCTCTCAAATCACCCCGCTGATGCGGAAGTCGATGACGTCTACCAGCGCGGTCTTGTGGCTGGTCGCCGGAAGCGGCGCCAGCGCGTCGCGGGCGATGTCGCCGAAATGGCGGGCGCGCGCAATCGTGTCGGCGATCGAAAGCAGATCGCGATTCAACCGGCGGCCATGATTTGGATACCTAGATATGAATTTTATTAGATTAAGTGAACTTGATGGCAGCGAACCTCTTTTTCGTGGCTCTATACTTAGATTCAGAAAGTTTGCTCCAAGGGAAGAAATCGTCGATTATATGCTATTCGAGACGTCCGAGGGGTCTGGCCTGGGCCTCATTCGAGATAGTGGTTATGGTGCCGGCCATGTGCTCGTTATTCTGCCTCTAGAAGCGAGATTTGATAGTAAAGTCACAGCCATCTCTCCGGCGTGGCTAAAGAATCACTGGCAGGAATGGGTGGATAATCACTCCGTTCCACACGACGTGTGGGTTCTTAAAGAGGGCCGCGCAGCCCCCGAGAAACTGCCAGAAGAATAGGCCGGCGCGCCCTCGCAGCCCAGCCCTCACCGCGATGGCACCGCCTGTCAGGACGATTGGATTCTAGCGATGGGAGCTATCTCCGTACGAGATGAGAAAGATATTTGGGGAGCCTCCAACAGATTAATATACTATTTCCTTTTGTTCTGCATTCGTAATGTAGGCGAGAAAGGATACCTTATTGAATTCAAGAATAAATTTGACTGGGGGTATAATTCATTTTCACTATGTGATCTCACTTTTGTGGAGAAAAATGAGTTTTTAGAGCTAGCTATTTCATATAGTAATATTGGAGATTTTGAGACCCTCGATCTGGATCCAGCAGAGGTAAAAGGGCAATTTGACGATCTAATCAATCGACTACGCGACAGCATCCGAAAAATGGGGTGAGAGAAGCTCTTCCCGCGAAGCTCAACCCACTCTGCTGATGCAGAAGTCGATGACGTCGATCAGCGCGGTCTTGTGGCTGGTGGCCGGGAGCGGCGCCAGCGCGTCGCGCGCAATGTCGCCGAAATGGCGCGCGCGCGCGATCGTGTCGGCGATCGCCGCGTGCTTCGTCATCAGCCCGGTTGCCTTCTCGAGGGCGGCGTCATCGGTCTGGTTGTCCTCGATCGCGCGCTTCCAGAACTCGCGCTCGGCGCCTGTGCCGCGGCGGTAGGCGAGGATCACCGGCAAGGTCACCTTGCCCTCGCGGAAATCGTCGCCGACATTCTTGCCGAGGTCTTTTGTCGAACCGCCGTAATCCAGCGCGTCGTCGATCAACTGGAAGGCCAGGCCGAGATTCATGCCGTAGGAGCGGAGTGCTGCCCGATCCGTGCGGCTGGCGCCGGCAACGATCGGACCGACCTCGGCCGCAGCCGAAAACAGCGCCGCGGTCTTCGCCTTGATCACGGCGAAATGTTCGTCCTCGGTCGTCTCCAGATGCTTTGCCGCGGCGAGCTGCATCACCTCGCCCTCGGCGATGATCGTCGCCGCGGTGGAGAGCACGTCCAGCGCGTCGAGCGAGCCGACATCGACCATCATGCGAAAGGCCTGGCCGAGCAGGAAGTCGCCGACCAGCACGCTCGCCTGGTTGCCCCAGATCATGCGAGCCGTCTTCTTGCCGCGCCTCAGATCGCTCTCGTCGACGACGTCATCGTGCAGCAGCGTCGCGGTGTGCATGAACTCGACGCTGGTCGCGAGCTTCACATGTGCATCGCCGGCGTAACCGAACATTTCCGCCGCCGCCAGCGTCAGCATCGGCCTCAGCCGCTTGCCGCCGGACGAGATCAGGTGGTTCGCCACCTCCGGGATCATTTCGACGTCCGAGCCGGCCTTGGACAGGATCAGCTCGTTGACACGCTTCATGCCGTCCGCGGTCAGATCGAGCAGAAGCTTGATAGACGCGGTCTGGCGCTTGCCATCTTCCAGATTGAGTACGACGCCCACGAAAAACTCCGTCTTCGCACGCTAACCAGCCTAAATGTGCCCCAAAGGGCTTCAGACTTGGCTTTGCAATGGATTCTAGGGTTGTGCAAGCATCAACCGCAAGTGGGCGAATTGGCGCGGGCAGGCCGAGAGCCGGTACGGGCGTTTACATATCGGCTTCAGCCTGCGAGTTTCCGGCCATGATCGAACTCATCCGCACCAATGACGCCGTGGTCATTTCTTTCGTCGAGGCGCTCTTGCGCGACGCCGGCATCGAGGTGCTGGTCGCCGACCAGAACATGAGCGTGCTCGACGGCTCGATCGGCATTCTGCCGCGCCGCATCCTCGTGGCCGAAGACGATGCCGAGGAGGCCAAGGCGATCCTCACCGACGCCGGCATCGCCAACGAAATGCGGGAGCTCTGACCGGAGCTTTATGGCGAAAGCGCCCGCTGACTTCACCATCGACGCCTTCCACCGCGGCGCCTTTTTCCTGATCCAGCCCGCGGAAAAAGGTCACCGCGCGGGCATGGACGCCATGACGCTCGCAGCCGCCGTGCCGTCCGGTTTCGCCGGCCGACTCGCCGATCTCGGCGCGGGCGCGGGTGCGGCGGGGCTGGCCGTCGCGGCGCGGTGCAAAAAGGCGAAGGTCGTGCTGGTCGAGCGCTCGGCGGACATGGCTGCTTACGCAAACCGTACGCTGGAGCACCCCGACAATGCGGCCGTCGCGGCCCGTGCCTCGCTGCTCATCGCCGACGTCACCTTGACCGGCAAGGCGCGCGAAGCGGCCGGCCTCGCCGACGGCAGCTTCGACTTCGCCATCATGAACCCGCCCTTCAACGAAGGCCACGACCGTGCCACCCCGCATGCGCTGAAACGCGAGGCGCATGTGATGGAGGACGGACTGATCGAAGCCTGGATCCGCACGGCCGCGGCAATCGTCAAGCCGCGCGGCGGGCTGGCCGTGATCACCCGGCCGAAATCGCTGACCGCGCTTCTCGACGCGCTTTCCGGTCGTTTCGGCAACGCCGAGATCGTGCCGGTGCATCCGCGTGCCGAAGCGCCGGCAATCCGCGTCATCGTGCGCGCCGTCCGCGCCTCCCGCGCGGCGCTTTCGCTGATGCCGCCGATGATCCTTCACAATGCCGGCAGCCACGCCTTCACCGAGCGCGCCGACGCCATCAACAATGGGCGGGCGTCGCTGTTTGGGGATTAAATCAAGGCCGCCCCCTCCACCGACTTCGTCGGTCCCCCTCCCCCGCTTCGCAGGGGAGGATCTACCGTCGCGGCCGGCCGCAGCCTTGGATCTTCCCCCGTGAACGGGGGAAGGGGACCACGCGAAGCGTGGTGAAGGGGGCGGCTTAGATCGGCGCTTGCGCTTCTCCCGTCGCTACCTACATCCATTGAAAAGACCGGAGATCCCCACCCGTGAGACGGCTCCTCAACCGCCTGCTTCCTCCTTCCATGCGCCCGAACTACGTGACCATTCCCGTGGTCCGGCTGCACGGCACGATCATGTCCGGCGGCAACGCGTTCCGGCCGACCCTGTCGCTCGCAGGTACCGCGGGCGTCTTGGAAAAGGCCTTTGCCGACGCCGAGGCTCCCGCAGTCGCCATCTCGATCAACTCGCCGGGCGGCTCGCCGGTCCAGTCGCGCCTGATCTTCAAGCGCATCCGCGACCTCGCCATCGAGAAGAACAAGGAAGTGCTTGTTTTCGTTGAGGATGTCGCTGCTTCGGGCGGCTACATGATCGCCGTCGCGGGCGACCAGATTTTCGTCGACCCCTCCTCCATCGTCGGCTCGATCGGCGTCGTCTCAGCCGGCTTCGGCTTCACCGAGCTGCTCGAGAAGATCGGCGTCGAGCGGCGCGTCTACACCGCCGGCAAGAACAAGGCCGTGCTCGATCCCTTCCGCCCCGAGAAGGAGGAGGACATCGAGCGCCTGAAAGCCCTGCAGCTCGAGGTCCACGACACCTTCATCGACCTCGTCAAGGAGCGCCGCGGCGCCAGGCTGAAGGACGACCCGGACCTCTTCACCGGCCTGTTCTGGACCGGAAAACGCGGCGTCGAGCTGGGCTTGGTCGACGGCATCGGCGACATGCGCGCCGTGCTCAAGCAGAAATTCGGCCCGAAAACGCGGCTGCGCCTCATCACCCCGCCGCGCGGCCTGTTCGGCCGCCGCATGGGCATCTTCGGCATCGGCCGCGACGGCACCGCGCTCGGCGACATGGGCGGCTCGTTCGCGCGTGGCCTCATTGAAGTGGCGGAGGAGCGCTCGCTGTGGAACCGCTTCGGGCTTTGAAATCGGGGGCAAGGCGGTTAGGATAGAGGCAATCCACCGCCCTGACTGAGGGAGGAACGAATGCCGCAACTGATTTTCTTTGCCGTCATCGGCGTCGCCGCCTATTTCGGCTACCGCCAGTTCATCAAGGAAGCCGAGCGCGTCACGGCAAAGGTGCGCCGCGCCGAGGAACAGGCAAAGACCGGCGCCAACGGCACGCTGGTGCAGGACCCGAAGACCGGCGTCTACAAGCTTGCCAAAGATTGAGGCTGAAGGCGCGGTCATCGACCGCCCGGCCGAAACCTTTCTCGCCGCGCCCGCCAAGATCAACCTGGCACTGCATGTCGTCGGCAGGCGCGCCGACGGCTATCATCTGATCGAAAGCCTCGCCGTGTTCACGCGGTTCGGTGATCGCATCGAAATCGCGCTGAGCGACGAGGACAGTTTCACCGTCTCGGGCCGCTATGCGGCCGACGTTCCCACAGACCGCACCAATCTGATCGTCAAGGCGCGCGACGCGTTGCGCCGTCACGTTGGTGCCGATGCATCGCCCGTATCGATCGCGCTGGAGAAGAACCTGCCGGTGGCGTCCGGCGTCGGCGGAGGATCGAGCGACGCGGCTGTCGCGCTGCGCGGCCTGGCGCATGCCTGGAACGCGAACGTCGATCACGCGACGCTGGCGCGGATCGGGCTCGCGCTCGGCGCGGACGTGCCAATGTGTCTTGCGGCAAAACCGCTGCTGGCGCGCGGCGTGGGTGACGATCTTTCCCCCGTGCCCGATTTTCCCGCGCTCGGTCTGGTGCTGGTCAATCCGAACGTTGCGGTCTCTACCGCCGACGTCTTTGGCGCGCTGGCGAAGCGTGACAACGACAAGCTTCCGCCGCTCCCCCGCC
>DATJTE010000115.1:0-12246 GCA_035503715.1 Rhizobiaceae bacterium | reverse complement strand
TTGGCATCGGCGTCCGTATAGACGCGCTGGAATGCAAAACCCTGCGGCGGGTTGAGCCGATGGTAATAGGTCTCCTCGAGATAGGATTCCTTCGGCAGATTGTCCCGGTCGTGCTTGTGCGGCGGGTAGCTCGACGTGTGCCCACCCGGCGTGATCACCTCGACCACAAGCAGGGAGTCCGCCGCCGCTGTTTCCGGCAGGATGTTCGTCACGTAGCGTGTGTTGGTGCCCTTGCCGCGCGTCTCCTGCCCAATATCGTCCGGGCCGATGACGCGCACCGGCAATCCGCCGCCGAGACCCGGCGCGGAGCACACCGCCAGTTCAAGATCGGTTTCAGCCGTCACCGTCCAGTCCGATTTCTCCGGCACATAGACCGACCATGGCTTGCCGTCGAACGGCGTCTTGCGACCGCCGAGCGAGCCGAGTTTTTTGCCGCCGGCAACCGCCTTGCCTTTGCCGGTCACGAAGACGAGGCACACTTCCTTGTCCTTCGTCTTTTTCGAAACACTCTCGCCCTTCTTCAAGCGGAAAAGATCGAAACCGACATAGGTCCAGCCGGCGTTCTTCGGCGTCACATGGCTGACGCGGCCAGTCTTGCCATTGGGTTTCACCAGCAGCTTTGACATCGTCACTCCTTGGCCGCCGGCTCTTCCGGGTCTTTCCAGTCGTAGAGGTACATCCACGCGCCGTAGAGGGCCATGCCGCCGGCGATTGCCGCCCAACCGGGCGAACCCATGTACAGTTCAAACGCCGCCCACGCCGCGCAGAAGGCGACAATCGCCACGCGACGCCAGAGCGGCTTCAGCCAGACCGGATTGTTGTTGTTGCTCACGCGCGCCTCAGTTCGGGAACCCTTGCGTCTCGACGGTATACCCAGCGGCGGTCATCACGCGCATCAATTCCTTGTGGCCGATCTGAGCCATTTTCAGTGGCGGGTTCTTCTTCGGGTCCTGCTCGGCCTCGACCACAAACCAGCCCTCATAACCATGATCGGCAAAACGCTGGACGATCGCGCCGAAATCGAGAGAACCATCGCCCGGTACCGTGAAGGCGCCGAGTGCCACTGCGTCGAGGAAAGATTGTTTCGCGCGATCGAGCCCGTCCACCACAGGCCGCCGAATGTCCTTCACATGCACGTGGTTGATCCGCGCATGATGTTTGTCGACGGCGCGCAGCACATCGCCGCCCGCAAAAGCCAGGTGCCCGGCGTCGAGCAGCAGCGGAATGCCGGCGCCTGAGTGTTTCATGAACGCGTCCAACTCCGGCTCGGTCTCCACCACCGCCGCCATGTGATGGTGATAGGACAGCGGCATGCCCTGTCCCGCACACCATTCGCCAAACTCGGTCAGTTTTTTCGCGTAAGCCTTCATCTCGTCGTCCGCGAGCTTCGGTTTGGTCGCAAACGGCTTGGAGCGATCGCCCTGGATCGAGCGGCCGACCTCGCCATAGACGATGCAGGGCGCGTTGACTGCCTTGAACAGGTCGATCATCGGCTGGATACGATCCTTGTTCGCCGCCATCTCTTCATTCACCAGCGTGCCGGAGAACCAGCCGCCGCACAGCGTCACGTCGGCCTTTTTCAGGATCGGCAGCATGACTGTCGGATCGTTCGGAAACCGCCGCCCCATCTCCATGCCGGTGAAGCCCGCGGAGCGCGACTGGCGCAGGCACTCCTCCAGCGAAACGTCGTCGGAGAGTTCCGCGAGATCGTCGTTCCACCACGCAATGGGTGACATGCCCAGTTTGGCTTTCAAATTTGTGCTCCAATCATTCCAATTTCGCGCGCTCAGTCGCCGACGCGCTGCAATTTCCGCTTCTGCTCGTAGTCCTTGCGCGCGGCCTTCACCTGCTTGCGCTCACTCACTTCCGGCACCGCGACATCCCACCAGTGCCCACCGGCCTCGGTCGAGATCAACGGATCGGTGTCGATGACGAGCACGGTCGTTCGATCGTTCTTCTTCGAGCGCTTCAAGGCGCCTTCCAGATCGGCAATCGACGCGACCTTCTCGGCTTTCGCGCCCATGCTCGCGGCATGCGCGGCGAAGTCCACATCGGGCATCACCTCGTGCCGCGCGTCCTTCAGCATATTGTTGAAGTTCTGCCCGCCGGTCGCCATTTGCAGCCGGTTGATACAGCCGAAGCCGCGATTGTCGAGCAGCACGACGGTCAGTTTCAAGCCGAGCATCACCGAGGTCGCGATCTCCGAGTTCAGCATCAGATAGGAGCCGTCGCCGACCATGACGACGACCTCCTCGTCCGGCTTCGCCATCTTGGCGCCGAGACCGCCGGCGATCTCGTAGCCCATGGTCGAATAGCCATATTCGCCGTGGTAGGAACCCGGCGCGCCGGCCCGCCAGAGCTTGTGCAATTCGCCGGGCAAACCGCCCGCCGCATGGATCAGCGTGACGCCAGAGCCCATCGCGCGCTGCACCGCGCCGATGACCTGCGCGTCCGATGGAAGCGCGTTCGTCGCGGCGGTGACCTTCGCAGCAGCCTTCTGCCATTCGGCCTTACCCTTCTTGGCGTTTGCGGTCCATGACGACGGGGCTTTCCACCCCTCGACTGCCGCGGCCAATTCCTTCAAGCCTTCGCGGGCGTCGGCGACGAGCGTGCTCGCACGATGCTTGCCGGCGTCGAAGGCCTGCACGTTCAACCCGATGACGGTTTTGTCGTCATTCTTGAAGAGCGCCCAGGAGCCGGTGGTGAAATCCTGCAGCCGCGTGCCGACCGCGAGCACGACGTCCGCCTCTTCCGCCAAGCGGTTCGACGCGGACGTGCCGGTCACGCCGACGGCACCCATGTTGAGCGGATGATCGTCCGGCAATGACGATTTTCCGCCCTGCGTCTCGCAGACCGGAATGCCGGTTGCCTCGACGAATTTCGCCAGCGCGGATGACGCCTGCGAATAGAGCACGCCACCGCCGGCGACGATCAGCGGCTTCTTTGCCTTTTTCAGCGCCGCTGCCGCAAGCTTCAGCTCGTGCAGGTCGGCACGCGGCCGGCGCTGCGCCCAGACCCGCTCCTGGAAGAAACTCTCCGGATAATCGAACGCCTCTGCCTGCACGTCCTGGCACAGCGCCAGCGTCACCGGCCCGCATTCCGCCGGATCGGTCAGCACCTGCATGGCACGAGCGAGCGCCGGCACGATCTGCTCAGGCCGTGTGATGCGGTCGAAATAGCGCGAGACCGGCCGGAACACATCGTTCGCGGAGACGGTCCCGTCCGCGAACCCTTCGACCTGCTGGAGCACCGGGTCCGGCAGGCGGTTGGCGAACACATCTCCGGGCAGCAAGAGCACCGGCAGGCGATTGACATGCGCAAGTGCGGCGGCCGTCACGAGATTGGTCGCGCCGGGGCCGATCGAGGTCGTCGCTGCCATGAAACGGCGGCGGAAATTCGCCTTGGCATAAGCGATCGCGGCATGCGCCATCGCCTGCTCGTTGTGGGCGCGGAAGGTCGGCAGGTCGTTGCGCACCTGGTAGAGCGCCTCGCCGATGCCGGCGACGTTGCCGTGGCCGAAGATCGCCCAGACGCCGCCGAAGATCGGCAGTCTCTCACCGTCGATCTCAGTCATCTGGCGCGCCATAAAGCGGGTCACGGCCTGCGCCATTGTCAGGCGAACTGTCTTTGCCATTTCCAAATTCCTCCCGGCGGATTTATGCCGCCTTCCGGCCGCGCGCTGCAAGCCAGGCACCGGTCAGTTTTTCAAAACGCGACGCCATGTCGGCGATCGCCTGCTCATCGGAAATCTTGCCGCCGAACCACTGCTCGGCCGGCTCCATGAAGATCGTGCGGCCAACGGCAAAGCCCTTCACCACCGGTGCATCCGCGGTTGCAGCAAACGCCGCTTCCAGCTCGTCCTGCGGTGCTTCCAGCCCAAGCAGCACGATGCCGCGGCACCATGGATCGTTTCTGGCGATCGTCGCTTCGATCTTCTTCCACGCGGCGGATGACACCTGCGGCTCGAGCTTCCACCAGTCCGGCTTGATGCCAAGCGCATAAAGTTCGTCGAGCGCCTGCGGGATCGTATCGTCCGTCAGCGCGCCATGCTTGCCGGCGATGATCTCGACCAGCAGCTCGCGTCCGACCTTGCGTGACGCGTCGTAGAGTGCGCGCAGCTTCTCCTGCTGCTCCTGTTTCAGCGCCGCCGGATCGTCCGAGCGATAGAAGCACAGGCACTTGATGCAATGATCGACCGGCCAGTCGACAAGCTGCGAGCCGATATCCTGGCTGAACTCGAAGCGCAGCGGACGCGAGCCTGGCAGTTCGACCGGCCGGCCGAGCCAGGCAAAGGGATGGCGCGCGAACTCGAACATCGCGTCGCGGCCATGCTTCTCGTCGATCAGCATGCCGATGTCCGATCGCGTTTCCGCGACACGCGCAGCGGCCTTCACGGCCAGCACCTTGAAATCGCCGATGCGCGAAGCACCCGCGCCCGCGCGTTTCGCGGCGTCTTCGAGCTGCGCGCGATGATCGATCGCGAACGCCATCAGCGACGGGATGTCCTTGCGGCGCGTCGTCGCCCAATGGATGTGGTTGATCGCCTCGTCCTTGCGCAGCGCGCGATGTTTGCTGCCGTGCTTCAGGAAGAACTGCAGTTCCTCGAAGGTCGGATACTCCGGCGCGCAGAGCAACCGCGACACGGCGAACGCACCGCAGGCATTCGCCCAGGTCGCGGCAGTGGCAAAGCTTTCGCCGCCCAGCCACCCACGCAGGAATCCGGACATGAACGCATCGCCGGCGCCCAGCACATTGTAGATCTCGATCGGAAATCCGTCGCCGACGATACCGTCTTCCAGATCGTCTGAGATCGGCCCGTCATAGACGATGCAGCCCTTCGCGCCGCGCTTCAAAACGATGGTCGCCTTCGACACGGCGCGGATCGCCTTCAGGGCCGACAGCTCATCGTCGGCGCCCGAAGCAATCATGATCTCTTCTTCCGTGCCGACGATCAGGTCGCAGTCCGGCAAGATCTCTTTCATCTTGCCGGACACATGGTCGGACTTCACATAGCGCGAGAAGCCCGCTTCGTGCCCGGCCAGGCCCCAGAGGTTCGGCCGGTAGTCGATGTCGAAGACGACCTTGCCGCCATTCGCCTTGATGATGCGGATGGCCTTCTTCTGCGCCGCTTCCGTATTCGGGCGCGAAAAGTGCGTGCCGGTCACGACGATCGCGCGCGCCGAGGCAACGAAAGCCTCGTCGACATCGTCTTCCGACAGCGCCATGTCGGCGCAGTCGGTGCGCACGAAGATCATCGGCGAGACGCCCTCGCTCTCCACCGAGAGCAGCACCAGCGCCGTCAGGCGATCCTTGTCGGACTTCAGCCCGTCCGTGTTCACGCCCTCACGCGCAAGCTGCTCGCGGATGAAGCGACCCATCTGCTCGTCGCCGACGCGGGTCAGCAGCGCCGACTTCAGGCCAAGGCGCGCGGTGCCGACGGAAATGTTCGCTGGGCAGCCGCCGACCGATTTCGCGAAACTGGCGATGTCTTCAAGCCGCGAGCCGATCTGCTGGCCATAAAGGTCCACGGAGGCGCGGCCGATGGTGATGACGTCGAGCGGCGTGGCGCGACCCTCCATGGCGTCCTCCCGGGATTAGGCCGCGCTGTCTCCGCGCTGGCTCAAAATCATGAAACAAGAATTCCATTCGCTAGTCAAGATAGAATGGACATTCCCCGTTCCTGTCTGCCTGTCCTTAGCCGGCTTGCTTACGCGTCGCGCCGCCGCTCGGCAACCGCAACCGTCAGCGTCATGGCCAGCGCCATCGTCGCCGACAGCGAGCGGAAGCCGGCGCAGTCGGCTTCGGCGACCTCGAACCAGATTTTCGCCGTCTGGGCGAGTGGCGAGAAGGCGCTGTCGGTGATCGCAACCACCGGCACGCCCTGTTCGGCCAGGGTCCGGGCCGCGTCGATCGTGCCTGTGGCATAGGGCGAGAAGCTCACGGCAACGACAGCATCGCGCGGCGTGGCGAAGGACAGGATTTCCGGGTCGAGACCGGCCGCGGATTCGATGATCTGGCTGCGGATCTTCAGCTTGCCGAAGGCGTAGGCCATGTAGCTCGCCACCGGATAGGAGCGCCGGCGGGCGAGCACATAGATCGTCTCGGCCTTCGCCAGCACCGACACCGCCTCTTCGAGCAGCCGGTCGCTCATCGAGTGCAAAATGGCGTCGAGGGATTTCTGCGACGCCGACACAAACCCGTTCAGGACCGTCCGGCTCTCCGGTCCTTCATGCGGCCCCTGGCGCAGCGCCGTCAGACGCTCTTCATAGGAGAGCGTGCGCCCGCGCAGGCGCTGGCGAAACACCGATTGCAGGCTGGTGAAGCCGTCATAACCGAGATGCTGGGCAAAGCGGATCAGCGTCGAGGGCTGCACGCCGGCCGAGGCCGCGATGCTGGCCGCGGTGCCGAAAGCGATCTCGTCCGGATTGTCGAGCGCATAGGCCGCCACCTGGGCGAGACGCTTCGGCAATTCGCCGCGCTGCTCGAGCACAAGGGCGCGGAGCGAATCATAGTCGCGCGGGAGTTGCGGTTCGACGTTCATCGATTGAGAGTGCTTTGTTCCCGTTTCCGCTGCAAGACTATAGGGAAACGGTGCACAAGACTACAGAAATGGATCATATATTCCATTCGCTGAGAGAATGGACTAATCCATGCATGACAGGGAGAATTTCGATGATCGGCGTAGGATTGATCGGCACGGGTTTCATGGGCAAGTGCCACGCGCTCGCCTGGACGTCCGTTCACACCGTGTTCGGCGACGTGCCTGAAATCCGGCTGGCGCATCTCGGCGAAGCGAATGACGAGCTTGCCCGTCAGCGGGCGAAGGAGTTCGGCTTCGCCAAAGGATCGGGCGACTGGCGCGCGGTCATCACCGATCCCGATGTCCACGTCGTGTCGATCACCACGCCGAACAAGTTCCATCGCGAGATGGCGGTCGCGGCCCTCGAGACCGGCAAGCATGTCTGGTGCGAGAAGCCGATGGCGCCGAGTTTTGACGAGGCCGAGGCCATGCTGGCGGCCGCCAGGAAATCCGGCAAGGCCGCGGTATTAGGCTACAACTACATTCAGAGCCCGGCCATCCGGCACATGAAGAAGCTGCTCGATGAAGGCGTCATCGGCACGGTCAATCATGTGCGCCTCGAAATGGACGAGGATTTTCTTGCCGACCCCGACGCGCCGTTCCAGCAGCGCCACGAGGCCGTCAATGGCTACGGCGCGCTCGACGATTTCGGCGTGCATCCGCTATCGCTGCTGCGCGTGCTGCTCGGCCGCATCGCCAGCGTGGTGTGCGAGCAGGCGAAACCGCACGCGACGCGCAATACGCCGCAAGGTCCGCGCGCGGTCGAGGTCTGGGATATCGCCAGCGCGCTGTTCCGGCTGGAGAGCGGTGTCACCGGTACGATCGCGATCGACCGCGCCGCCTGGGGCCGCAAGGGCCGCATCCAGATCCAGATCTTCGGCTCACGCGGCACAATCGTCTTCGATCAGGAGCGCTTCAACGAATTCAAGCTCTACGTCACGTCCGACCGGCCGAGCGAACAGGGTTTTCGCACCATTCTCGCCAGCCCGCTGCATGAGCCGTTCGGGCGTTTCCATCCCGGCGCCGGCCACGGCATGGGCTTCAACGAGTTGAAGGTGATCGAGTGCCGTGAGCTGATCCGCAAGATGGACGGCCAGCCCGCGCACGTCATCGACTTCGAGGAAGGACTGGAGATCGAGCGCACCGTGCACGCAATGGCGCACTCGTCCAACGAGAAGCGGTGGGTGGACGTCCGCTGATTACTCGCCGGTGCCGACGATGTTCTGGTCGTAGTCGACCAGCGAGCCGGTCATGATGCCGCTCTCCGGCGACAGCATGTAGGTGATCAGCCCGGCGAGTTCGTGGGTCTTGGCGAGCTGACCCATCGGCTGCGCGGCTTCGGCCTTCTTCAGCCAGTCCGGCCCTGCGCCGTGGAACTTCGCCTGCACGACCGCCTCGTTCGGCGTGTCCATCCAGCCCGGCATCACGGCGTTCACGCGGATGCGCTTCTTGCGGTAGGCGTTCGCGGAATTCTTGGTGAGGATCGCCAACGCACCCTTCGACGCCGAATAAGGCGCGAGGAACGGCTGGCCGCCGTGACCCGACATCGACAGCACGTTGACGATCGAGCCCGGCTTCTTCGTCTCCACCAGGTGGCGCACCACCCCCTGCATCAGGAAGAACGGCCCCTTCACATTGGTGTTGAAGATGAGGTCGAAGGTTTCCGGCGTCGTCTCGGTCAGCGAACCGCGTGCCGATGTCGCCGCCGCGTTCACCAGCGCATTCACCGAACCGAACTTGCCAAGCGCGGTCGTCACGACATCCGCGCACGCCTTCACGTCGGACACATCGGCGGTGATGAAGATCGCATCCGCGCCGAGCTTGTTCAGCTCCAACACGGCGTCCCTGCCCTTTTCGGCCGTGCGGCCGACCAGCGCGATCGATTTGCACCCTTCCGCGACGAGCTGCTTGGCGACCGCCAAGCCGATGCCTTGCGCACCGCCGGTGACGATTGCCTTGGTGTCCTTGTTGCGGTCGGTCAGGGCCATATCAAAATCCTCCTCAGCCGATCTTCACGGCCTTGCCGGTCTTGGCTGACTTCAGCGCGGCATCCGCGAGCACCAGTGCAGCCAGCCCGTCCTTGCCGCTCGGCGAGGCGCTTTTCCTGCCCTTCTTCGACATCACCGCAATGAAGGCCGCGATCTCGTTCGCGTAGGCTTCGATATAGCGCGTCATGAAGAAATCATGCAGCGGCGGGCGGGTGTAGCCGCTGCCGTTGGCGACCTCGATCGACACCGGCCGCTGGTTCTCCGCCGCGACCATGCCCTTCGAACCGTGCACCTCGATGCGCTGATCGTAACCGTAGGTGGCGCGGCGGGAATTGGAGATCACCGCCTGCTTGCCGGATTTCGTCGCGAGAATGACGCTGACGCTGTCATAGTCGCCGGCCTTGCCGACCTCCTTGTCGACCAGCACCGACGCATGCGCGCTTACCGACACCGGCTCTTCGCCGAGCAGGAAGCGCGCCATGTCGAAATCGTGGATCGTCATGTCGCGAAAAATGCCGCCCGAGCGCTTGATGTAGTCGACCGGTGGCGCGCCCGGATCGCGCGAGGTGATCGTCACCATCTCGACCGTGCCGATCGCACCGTCGTCGATCGCCTTGCGCACCGCTGCGAAATGCGGATCGAAGCGGCGGTTAAAGCCAACCATCAGCACGGCGCCTGTCTTCTCGACCGTCGCCAGGCACTTCTTCACCCGCTTCACGTCCAGGTCGATCGGCTTTTCGCAGAAGATCGCCTTGCCGGCCTTGGCGAAGCGCTCGATCAGGTCGGCATGCGTGTCGGTCGGCGTGCAGATGATGACCGCGTCGATGTCCTTCGCCGCCTCGATCTCGTCGATGGTACGAACCTCCGCGCCATACTTGGCCGCAATGTCCTTAGCCGCCTTCTCAAATGCGTCGGCGACAGCGACCAGTTTCGCATCCGGGTTCGAACCGACCGCCTTTGCGTGAACCTTGCCGATGCGGCCGGCGCCAAGCAGGCCAAAGCGAACAGTCATGGACGGTTTCCCCTGAAGCGAATGGATGTTTGTCGTTGGTCACGCGCTCTATCCCGCGCCGCTGTGCCCAGCAAGCTGTCGCGAGCGATTGGAACGGGTGTGCCGAAATTTCCTTTTGCGGAACATCTATTCCGCGACGGAATGAATTGTCAATCGGGATGCGAAGATTTCATCCCCCAGGGATTTCATCCCCCAAGTTTGTCGCGTTCGGACATGCGGTAGCTGCGCGGCGTGACGCCGGCATGGTGAGAGAAGAATCGCGAAAAGTAGGCGGGATCTGCAAAGCCAAGATTGGTCGCGACGTCCTGCACGCTCAGTCCCGTGAAAACGAGAAGCCGTCGCGCTTCATCGACAAGCGTCTCCGCCAGCAGAGCTGTCATCGCGCGCCCTCTCGCCGAAGATACGATGCGGTTGAGGTGGGTCGGCGAAATGGCGAGCGCATCAGCGTAGAAGGACACCGGACGATGCTCGCGGGCATGCGCCGATACGAGCGCGGTCAAACGATCGAGTCGGCTTCGATCGCGATCCGTATCGGCTTCGTTGTCTGCATCCAGCATATTCCGAATGAGCAGCAGTGCGGTCGAGAGGTGAGCCTCGGCGAGTGTTGTCGGCCGCCCTGCCTGGAGCACGGCTCCCAGCCGATCGAGCGTCTCGCCAAGATAGCGGCCGTCGGATGTCGCGGCGTCGAGCATGAAAACGCGAGGCTTTGACAAACCTGCGCCTGCTAGCTGATTGAGCAGAGCCCGCATGCGGGCGGCAACGAAGGTGATGACCAGCCCGTCCATATCGCGCGAGAAGCGGAACCCGTGCGGCTTGCCAGGCGGAACCGTGACGACAGATCCCGGTCGAAGCTCCTGCCGAACCTCCTCGAAGAGCGCTTCGCCGGTGCCGCCGCGAATGTACAGAATCTGAAAGAAATTCTCGTGCCGGTGACTCCTGATCTCCCAGCGATGCTGCCGGCTGCGCGAAGCGATCGTCTCGCAATGCATCCAGAAACGGGAGCGTTCGGCACGCGCCTCGCCATAGAGGTCGTAGGTCGGGATTTGGGCGCTTGCGCGGTCAGCCATGTTAGATTTGTCCAATAATTTGCGCGATTAGTCCATTGTTCCTTCGCGGTCGCGGCATACAGTTCTCCTCGCAAGATCGGGGGAGATTTGCGCACCAAGGTTGCCATCATCGGCTCCGGGCCGTCCGGCCTGCTGCTCGGCCAGCTTCTCACCAAAGCCGGCATCGACAATGTCGTGCTGGAGCGCGTGTCCCGGGACTACGTGCTTGGCCGCGTCCGTGCCGGCGTGCTCGAAAGCGGCACCGTCGCGCAGATGGACGAATGCGGCGCGGGCGCGCGCCTGCATCGCGAAGGCCTGCCGCATGAGGGCGTTTCGCTCGCCTTTGACGGCCGCAACCACCGTATCGATTTTGCCGCGCTGACCGGCAAGCACGTCACCGTCTATGGACAGACCGAGCTGACGCATGATCTGATGGATCACCGCGAGGCGAGCGGCGCTGCCTCGATCTACGACGCGGTGGATGTCACGCCTCACGATTTCGACGGCGACCGACCGTATGTCACCTACACGAAAGACGGCGTCGCCCATCGCATCGATTGCGATTTCATTGCCGGCTGCGACGGGTTCCACGGTGTCAGCCGCAAGTCGGTTCCGTCGAACGCGATCACCACCTTCGAGCGCATCTACGATTTCGGCTGGCTGGGCATTCTTGCCGACGTACCGCCGGTCAGCGAGGAGCTGATCTACGCCAACCATGCGCGCGGATTCGCGCTCTGCTCGCAGCGGTCAAAGACGCGCAGCCGCTATTACATCCAGGTGCCGCCCGACCAGAAGGCCGAGGACTGGAGCGACGATGCCTTCTGGGATGAGCTCCGCCACCGGCTGCCGAAAGCCGATGCAGAGGCAATCATCACCGGCGCATCGTTCGAGAAATCCATCGCGCCGCTGCGCGCCTTCGTTGCCGAGCCTCTGCGCTTCGGTCGGATGTTCCTCGTCGGCGACGCAGCGCACATCGTCCCACCGACCGGTGCGAAAGGCCTCAACCTTGCCGCCAGCGATGTCCATTACCTCTACGCCGGCCTGCGCGAATTCTACACGGAGACGTCCGCCGCCGGTCTCGACGCCTACTCGGCCAAGGCGCTGGCACGGGTCTGGAAATCGATGCGGTTCTCGATGTGGATGACGTCCATCCTGCACAAATTCCCGGATACGGGACCGTTCGGCCAGCGCCTGCAGGAGGCCGAGCTGGATTATGTAACCAATTCTACAAGTGCCGCGGCCGCGCTCGCTGAAAACTATGTCGGGCTGCCCTACTGATGCGGTACAGTCGGCGAACCGAGCGTAATCTAAGGAATGCCAGGCATGGCGGCTAAGCCGAGATCGGATCGTTACAAGAAGGGCATGGCGACGCGCCGAAAAGTGCTCGGCAAAGCCTATGTCAACGCATCCGAGGCGAACAAGACCGAGTTCAATGAGCCCTTCCTCGACCTCATCACCGAATCCGCCTGGGGGCATGTCTGGTCACGGCCGAACTGGACGAAACGTGAGCGCTCGATGGTTACGCTGGCGCTGCTGGCCGGGCTCGGCCATCACGACGAATTCGTGCTGCACCTGAAGGCAACTGCCAACACCGGTGCGACCGCGGACGACATCCGCGAG
>DATJTE010000114.1:0-2933 GCA_035503715.1 Rhizobiaceae bacterium | reverse complement strand
TCGGCTCGAGACCCTCGCGGCCGACGGAAATGTCTTTCCGGGAAAGCCGTGAAGATTGCGAAGAGGCTCAAACGAACCGAAAGGGGGGACGCGACCAAAAGCATTTAGTCTGTGAATCGGCATGCAAAAAGGACCCCCTTTGGGGGTGATCGGCATCCAATCGGGACCCCTGAACAGAGGGGCAACATCGGCTTCCGTGATTCTTGGAAGCCGAGGTTGGAATGCTGGTCGTGGAGACGATTGCAAAGATTCGTCGAGCGTTCTTTAGAGACGGGAAGCCGATCAAAGCGATCTGCCGAGATCTGGGCGTATCCCGCAAAGTCGTAAGGAAGGTGATCCGCTCCGGCGCGACCGAGTTCCGCTACGAGCGAGAAGTCCAGCCGCTGCCCAAGATCGGGCGATGGAGCGATGAACTCAATCAATTACTGACAGCGAATGAAGGCAAGCCACCGCGCGAACGCCTGACGCTAATCCGCATCTTCGAGGAGCTGCGCGGTCGTGGCTACGAGGGCGGCTACGATGCGGTGCGCCGCTATGCCCGCAAATGGGCCAAAGATCGCGGGCAGGCGACGGCGGCGGCCTATGTGCCGCTGAGTTTTGCGCCCGGAGAAGCCTATCAGTTCGACTGGAGCCACGAGATCGTCCTGCTGAGCGGCGTCACGGTCACCGTCAAAGTGGCTCATGTCCGGCTCTGCCACAGCCGCATGCTGTTTGTTCGTGCCTATCCACGCGAGACGCAGGAGATGGTGTTCGACGCCCACGACCGGGCATTCGCGTTCTACAAGGGCGCGTGCCGGCGCGGCATCTACGACAACATGAAGACGGCGGTGGAGACGATCTTCGTCGGCAAGGATCGCCTCTACAATCGCCGCTTCCTGCAGATGTGCAGCCACTATCTGGTCGATCCTGTGGCCTGCACGCCGGCGTCGGGCTGGGAGAAGGGACAGGTCGAGAACCAGGTTGGGCTCGTCCGTGAACGCTTCTTCACGCCGCGCTTGCGGTTCAAGACGCTCGACGAACTGAACGACTGGTTGCTCGACAAATGCGTCGCCTACGCCAAGGCGCACCGTCATCCGGAACTGACCGAGCAGACGATCTGGAAGGTGTTCGACGCCGAGCGGCCAAAGCTCGTGCCTTATGCCGGCCGCTTCGATGGATTCCACGCGGTGCCTGCGGCGGTCTCCAAGACTTGCCTGGTGCGCTTCGACAACAACAAATACTCGGTGACCGCCAGCGCGGTCGGGCGGCCGGTCGAGGTTCAGGCCTATGCGGATCGCGTCGTCATTCGCCAGGACGGCCGCGTCGTCGGCGAACACCGGCGCTCCTTCGGTCGCGGCGAGACGATATACGATCCCTGGCACTATGTGCCGGTGCTCGCCCGCAAGCCCGGTGCCCTGCGCAACGGCGCGCCGTTCAAAGACTGGGTGCTGCCCGCCGCAATGGAGCGTATCCGGCGCAAGCTTGCCGGCGCCGATGACGGCAATCGGCAGATGGTCAATATCCTTAGCGCGGTGATCACCGACGGACTCCCGGCGGTCGAGGCGGCTTGTGCCGAAGCAAACGCCCAGGGTGTCCATTCCGCCGATGTCGTTCTCAACATCCTAGCCCGCCAGCGCAATCCCGATCCGCCTCCCACCATCATGACGCCGGCCGCGCTGACGCTGCGCCACGCACCGGTCGCCGACTGTGCCCGCTACGACAACCTCAGGAGAACCGTCTGATGGAACGATCCGAACTCTTCGACCTCATGGGCGAGCTTCAACTTTATGGCATGAAGGCCGCCTTCGACGAGATCATGGCCACAGCCGTCAAACGTCAGCATGAGCCACAGCGCATCATCGGCGATCTGCTCACCGCCGAGATCAACGAGAAGCAGGCGCGCTCAATCAAATACCAGCTCTCCATCGCCAAGCTGCCGCTCGCCAAGGATCTCGACGACTTCCAGTTCGACGGCACCCCGATCAATGAGACCCTGGTGCGCGATCTCGCCGGCGGCGGATTCCCCGCCCAGCAGCGCAACGCCGTGCTGATCGGCGGGACCGGCACCGGCAAGACCCACTTGGCGATCGCAATCGCCCGTAGCTGCATCCGGTCCGGCTCTCGTGGCCGCTTTTACAATGTTGTCGATCTCGTCAATCGTCTCGAGGCCGAGACCCGCAATGGTCGACAGGGCAGGATTGCCGATCACCTCACCCGTATGGACTTCGTCATTCTCGATGAACTCGGTTATCTGCCCTTCGCCCAGGCCGGCGGCCAACTCCTGTTCCACCTCATCAGTCGGCTCTACGAGCGCACCTCGATCATCGTCACCACCAATCTTGCCTTCGGCGAATGGCCAAGCGTCTTCACCGACGCAAAGATGACGACCGCGCTCCTCGATCGTCTCACTCATCACTGTGACATTATCGAAACCGGCAACGACAGTTGGCGCTTCAAGAGCCGGGCCGAGGATCACACCAGCCGCGCTCGCGCCGTCTCCGCAACCCCGACCAGCTCCGACGGCGCGATCGCTACCGCCCGGGCTCGTCGATCAAAGGGGTCCCTTTTGGATGCCGATAAGGGGTCCCGATCCAATGCTGTTTGACAGCGAACGCGAGGCCGCTCACACCAAAGGCCTGTTGAAGCCGCGGCTTGAGCGGGCCATCGGGGTGATTTATCGGCCCGAAAGCGAGCTCGCCAGCCATTATTTCGAAGCGGTGTTGCCACGACAATTTGACGAATACATCTGGTTCGATGAAACCCGGGCTGTCGCGCCGCTTCAGACCCATGAGCTTAGGGGGCTTCCCGACACTTATCCATTCGGAGTGTAAACACCTGCTTCCGACTCCCTCGTGATCGAACAGCACATTGCGCCACGCACTGCCAATTACGAACCGTTGCTTATCGGAGCCGCTAACGTCAGCGTCGGAAGAATAAATGGGACCGGACAACGC
>DATJTE010000113.1:0-34294 GCA_035503715.1 Rhizobiaceae bacterium | reverse complement strand
GGTCCGCGTCGAGACCACGACCGCGGCCTTTGCCGATCCCGCTGTGAAAGACCTTTCGCTCGTCGTACCGATCTACACCATGTCGAAGATCGCCAAGGAAGAAGCGCTGGCGCTCAGCGCCGCGGTGCAAGGCGGCGTCGGGCTCGCCGGCTTCCACGGCGGCATGTGCGATGCCTTTCGCGAGAATGTCGACTATCAGTTCATGTGCGGCGGGCAGTGGGTCGCGCACCCAGGCAATGTCATCGACTACCACGTCGATGTGACGAAGGCCGACGATCCGGTCATGCAAGGGATCAGCCGTTTCGCCTACCGGTCAGAGCAATATTACATGCATGTCGACCCGTCGAACGAGGTTTTGGCGACGACCACCTTCTCCGGAGAGCACGCGCCGTGGATCGAAGGCGTGGTTATGCCAGTGGTGTGGAAGCGCAAGCACGGCCAGGGCCGGGTGTTCTACTCGTCGCTCGGCCATCAGGCGCACGAATTCGACGTGCCTGAGATGCGCACCATACTTCGGCGCGGCATGGTGTGGGCCGCGGGGACCGCCTGACTGCCGGCTTGCGGCGACAGATTAGCCGGCGTGATAACTGATCAGGCCGGTTCGATAGTCGAGCGTTTTGACGATCGTCGTCTTCCAATCGCCGATCGCGATCTCGTAGCGCTCGAAATAGCAAGGCGTTCGTTTGCTGTTTCGCGCAAGCACCGGCGCGCAGGGATCGACAGACGCGAACCCGCTTTCGATCAGCCCCGACAATCGGACCTGCCTTAGCGTCACCTTCGCTTCCGCCGAAGGTGGCCGTGTTTTCGAAGAAATGCTCTCTCCCCGCATACCCATCTTGGCTTGCCCCCCCCAGGCATTGCAAATTGGTTTTCCGCGATTTGGATGGTCGGCAGGCAGGCGTGAAGCGCGCGTGAATCGAATGGAAATCAAGCAGTTCGACGATTCGAGCCGCGGCGTATGACGACCGCCGCCGCACAACGGACATCCCCGGGCGAGCAGTTCCGCGCCGCCGCCACGGTGCTTGCCGATCATCCCTCAGGCGAAACCGCAGACCCTCGCGTCCTGAATTTTCTCCAGTCGCTCGGCTTCTGGCCGGCACCAACCGACATAGCGCATCGGGATCATCTCGTCCGGATGCTTCGTTTCGCCGCCGGGCTTCAGCGTTTCTTCCGGCTGGATTCGCCCTTCGCGCCTGGCGCCCGATTTTGCGGCGGGGCCGATAGCGGCACGGAGGATCGGCCGGGCGGAAATTATGCCGGGTGCGGTCTTGGTCTCGGCAGCGCATTCCTGACCTGCATCGGCGAGGCTGCTGAATACTCAGCCATGTACCGCCGCGCGAATGATCGCCGGGTCAACGCAGATTCGATTCCTGGCCAATCACTCGTGTCAGGCGCCGAAATTTCGCTGGATGCCGCTAAGGTCCTTCGCACGTCGAACGCTGACACACCGCAGCCGTCAAGCACCGGTTATGCGGCCGGGCCGAGCTTGGCAGCCGCCACCGAGGGCGCTTTTCGCGAATGCGTCGAACGCGACGCCATTGCGCGCTGGTCGCTTGGCGAAACACGCGCGGTCAGGATATCGCCAGACGATTCGTTGCAGATGATGGCGGGCACAATCGGGCGCACGACCGTCCGGCCGGTACTCTTCGGTGATATTTCGCCGGCGAACGCCCTCGCCCGCAGCGCCGTCGCAATTTCGGCGGATGACGTGATCGGTACGGCCTTTGGCTTCGGATCGGCATTCTCGAAGTATGACGCCTGCCGCAAGGCGCTCCTCGAGCTCTGCCAGGGCGAGATCGGCCTGTTGATGATCGACCGCAAGGTGCGCGATGGCGGCGAGACTGGACTTTCGCCGAAGGAGGCTGCTGCCCTGGAGCGCGCCAGAGCATTTCTGCCAGGCAGGGGCATCCTTGATTTCGCTGAAAAATCCGATGCTCCCGCAACCTCGCCTGAAGACTTCACAACCGCAACGATCTTTGCAGGTGCAAAAGGCGTCGATATCCTGACCTGCGACATTACCGTGCCAGGAGAAGATATTCCCGTTGCAAGGGTATGTGTTACAGGCTTGTTGGATGCCGCGACTACGCCAGAACGGAACGATTTGCCGTCGCTACTTTAGCAACTGTTGAACAAGCTGCTTATTCGGGCGTTAAGCGTATTGCTTTTGTACTAGCAAAACCGCATCTTCTTTTTGGGAAGTGGGGTACAGCGTGATGCTGATGCCTGAGCAGGCGGATCGAACCGCCGTGCCTTTACATGTCAGACTGTGCGATGGCTTTGCCGTCACGCTGCCGGGTCTTGCGTCGCTCGATTTGAAGAGCCGCAAGGCGGCGGCCCTTATCGGCTATCTGGCCTTGAAGCAGGGGCGCACGGAGACGCGCGAACGCCTGGCCGGTCTTCTGTGGAGCGAAAACGCCGAGGACCAGGCGCGCGGCTCGTTGCGCCAGTGCCTCCGGCAGATCCGCATCGCCAGCGACCTGGCCGAATGCGAACTGATTACAACGGACCAGGAAAAGGTCTCGCTCGCCGAAACCGAAATCGAGATCGATCTCGTCTCCGCCTATGACCACCTCGCCGAGGGAGTGGTGCCGCCGGCGCTGGCGGAGGGCGGCATCAATCCAGAGCGCCTGCTCTACGGTTATGAGGACCTCGACCCGTCCTTCGGCTCATGGCTGCGCGTCATGCGCGAAAAATGGCACGGGCTGTTCATTCAGCGCCTGGAGAATCTTGTCGTCTCGAATCTCAGCTCCGACAAGCGGGCGCAGGCCGCGCAGGCTTTGCTTGCGCTCGACGCCACGCATGAGCTCGCAATCCGCGAGCTCATGCGGCACAAGGCCGAGACCGGCAATCCCGCATCCGCGCTGAAGGTCTTCGACGCCTTCAAGGAAAAACTGTCGTCCGACTACGATCTCGAACCGGACCAGGAAACCCTCGACCTGGTCGGCGCGGTGCAGACCGGTATGGCCGCGCGCGGCATCGCGGGCCGCCAGGCGTCGTTGCCGAAGCCGGCGCAACAGCTCCACATCAAGCCGGTCGTCTTCCTTGAAGAGGTGGAGACAGGTGCGGCGGAAGCGAGCCGCCACGTTGCCGCGGGCCTGAGACACATGCTGCTTGCCTCGCTCGCCCGGTTCCGTCACTGGGTGGTGATCGATTCCGGTTATTCGGCAGACGCCGCCGCAGGGATGACAGGCGAACATTTCGCCTACTGCCTGCATGTCGCGGCCGTCGACGCCGCAGACCGCACCGGTCTCACTGTCAAGCTCATCGAGGCCGAAACCAAGCGCGTCGTCTGGAGCGAGTTCCTCTTTGTCGGCCGCGACGAATGGCCGACGGTGGGCGAACGCATCGTGCGCAGCCTCGCTGCCGCCTTCGACATTTATCTGTCGGCCGACCGGCTGCAGCGCGCGCAAAACATCGAGCACGGCAATATCGTTGCCTTCGACCGCTGGATGAAAGGCGTGTTCCTGCTGGAAAAATTCGAACCGGATGCGGAGGGTGAAGCCGAGCGCCATTTCCGCGACGTGATCGTCATGTCGCCGGAGTTCGGCCCGGCGCATGCAAGCCTGGCCGGCATCTACAACAGCCGTCACATCGTCTTCCCCGGTATCCGCCGCAACCATGAGCGCGAGGAGTACGCGCTTCGTCTGGCGCACAAGGCGGTTGAACTCGAACCGCTCGATGCCCGCTGTCAGGTCACGCTCGGCTGGTCGCTCGCGCTGACCAAGCGGTTCCGCCAAGCGGAACTCGCCTTCGAACTGGCCGAGGAACTCAACCCTTCAGACCCGGCGCTGCTGATGTCGGCGGCGCACGGCACGGCGATCTGCGGCAATATCCGCGTTGCGCAGGAGCGTGCCGGCCGTGCGATGCAGACACATCCGCACGCGTCGAATTTCTTCCACGCAATTCTCAGCCATATCTATTTCCAGGGTGGCGACTATCGCCGGTCGATCATCTCGGCGGAAAAGGGCGGTGAGTTCCTGACGCCGCTGTTCGGCTGGAAAGCCGCCGCGCATGCCTTCATCGGCGAGATCGAGGAAGCAAAGAGCACAGCAAAGAGGCTCGTGTCCGCGGCGCGTCAAAGCTGGCGCGGCACGGGGCCGGCGGACGAGCGTTCGATCGCCGCCTGGTTCCTCGACATCTTCCCCTTCGCCACCGAGGCGAAGCGGGAGAGGTTGCAGGAAGGCCTGGCGCTTGCAGGCCTTCCCACAGCGGTCGAGCTAAAGCCTGCGCCTCAGCGGCAGAAGCCCAGCGTGTAGTCGGCAACGCGGACTTCGTAGAAGTCCTCGAGGCTGCCCTCGAACATGTCGCGCACCATCAGCTCATAGGCAGCCGGGAGCGGATAGATGGCGCCGGCGTCGGTCTCGGCCGAAAGCTGCGCGAGCGTCTGCTCCATCAGTTCCGTCGGCGGAACGGTGATGATCACCGAGTCGACTTCCTGCGCGACGATGGTGATGTTCTTCACCTCCGGCGGAATGATCGCGCCATTGGCTTGCAGAAGCGCGCGGATCTTGTCCTGCTCGTGCGGCAGCGGGATCTTCGAGTGGTCGAGCGCCAGCTCCATGATGAAGCGGCCGAATTTCGACATGTCTGCCGCCGTGATCTTGCGGATCGGCTTGCGCTTGCGGATCTCCGCGGCGCGCTCGGTGCTCAGGGTCTCTTTACGCTCTTTCGTCAAAGTTGCCATTTGGTCTCTCCTGTTGCTGGCTGCTTCACGATGGTTGGCCGGCGGCTTTTGGGTCCACCAGCAGAACCAGGTCACGCATGGTACGCGGCACTGTCAGACCCACGGTCCGCGCATCGGCGGACGCTGCCGCGTCGCGCGCGGCATCGGCGGCCATCAGGCCCTGGACCATGGGAATTGCGGCGAGGTGCGAGCCGGCCGGGCCGAGACGGCGGCCGCCGGCGAAATGTTCGGCCTCGACAAGCACGTAATAGAAGAGCGGCGTGCGCTCGCTCAGCAGATCGATCTGCGCGGCGTCCAGTTCCTGATACGGCTGGAACTCGTTGACCGGGCGCGACAGCGCAGCGCGGATGGCATGGGCCGGCACGACCTGCGAAATGCCAAGCCTCTTCGCGACCGCCTGGCCCGTCGGCAGCCGGAACGCATACCCCTTGAGCAGCGTGCGCAGCGCCAGCCGGTCGGCGTCGGACTTGGTCGCGTCGCCAGCGAGCCGGCTCGGCATCATCGGGCGGATCTTGCGCGCCGGATTGACGACGCCGTCGTCCGAAATGTCGTCTTGCGCATTGAGCTGGAAGAACCGACGCCAGTCGATCACCCAGTCGGCCGTCATCGGCAGATGCCGCCCGCCGGTGAGACCCTGGAACGCCATGATCGCGTCGAGGTCGGGCACGACCGGCGCGGTGCCTGAGGGCACGAACACATCGTTCAGCGAATAGTGCGGCCGAACCATCGAATGACCGAAGCGGAAGCCGGCGAAGGTCGATTCCAGCGGCAGCCCGATCTCGCGCGCCTTCAGCCGCCGGCCGAAATCGACGAGCGCTTTCGGCGCGTCACCCGACACGCCGTTGTCGATCAGTGCCTCATAGAAAGCACACACGTTCGGATCGAGCAGCCGCGGCATGAAATCGTCGCGGATGATCGCGCGCCACGTCAGCTCGACGATGGCGCGGGCGCGGTTGAAGGTTTCCTCGCCCCACTCAGCCGCGCCGGCTGCAGCCACCTTGTTGTGGAACTTGTGGAACAGCACGACCATCTGCGAGAGGACCAGATTGTCCTCGTTGCGCGTGTCGGCGATGAGCGGCTCGAACGTCGCCGCGCGGTCATGCTCGCCGGCGATGAAGTTGCAGACGGGCGCGCGCGGAATGTCTTCGGCCTCGCCTGAAAAGACCGGCTTGCCGTTGAACTTGAAGCCGACCGGGCTGACGCGACCAAGCCTCAGCATGTAACGGCGGCCGGCGGCGGTTACTGGCGACGAGGCGTAATAGAGGGCGTTGCGATCCGGCCCCTCGCCATAGATGCAATCGAGGTCGAGGCCCGGCGTCGTGTCGCCGACATAGCTGGAAACCGGCCGCATCTCGGTCGCTTCGAAGCGACGCGAGCGCATCATGTCGTGCGCGATCAGTTGGCCGAGATAGGTGTAGCCGGCGGGGAGTTCCGTATTGTCCAGTGCGGGGTCTGTCGACAGGCCTTCGCTGGCGATCTTGTCGGCGAGCCGCTCCAGCGTAAGCCGCATCGCGGCGAACGACTTCTCACTGTTCGCCTGATCTTCCGGCAGTCGCTCGGGCGGAGTGTAGTCGAACAGGAGCGTGCCCGGAGCGAGATTGCCGGCACGGGCCGCATGGGGACAACCGCGCTTGGCTGCCTCGGCGAGAACCGTCTCGCGGGCGAAAGCGGTGCTGAGCGCACCGCTGTCAAATGTCGCCTCGCCACCGTGACGCATGCAAACTCCAGGCTGTTGATTGGACTGCCCGGTATTTTTGGCTGCTTATGGTGCCGGACGGGGACCTGTTCCCATGACCTCCGTGATTTGAACGTGAATCAATTCTTAACAGTGACGCCTTCGAAACCGGCAGAAACGCTGGTTTTCACACAAGCCGACGCAACAAAATCGATCGTGAACGAGACGTGACCCGCCCTCGACATCGTTTCGGGACAAACGAGTGATTTCGGCCTATAATCATTGGTGTGCAGGTCGCGCCCGCGTGGCAGAGCGACGGAGCATATGCGGCGCGTGACCACCATCTCGCTTGAACACGGGAGGATCGGTCATGGCCAATTTCCACGTATATGCCGGAGCCAATGGAGCGCTCGTCCAGCCGGAGGTGCGAAGGATCGGCGCCGGTGACTTGATGGACGCGCTGAGAAAAGGCGTCGACGACTTCATGCACAAGCCGTCGCATGTGATCTTCATCTGCCTGATCTACCCGATCGTCGGCGTGATACTCGCGACATGGACGTCCGGCGCCAATGCGCTGCCGCTGCTCTTCCCGCTCATGTCGGGCTTCGCGCTGCTCGGGCCGTTCGCCGCGATCGGCCTCTACGAGATCAGCCGCCGGCGCGAGGCCGGACTCGACACGTCGTGGCGGCAAGCGCTCGACGTGCGGAAGTCACCGGCCATTCCGTCGATCGCCGCGCTTGGCGCGTTCCTGCTGGCGCTCTTCGTCGCGTGGCTGCTCATCGCGCAAGGCCTGTACCAATCGCTCTACGGCGAGGAGGCGCCGCAATCGTTGGCCGCTTTCATAGGCGACGTGCTGACAACGGAGCGCGGCTGGACGATGATCCTCGTCGGCAACGCCATCGGCTTGGTCTTCGCGGTGATCGTGTTGTGCACGACGGTGATCGCTTTTCCGCTGCTGCTCGACCGCGACGTCGGCGCCTGGACCGCGATCCAGACCTCGGTTCGCGCCGTCGCCGTCAATCCGCTGATGCTGGCGCTGTGGGGCGTCATCGTTGCCGTGTGTCTTGCTATCGGATCGCTGCCGATCTTCGCCGGGCTGATCATTGTCATCCCGATCCTCGGCCACGCGACATGGCATCTTTATCGGAAGGTCGTCGCCTAGACCCTAGCGCGGCGCAAGTATCTGCGGCCCGACATCACGGATGTCGCGCAGGCCGCAGAGCGCCATCGTGATGTCGAGTTCCTTGCGGATGGTATCGAGGCAGGTGGTGACGCCTGCCTCGCCCATCGCACCCAGCCCGTAAAGAAACGCGCGGCCGATGAAGACGCCCTTGGCGCCCAAAGCCAGCGCCTTGATGACGTCCTGGCCGGAGCGGATGCCGCCATCCATCAGCACTTCGATCTTGTCGCCGACCGCATCAGCAATCGCCGGCAACGCGGCGATCGAAGAAAGCGCGCCGTCGAGCTGGCGCCCGCCATGGTTCGACACGATCAGCGCATCCGCACCGCTCTTGGCCGCCTCCACCGCGTCTTCGGGGTCGAGGATGCCCTTCAGGATCAGCGGACCGCCCCAGCGATCCTTTATCCATTTGATGCTGTCCCATGACAGCGCCGGGTCGAACTGCTCATTTGTCCAGGCCGACAGCGACTTCAGGTCGGTGACGCTCTTTGCGTGCCCGACGATGTTGCGGAATGTGCGCCGCTTGGTGCGCAACATGCCGAGGCTCCAGCGCGGCTTGGTCGCCATGTTGAGGATGTTCGGCAGCGTCAGGCGCGGCGGTGTCGACAGGCCATTGATGACGTCCTTGTGGCGCTGGCCGAGGATCTGGAGGTCGAGCGTCAACACCAGAGCAGAGCACCCCGCCGCCTTGGCGCGGTCGATCAGGTTGAAGACGAACTCGCGCTCGTTCATCACATAAAGCTGAAACCAGAACGGCTTCGTCACATTCTCCGCCACGTCCTCGATCGAGCAGACACTCATCGTTGACAAGGTGAAGGGGACGCCTGCCTTCTCCGCCGCGCGAGCCGCGAGAATCTCGCCGTCGGCATGCTGCATGCCGGCCGAACCGGTCGGCGCCAGCGCCACCGGCATCGACACCGGAAAGCCGGCCATGGTGCTCGCCAGCGTGCGGTTGCGCATATCGACGGCGACGCGTTGGCGCAGCTTGATCGGCACGAAGTCCGCTTCGTTGGCGCGGTAGGTGCTCTCGGTCCACGCGCCGGAATCGCAGTAATCGTAGAACATGCGCGGCACGCGCCGCTTGGCGAGTTCGCGCAGGTCGGCGATCGAAGTTATGACGCGGGCCATGAATTCTCCTCAGCAGACGCGCCGGGATACTCCGCCGCGCTGCCGCCGTGAAGAGGCCGATCAGCGGCCGGCGTCTGTCAGCAGCTTCAGGCAATCCGCATCGAGTTCCAGGCGGGCTCCGCGGACAAGACTTTTCAACTGCTCGACCGATGTGGCCGATGCGATCGGCGCAGCGACGCCCGGCTGTGCATTGATCCAGGCAAGTGCGATCTCAGCATGCGCGGCACCCGTTTCGGCGGCGACCGTATCCATCGCCCCCAGAATGTGCAGCCCCTTGGCATTGAGATACTTCCCGACACCACTGCCCCGCGCGCTCTGGCCGAGGTCGCCTTTGGCGCGATATTTGCCGGTCAGAAAACCCGACGCCAGCGAATAATACGGGATCAGGCTCATGCCCTCGCGTACGACAATGTCCTGCACGGCGCCGTCATATTTGTCGCGGCTGTAGAGATTGTACTCGTTCTGCAGCGTCGCATAGCGCGGCAGGTTCTTCTCCGTTGAAGCCTTGAGCGCATCGTTGAGCAGCGCCTCGTCATAGTTTGAACAGCCTATATGGTGGACCTTGCCGGCCTTGATCAGTTTGTCATAGGCGCCAAGCGTCTCTTCCTGCGCCACGGTCGGGTCGGGCCAGTGGCTCTGGTAGAGATCGATGTAGTCGGTCTGCAGCCGCTTCAGCGACGCCTCGACCTCCTCGAGGATCCACTTCGCCGAAAGATCCTTGCGGCCCTGCCCCATGTCGGAGCCGACCTTGGTGAAGATGTGCATGCGGTCGCGGTTTCCCCGCGCCTTCATCCAGCGGCCGATGATCTTCTCGCTGTCGCTGTCATTGCCGGGCACCCAGCGCGAATAGGAATCCGCCGTGTCGATGGCGGTGAACCCCTCGGCCACGAACGCGTCGAAGACCGCGAACGAGGTTTTCTCGTCGGCTGTCCAGCCGACGACATTGGTGCCTAGCACCAGCGGTGCGATGTCGATATCGGTCAGGCCGAGGCGGCGACGTTCCATGATGACTTCCTCTCAAAACGAATGTGGCCGCTTTCGCGGCCACGGTGTCAGACATTCGGACGTTCAGACGTCGAGGTTCGCGACAGAGAGCGCATTCTCCTGGATGAAGTCGCGGCGCGGCTCCACCTCGTCGCCCATCAGGCGCGCAAACAGATCGCCGGCTTCCGACGCATCGGCCACGTTGACGCGAAGCAGCGACCGCGCGTTCGGGTCGAGCGTCGTCTCCCAGAGTTGCTCGGCGTTCATCTCGCCCAGACCCTTGTAGCGCTGCAGTGTCAGCCCCTTGCGGCCGGCGGCGAACACCGCGTCCAGCAATGCCGTCGGGCCTGAGATATGCTCGGAGCTGTCCTTGCGTTTTAGCACCGGCTGACGGGCGTACACATCCTGCAGGCGGCCTGCATAGCGGTCGATCGCGCGCGCATCCGCCGAGCCGATCAAAGCGCCGTCGAGCGTTACCGCCTCGCGCACGCCGCGCACCGTGCGCTCGAACACCAAGCCACCGATACCTTCATTCGACGGATTGGTGCGACCGGTCCAGCCGCGCTCGGTCTCCTCGGCGATCATGTCGAGGCGCCTGGCGACATAGTTGGCCGCTTCCTGTGCGCGATCGAGGTTGGAGAGGATGTCCTGGTTGAGCGCGCCGGCGATCGCCGCCTGCTCGACGACCTGGCGCGAGTAACGGGAATGCAAGCCGTTCATGAGCTGTCGTACCGCCAGCGCATCACTGATCACGGCGCGCAGATCCTGCCCGGCACGCACTTCGCCGGAGGCGAGGTGCAGCGACGCATCGTCGAGACCGGTCTCGACAAGAAAATCCTCAAAGGCCGTCTCGTCTTTGATGTACTGCGCGCTTTTTCCACGCGAGACTTTGTAGAGCGGCGGCTGTGCGATGTAGAGATAGCCGCCCTCGATGATCGCCGGCATCTGGCGGAAGAAGAAGGTGAGCAGCAGCGTGCGGATGTGGGCGCCGTCGACATCGGCGTCCGTCATGATGATGATCTTGTGGTAGCGCAGCTTCTCGATGTTAAACTCGTCGGTCCCGATGCCGGTGCCGAGCGCGGTGATCAGCGTGCCGATCATCTCCGACGAGAGCATGCGGTCGAAGCGCGCGCGCTCGACATTCAGGATCTTGCCACGCAGCGGCAGGATCGCCTGGTTCTGGCGCGAACGACCGCCCTTGGCGGAGCCGCCGGCCGAGTCACCCTCGACAATGAAGATTTCGGACTTCGCGGGATCGCGTTCCTGGCAGTCGGCCAGCTTGCCGGGCAGCGAGGTGATGTCGAGCACACCCTTGCGGCGCGTCAGTTCGCGCGCCTTGCGCGCAGCCTCGCGTGCGGCGGCTGCCTCGACAACCTTGCCGACCAGCACCTTCGCCTCGGACGGATGCTCCTCCAGCCATGTGCCCAGCGCCTCGTTGACGAGGCTTTCGACGACCGGCCGCACTTCCGACGAAACGAGTTTGTCCTTCGTCTGCGACGAGAATTTCGGGTCGGGCACTTTCACCGACAGCACAGCGGTCAGACCCTCGCGGCAGTCGTCGCCGGTGAGCGTCACCTTTTCCTTCTTCGTCAGGCCCGACGCTTCGGCGTAACCCGTGACCTGGCGCGTCAGTGCGCCGCGGAAGCCTGCAAGGTGCGTGCCGCCGTCGCGCTGCGGAATGTTGTTGGTGAACGCGAGCACGTTCTCGTGGTAGCTGTCGTTCCACCACATCGCGACCTCGACCGTGATGCCGTCGCGCTCCGAACGGATGGCGATCGGCGCGGGGATCAGCGACTTCTTCGCCCGGTCCAGATATTTGACGAACTCTTCGAGCCCGCCCTCATAGTGCAGTTCAACCTGCTTGATGTCGGCGTGGCGCTTGTCGGTCAGGAAGATGCGCACGCCGGAGTTCAGGAAGGCGAGTTCACGCAGCCGGTGCTCCAGCGTGTTATAGTCGAACTCAACCATGGTGAAGGTGTCGCTCGACGGCAGGAAAGTGATCTCGCTGCCGGAGCGGCCTTCATAGATGCCCGGCTGCATGTTCTCGACATAGGAGCCGGTGACCGCGAGCGGCGCGTCGGCTTCGCCATGGGTGAAGCTCATTTCGTGGATCTTGCCCGCCTGCCGGATCTTCAGCTTGAGCGTGACCGACAGTGCATTGACCACCGACACGCCAACGCCGTGCAGGCCGCCGGAAACCTTGTACGAGTTCTGGTCAAACTTTCCACCGGCATGCAGTTGGGTCATGATGACCTCGGCCGCCGAGATGCCTTCGCCCGTGTGGATACCAGTCGGGATGCCGCGGCCATTGTCGATGACGGTGCAGGAACCGTCCGGATTCAGAGTCACCGAAACAAGGTCGGCATGACCCGCCAGCGCCTCGTCAATGGCGTTATCCACCACCTCATAGACCATGTGATGAAGGCCTGACCCATCGTCAGTGTCGCCGATATACATGCCGGGACGCTTGCGAACGGCATCCAACCCTTTGAGAACCTTGATGGAATCGGCGCCATACTCGGCAGATGCGCCGTTCGCCGTCTCGGTCTGATCGCTCATGAAAACCTGTATCTTGAATGCCGCTTGGCCGGTGCGCGGACGCCACCCCGAATCGCGTGCCGGAATATCACCCAGATATAGGCGTTTGGGCTAGGTTTTCCAAGGATTTGGGCCGATTTTGGCGGGGGTAAGCTGGCATGCTAACAGGTGCTCTGAAGATATCAAGGTCATCTCGAAGCGACGCGCATGGCTGCCGCCGGCCTCGACTTTCGGCAATGGCGCCAACGACAAGCTCTATGGCCGCGGCGGCGTCTTTAGGTTTTAGACGGGCAGAGCGAAGGAACCGGCGAGCTTCACAAGTTCGGCTTGCCTTCGCGTGCCGGTCTTGTCGAAGACACGGAGCAAGTGCGTTCTGGCCGTGCTCTCACCGATTCCCAGACCCTGAGCCGTCTCGGCCAAGGTCTTGCCGGCGGCGATTCCGGTGAAAATGCGAGCTTCAGCTGCTGTCAGTTCGAACAACGCCGCCAATGCCGCACTCGAGCCTGTCGGCAGACTGATGGCCACAGGCGCAACGAAGACCGCCGCTACCGCCGCTGGCTCCAGGCCGGGACGCAGGTCGCCATGCCTGAGCGGCAGGACGTGCAGGACCGCGGGCGTGCCATCGTCACGCAAAACGGAGATTCCGAATGGATGCCCGCCGACAGCCGCGTCTCCTGCCGCCGCCTGCCGCACGACGAGTTCGAGCGCGGCCTGGGCGGAAGACGTCGTCTGTAGCGCGAGAGCGCCGTCCGCGCTGGCGACCGGATCACCTGTCCGCAGTATGGCTTCCGCAGCCTGGTTCGCATGCACGATGTGCAGGGCGGCGTCGACGAGAAAGACCGGAGCAAGCACCACGTCGAGCGCAGCTGCGAAAGAGGCGGCGGCGATGGTCTTCAGATCCAGCGCTTTGCTGATCGCCACCGCCCGCTGGAAATGCGGGATCATCAACCGCGCCGCTTCGATCTCGCCCTCGGTAATCTTACCGGCTGAACGGTGCCGGCTCAGTCCGATCGAGCCATGCGTCGTCGCGTCGCGCGCCAGCTGGAGGCCCATGACGTCGATCAAGCCCTGCGGCTTGCTCCATTCCCGGTAATAGCGATTGGCCTCGATCGCTGCGCGCGGCTGTATACGCGACAGCACCGCGGGTTCGTGCAACGGGAAGGTCGAGAACGCTTCCGGCCCGCCCCACTGCCCGACTATGTCCTCCCCGTAATGCGTTGCCCGCTCCAGCCAGTACGGCTCGACGCCATGCGCGACCACCAGCAGCGGCTGGCCTGACGGCAAGGCCATAAGCGCCATCATGGCGTCGCGAAAATTGAGCGCTTCGTGGAGTTCCTTTAGGGCCATCGGCCAGCGCTCGGGATCTAGCGCGCAATCGTAAGCCGAGCCGATTAGGCCAGAAAGAACCTCAGCACTGATGGACTTGGACATCGCCACCCAATCTTGACAAGGGAACAATCTGTCGTCCCCGGCCATGGCAAGCAATGTCACCGCTCAGTGGTCAAAATGCAACCGCTCTCCACCGTATGGTGGACGACAGACGATGCATTCTATGGGTGAGTTGCGGGCTGGCCACCATTCGCATCGCCAGTGGATTCGGATGATTGCCGCGGGGGCGAATTGCAGATGACAGTCACCACCACCTTCTCGCTGACCAACCTGCAGGCCGAGGCGCAGGGCAACGGCTACACCGCCGGAACGCAGTTCGGCTCCGATGTGATCGGGCTGGCCAATGACGGCTACGCCGTCGCTTACGGCAATCCGGACGCGACGTTCGGCGCTTTTTCGGCCGTCAGCCTGCGCAACGCCGCCTTCGTCGCCGGGGCCACCAACGGCCCCCACGGGCCGGGCGGCATCGACATGCAGGGCGACCCGGCGATGGTCCGGCTCGCCAGCGGCAATATCGCCATTGTCTGGGACGAGGGGCTGGGCAGCGCCGGCCAGCCGGGATCGAACGAAATAGTTGGCGCGATTCTCAACCCCGTGACCGGCGCGGTGATCCATGCCGAATTCATCGCCTCGCCCTTCGACACCGACAGGGACCCCGAGGTCGCTGCGCTCAACAACGGCAACTGGGTCGTCGCCATGTCGAACATTGGCTTGGACGACATCTACTTGCAGTTGATGAGCCCGACCGGCGCCCGGATCAATGTCGCCCAAATCGAGACAGGCACATCTGCTAACGACACCAACCCCGTCATCGTCGGGCTCGCCGACGGCGGTTTCGCCCTCGCCTTCATCGCAGGAACTGCCATTGGCGATCGGGTTCATGTCCAGACGTTCAACGCCGACGGAACGCCGCGCACGCCCAACCCGGTGCCGCTTTTCTTCAGCGGGCACAGCACTCCGGCGATCGCGGCGATGCCGAACGGCAACTTCGCAGTCGTCTACGACGAAGGCAGTTACGGCGAGCCGGGGCTGACGCTCAGCATCGTCAGCCCGACCGGCGCCACCCTTTTCAACGTGCGCGTCGATACCGTTGGCGCGAGCGACGAGAGCAACCCCGACGTGACGGTGCTGCCGAATGGGCAGATCCTCGTCACCTGGGAGAACAACACCTTTGCCGACGGCGATATCCTCGGGCGGCTGTTCTCCTCGACCGGAGTGGCGGTCGCGGTCAACTTCTCCACCGAACCATTCGTCATCACTATCTCGGGCAGTAACGACACGGCCCCGTCGGTCGCGCAGATCCGCCAGGGCGTGTTCGTCACCTCGTGGACCGACAGCCTTTCCGACGGCTCAGGTGGCAGCATCACCACCGAGGTCAACGAAATCGTCTCGACGCTCACCTCCGACGGGCAGAGCGACACGCTCGTCGCCTCGGGGATTCGTGACGTGATCGTCGGCAATGGCGGCAACGACACCGTCTCCTACCAATCGTCCACCGCCGGGGTCACCGTCAACCTTCTCGCCGGCCCCGGCACGCGCGGCTTCGCCCACGGCGACACCTATTCCGGCATCGAGAACATCACCGGCTCGAACTTCGGCGACACCCTCCGTGGCAACGCCGTCGCCAATACGCTGCGAGGGCTCGGCGGCAACGACACACTGGACGGTGGGGTCGGCAGCGATCACCTGATCGGCGGCCTCGGCAACGACATCTACATCGTCAATGCGGGTGACAACATCACGGAGACGGCGGGCCAAGGCACGGACCGGGCGCGGGCGGCGGCGACCTTCGCGTTGGCAGCAGGCGACGACATCCAGTTTCTGGAGACAACGTCCGCCACCGCGACGGGCGCGATCAACCTGACCGGCAATGCGCTTGCCCAGAGCATCTTCGGCAATGCCGGCGCGAACACGCTCAACGGCGGCTTGGGCAACGATCGCCTCTATGGGCGGGTCGGCAACGACAAGCTTAACGGTGACGCCGGCAACGACACGCTCTATGGCGATGTCGGAACCGACACACTGACCGGCGGCCTGGGCACGGACGTCCTGTTCGGCCAGACCGGCGCCGACAGGTTCGACTTCAATCTGACCAGCGAGTCGGTGAGAGGCGCATCGCGCGACAGGATCCGCGATTTCAGCCGCGCGCAGGGCGACAAGATCGATTTGAGCACGATCGACGCCGACACCGACGGAACCGCCGGCAACCAGGCCTTCACCTTTATCGGCACGGCGGCTTTCAGCGGCGTCGACGGACAGTTGCGCTGCTCCGGCGGCATCATCCAGGGCGACGTCAACGGCGACCGGGTGGCCGACTTCGAGATCGGCATCAACCTCGCCACGCTGCTGAGCACGGATTTCTTCAGGTAAGCCTGGGCTCGCCGGCCCGAGCTAGTCCTTCAGCCGCGCGAGACGCTTTTCGAGATAGCTGATCATCGGATCGTCCGCTGGCACCTGACCGTTGCCGCGTAGCGTCTCCATGATGCTTAGCGCCCGTTCCAACGTTTGGCGCTTCTTCGGTCCGACCTGCGCCCAGTCGGCGAGCGCCAGTGCCAGATCGCGCTGCCAGCGCGCATTGCCAGGTGTGGTTGCCACCAGCCGCTCGCGGATCTCCAGCGATTCCTTCAGCGCGTCGGTGGCCGGCTGCAGATGGCGCAGATCGACATGGATGTTGCCGATCTCGCCCAGCGTGACCGACAGGTCGCGTTGCCAGTTGGCGTTGGTCGGATCGCTCGCCGTCAGCTTGCGGACGATGACGAGGCTCTGCTCGTAATTGCTGAGCCCGGCTTCAAGATCACCCTGCTTGCGCAGCATGTCGGCGACCTTCTCCAGCGACACCGACAGGTCGCGCTGCCAGGTGCTGTTGTCCGGATCGCTCGCCGCAAGCGCGCTGATCACATCATTGCTCGCGCGGTACGATGCCAGCGCGCCGTCAAGATCGCCCTGATCGTCGAGCACATTACCGATCTTGTCGCCGGCGACCGAGATGTCGCGCACATATTGCTTCTCGTTCGGATCACGCGCGGCGAGTTTTTCCACGATGTCGCGGCCGGCGCGATAGGACGCCAGCGCGCCGTCATAGTCGCGTTTATCGCGCAGCACGTCACCGACCTTGTCATAGCTGATTGACAGGTCGCGCTGGCGACCAAAATGATCCGGATCGGCAGCGACGATCCCCTTGCGCATGTCGAGGCTCGTGTTGAACGCGAAAAGCGCGTCTTCGATCTGTCCAAGATCGCGCAGCACCATGCCCAGCGCATCATAACTCGTGGTTAGATCGCGCTGCCGCGAGAGGCTTTGGGGATCAGCAGCGAGCAGCTTCGCCTTGAGTACCAAACCCTCATTGTAGGTCCCGATCGCCGGCATCAGTTCGCCACGATCGTAGAGCGCGTCGCCGATCTCCTCGTACGCGACCGCCAGGTCGCTCTGCCATTCGGCGTCGTTCGGCTCTTTCGCAACCACCTTCAGCAGGGTGTCGCGCGAAGCCTCGAAATGTTCGAGTGCGGCAGAAAGATCGCCTTGCGTTTCGCGGACATTGCCAAGCTTCATATGCGTGATGGCGAAATCACGGAGGTGGCCGACATCGACGGACGGGTCGGCGACCAGCTTCTCCATCACCGCCTGCAGCGCCTCATAAGCGCGCGTCGCAGCACTGACATTGCCGACGGTGACATAGAGCTCGCCGAGGTTGAACAGCGCGGACAGGCGGCGGTCGGCATGCTCGGCGGCGAAGGCCGCATCGCCTGCGTCGCCATAAAGCGCCACGGCCTTCTCCAGATCGGCGATGGCGAGATCGTAGCGCAGCTCTGCCTTCGCCGCACCGCCGGCGATGTAACGCGTCGCCGCTTCTGAGAGGGTGCGCTCGACAAGATTCGTCTTCAGCGCGTCACGCGATTTGCTGTCGATGTCGGCGGCAAGCTCCAGCTTCTCACGCGCCGTGTCGAAGGCGCCGAGAGCCAGTTGACCTTCCGCTTCGCCACGCAGCCGCTCGACCTCCGGGTCGGACGAGGCCATCGCCTTCAGCTCTTCGCGCACTTTGACGAAGGCGCTGGCTGCTTCCTGCAATTTCGCCACGCGCTCAGTCTGCGGCAGCGCAGCGGCATTCGCCTCCAGCAATGCGCCATAGAGCGGCGCCAGCGGCATACTGGCATCGGTTGCGATCTGCTCGATCTCGGCGCGCAGATCCGGCGTGACTTCGGCCATGGCGAGCAGCAGGCGCTCGCGTTCGGGAAGATCGCCGCCGCCGGCCGCGAAGAAGAGCTGCGGCAGGCCGCTTTCCACGTAAGGAAGCTGGGCGCCGCGCGAGAAGTCGTAGACCTCCTGCTGCACCAGCGTCAGCACAGAGCGGATTTCGAGCCCCTCCGTGCCGAGATATTTGGTCAGCGCGGTCGCGAAGGGCGAATTACCCTCGCCGTCGGAGGCCGTTTCGCCTGGCGCGGCCGAGAAGGCGAACAGGATATTCTCGGCGCGACCGATGCGGCCGAGGCCCGGCTTCACGACCTTCAGCACTTCGGGCGCGATCGAAACCGCGCCGCGGCCCTTTTGGCCGGTCGAGCCGAACGGGTCGTTGCGGCAGGCGTCGAGCAGGATCAGCCCGACCTTGCCGACCTCCGCCACTGCCGCGCGGACTTCTTCCAGCGGTAGCGTCGTGGCGTCGAGCTTGTCCAGGGTCTCGACCTCGGCGTCTGTGGGCAGCAGCCTGTTCTCGCCCGACACCTCGACACCGTGGCCTGCAAAGAACACGAGCGCGACGTCGGCGCCCTTTGCATCCTCGCGGAAATCGTCCAGTGCCCGGCGCATGCGTTTCAAATCGCGATCGGTTTCGAGCACGACGTCGAAGCCCAGACCTTCCAACGCTGCCTCGATGGCGCGCGCGTCGTTCACGGCATTGTCCAGCGGCCGGATGAATTCGTAGTCATCCGCGCCCATGACCAGCGCCACCCGCCGCTCGGCAAAAGCCGAGGACGACAGCAGCGTCACGAAGACGACAACAATAAGCGTACGCAGCATGGCAAGCCCAAGCCCACTGGAGCGCCTTAGGTCCCACGCCATTGTGGCAAGCTCAAGCCTATGCAGAATGCCAGAAATCCGGCCTGCGGCGAAACGCCCGGACAGCATTGCCACAGCGCGACCGCAATTGAAGCGCCGGCTGGGGCGACATAGGTTCACCCGCATGGATGCGAGGCCAGCCCCGTTCGTTCCGCCCGCGCCACGGCCGCGCACCAAGCCGCCGTCGCTGTTCGAGCTGGTGCGCATCGTCTACCGCAACCCACTGGAGCTGTGGGGCGAGCCCTCCTACAACAAGCCGTGGATTTCGGTGAATGGGGTAGGGGGCCGGCTGGTGATCGCCAACGATCCGGGTCTCATCCGGCATATCCTCGTCGACAACGCCAAGAACTACCCGATGGGCACGGTACGCCAGAAGGTGCTCAGACCCATCCTGCGCGACGGGCTTCTGACCGCCGAAGGCGACGTGTGGAAGCGTTCGCGCAAGGCGATGGCGCCTGTGTTCACGCCGCGCCACATCGCCGGCTTCGCCAAGCCTATGCTGACGCAGACCGAGGCGTTCGCGGACCGCTACCAGGATGGTCAGGTCACCGACGTGTCGCGCGACATGACCACGCTGACCTTCGAGATCCTGGTCGAGACGCTGTTCTCCGGCGAGGTTGCCGAAGCGCCGGGCGGTTTCGAGAAGCAGATCGACCACCTCTTCGAGACGATGGGGCGGATCGACCCGCTCGATCTTTTGCGCGCACCGGACTGGCTGCCGCGCATCACCCGACTTCGCGGCCGCAAGACGATGAGTTTCTTCCGCAAGATCGTCTCCGATACGGTCGAGCTGCGCAAGAAACGGCTCGCAGACGGCGGCAGCGACGCGCCGAACGATTTCCTATCGCTGCTGCTCAAGGCCGAAGGACCGGACGGGCTGACGCGCGACGAGATCGAGGACAACATCATCACCTTCATCGGCGCAGGGCATGAGACGACGGCGCGGGCGCTCGGCTGGACAATCTACATGCTTTCCGAAGCGCCATGGGAACGCGAGCGGATCGAGGCGGAGATCGCAGAGGTGTTGGCGCGTGAACCTGACCCCGTGAAATGGCTCGATCAGATGCCGTTCACGCGCGCTGCCTTCGAGGAGGCGATGCGGCTCTATCCACCGGCGCCGTCGATCGGCCGCCGCGCGATCGAAGAAGACCAGTACAAGGACTTCTACATCCACAAGGGTGCGCAGATTCAGATCATGCCGTGGACGGTTCACCGCCACCGGCTACTCTGGGACCAGCCAGACGCCTTCATGCCCGAGCGCTTCCATCCTGAAAACCGCGACAAGATCGGCCGTTACCAGTACCTGCCGTTCGGCGCCGGCGCGCGTGTCTGCATTGGCATGGCATTTGCCATGCAGGAGGCGGTGATCGCGCTCGCCATCCTGCTGCCGCGTTTCCGCTTCGAGACGCTCGACACGACGAAGCCCTGGCCGGTGCAGAAGCTCACGACCCAGCCACAGGGCGGTCTGCCCATGCGAGTCGTTCGCCGCTGATTATACGAACGCGAACACCCGCGCGGGGCCGCCCGTGCCGCCCCTGATCTTCGGTGCGCCGACGACGATCGTCGCTCCCTTCACCGGCACCGCATCGAGATTGGCAATGCCCTCGATGCCGTAGCGGCCCGCCGGCAGCCAGGTGTTGTGCACGATGAAATCCGGTGAAGCGCCGAAGTCCAGCGACAGCGTGTCCACCGCGATCGCTTTCGTGGACGTTTCCAGCAGCTTGTTGATCGCGTCGATGTGGAAGCCGGGGAAGTGCATCGTCTTGCCGTCGTCACCGAGATTGCGGAACTTGTCCGTCGCGACATGCTGGCTCCAGCCGGAATTCATCGCGACGATCGCCCCCTCTGGCAGGGCGCCATTGGCCGACGTCCACGCGTCGATGTCCTCGGGCGTCACTTGCGCATCGGCGCTTTCGGTCGCCTTGGCGCGGATGTCGATCACCACCAGCGGCGCGATGAGATCCGGCACAGCCAACTCTGCCACTGACTTGCCGTCCGGCGCAAAATGCAGCGGCGCATCGATGTGGGTGCCGGTGTGCTCGGAAATCCGAAGCTCGTAGAGATTGAACGTATCCTTGGCGTGGTCGAATTTCTTGTCCATGAAAAGCTGCTGTCCGCCGAAATAGGTCGGGAACGTCTCCCACAGCTCGTGGGTCAGGTCTTCGGCCTTCGCCGGCGCCGCGGCCTGCGCGAACAGCGGCTGCGGCGTCACTGAAGCACCGATCGCCGCGGCTCCTGCGATGGCGGCTGCACCCTTGAAGAAGTTCCGGCGGCTCAGCATGTTCGCCTTGACGCCGTCGATGACACATTGATGGCACATCGTCCGTTCTCCTCTCGTGGTTCCCGAGGCGAGATTGGCGCTGCTTTGCCGTCGCGGCAAGGGCGATTTTGGCGCGCTCAGCGCCTGCCTTGGAACGCGTTTTCCACGTGCACGGGCCAGCGGCGCGGCAGCACCGCCACCATGTCGAAGCGCAGCGACAGCCGCGCATAGTCGGGCTGGCGCGCGAGCCACAGGTCAGCAGCGGCTTCGATGCGGCGCTCCGACTGGAAGGCGATCGCCTCCATCGCCTCGATCAGCGTTGGCCGCGCTTTCACTTCGACGATGAGAACAAGATCGCCGCGGCGCGCGATCAGGTCGATCTCGCCGAGCTTCGTTCGATAGCGCCGCGCGACGATGCGATAGCCTTTGACGAGCAGGGCAAGCGCAGCAAACCACTCGCCGCGATGGCCGCGGCGGAATGCCCTGAAACGCTTGTCATACGCCTCATCCACCGGCGTTATCCTTGAGCTCCAGTAGGCGGCGGTAGAGATCCGGCTTCGGCCGGCCGGTCAGGCGCGCCGCCTCGCTGGCCGCCTTCGATGCCGACATTTCGGCAGACAGTGACAGAAGCAGGCGATCCGTGTCTTCCGGCCCGGCGACGGCATCCTCGGCAGGCGGGCCGACGCAGATCACCACCTCGCCCTTCGGCGTGTCGGCATCGGCGTAGTGCGCGGCGAGGTCCGTCAGCGATCCGCGCCGCATCTCCTCGAACGTCTTTGTGAGCTCGCGTCCGATCGCAGCGTGACGCTCACCAAGTACATCCGCCATCGCCGAGAGCGTATCCGCCAGCCGCCGTGGCGACTCGAAAAAGACCAGCGTCGCCGGAACCGTCTTCAGCGCCTGGAGCCGGGTCCGTCGCTGACCATCCTTCACCGGCAGAAACCCCGCGAAGAGAAAGCTATCCGATGGCAGGCCGGACGCGGTCAGCGCCGCCAGCACCGCGGACGGTCCAGGGATCGGCACGACACGAAGCCCCGCCTCGATCGCCCTGCCGACCAGCCGGTAGCCGGGATCGGAGACCAGCGGCGTCCCTGCATCCGACACCAGCGCGATGCTGTTGCCCTCGCCGATCATCGCGATCAGGCGCGGTGCGGCTTCCGCCTCGTTATGTTCGTGATAGGCGAACAGCCTTGTCTTGATGCCGTAGCGATCGAGCAGCACACGCGTGACGCGCGTATCCTCGCAGGCGATCAGATCCGCGGCGGCAAGCGTCTCCAGCGCCCGCAGCGTGATGTCGCCGAGATTGCCGATCGGCGTGGCGACCACATGCAGCGCGGCTTCCAGCGGCCGCGCCGGAATTTCGGTGCCGGCAACTACAAAACCCCGCTCAGCGGCCTGCTTCATTTGGATTCCCCATCAGCCGCCAATCTTAGACACGCGCAGGGGCGGGTTGCAAAGTCGCGCCATTGGAACAAATCGGCTCGATCGCGGTTCTTGGCGTCGGGAGGACCGCAAAATGGGCATGCTCCAAATCAGCGACATCTATGAGACCTATTACGATGGCCGCGAACGGTTTCCGCATCTGCCGGAGTTGAGCAAGGACGAAAAAACGGACGGGAAGCGCCGCCGCACCCCACGCCGCGAGGCGAAAGAAGCGGCGCCAAAGGACCAGCCGCCGGCCGCGCAACATTAGATTCTGGCGAGGTCCGCCACCACTGCATCCAGCACAATCATGCCGGCCGGCGTGGCGCGCAGCCGCGAATTGCCGATCGGCGCGATCAGGCCTTCATCCAGCAGGACCGACACGCGCTTCGACGGCAGCGTTTGCCCGGACAGTGCCTCGTACCGCGCAAGGTCGATGCCCTCCGCCAAACGCAGCCCCATCAGCAGGAACTCGTCGGCTTCTTCGGAGCGCGTAAGGATCTCGCCGCCGACAACGCCGTGCCCCTTCGCCTCGACGAGGTTCAGCCACGTCTCGGGCTGTTTCTCCGTGAAGGTGACGACGCGGCGCGGCGCCTCGATGAACCGCCCATGCGCGCCAGGGCCGACTCCGACATATTCGCCGTAGCGCCAGTAGGTCAGGTTGTGACGGCTCTCGGCACCCGGCCTCGCATGATTGGAGATCTCGTAGGCCGGCAGTCCGCGCGCCGAAGTCACCTCCTGCGTCAGCGCATAGAGATCGGCCGCGAGATCGCCATCGGGGATCGCGAACTTCTTTGCGGCATGCAGCGCGTGGAACGGCGTGCCCTCTTCGATGGTGAGCTGGTAGAGCGACAGGTGATCGGCGGCGTAACCGATCGCCTCCTCCAGCTCGCGCTCCCACGCCTCTAGCGTCTGCTTCGGTCGCGCATAGATGAGATCGAAGGAAAGCCGCGGAAAAATGTCGCGCGCCAGGCCGATCGCCTTCAGCGCCTCTTCGACATTGTGCAACCGGCCGAGGAATTTCAGGTCGGCGTCGTTCAGCGCCTGCACGCCGAGCGAGACACGATTGACACCGGCCGCGCGATAGCCGCGGAAGCGTCCCGCCTCGACCGAAGACGGATTTGCCTCCAGCGTGACTTCGATGTTCTGCGGTACGGTCCAGTTCGCCGCGACTGCCTCCAGCACGGCACCCACCGTCGCCGGCTCCATCAGTGACGGCGTGCCGCCGCCGAGAAAAATGCTCGTCACCTCGCGTGGGCCGGTGCGTGCCCGCGTCGATCTCATCTCGGTTGCGAAAGCGCGCGCGAACCGCCCCTGATCGACGGGCTGGTGCCGAACGTGACTGTTGAAGTCGCAGTACGGGCACTTGGCCGCGCAGAACGGCCAATGGATGTAGACGCCAAAGCCGGGATCGTTCATCCCTGCGCTTTCTCCGGACGCTTGCCGCCCTTGGCCGTTCCCTTCTTCGCGGGCGTCGGCGCTTCAGGAGCGGCGGTTTCCTTGTCCTTCTTCGCAGAAGGCTTCGGCACTTCCTTTTTTTGCTCGAAACGGATCATGCCGAACCCAACCTTGCCCGAGCGAATTTCTGGAAAGCGCGCGCGCGATGCGACAGCGCGTCGGCCTGCCCCGGCTTCCAGCCATGCTTCTGCTCGGCCTTCATCTCACCGAAGGTGATGTCGAAACCGTTCGGCTTGAACACGGGATCGTAGCCAAAGCCCTTGTCGCCGCGCGGCGGCCACACCAGCGTGCCTTCCGCCTCGCCGCGATAATATTCGGCGTGGCCGTCCGGCCAGGCGAGGCAGATCACGGCGACGAAGCGCCCTGTGCGATCCTTCGGCGCCGTCGCGCCGCGCGCCTTGAGCAGCGCCTCGGTCTTTTCCATGGCCATCATGAAATCGCGGCCGCCCTCCGGCTTCTCCGCCCAGTTGGCCGTGTAGACGCCGGGCTGGCCATCGAGCGCATCGATGACAAGGCCGGAATCATCGGAAAGCGCCGGCAGACCGGTCGCGACTGCCGCGGCATGCGCCTTTATGTAGGCATTTTCCTCGAAGGTGGTGCCGGTCTCATCAGGCTCCGGCAGGCCGTAGTCCTTCGCCGATTTCGCCTCGAAGCCGAACGGCGCGATCAGGTCTGCGATCTCGCGCAGCTTGCCTTCATTGTGGCTGGCGACGACAATTTTCCTGGCGACAAGGTCGTGCATCATGTCGTTCAAATCACAAGCCCCAGATGCGCGGTTCCGCGAACTCGATGGAGTTACCCGAGGGATCACGGAAATAGATCGAGCGGCCACCGTTCGGCCAGCCGAAATCGGCTTCGATGGCGACGCCGTTGTCCTCGAGCCGCTTTCGCCACGCGTCGATTTCCTGCGCCGTCGCGGCAAAGCAGAGATGTCCCTCGCCGACGGTTCCGTGCGGCGGCACCGGCAGCTTGGCATCGGGTGGCGGCGCGTTCTTTGTCGCCTCGGCATTGAAGAGCAGCAGCACACCCTGGCCGCAGCGGAAGAAGACATGCCGGCCGTCAACCTTGGCGATCCGCTCCAGCCCGATCACCTCGCCGTAGAAGGTTTCGGCCGCGGCGAGGTCGGTGACGTAAAGAGCTGATTCAAGAATCGCCGAGGGCTGCATCGCCGCCTCAAGCCACCGCCATCTGCTGCAGGCTGACCAGCCGCTGGATGCCCTTGCGCGCCAGCCCCATCAGCACAGCGAACTGTTCTTCCGAAAACGGCTCGCCTTCCGCCGTCCCCTGGATCTCGACGATGCCGCCTTTGCCGGTCATGACGAAATTCGCGTCCGTGCCGGCAGACGAATCCTCCAGATAGTCGAGATCGATCACCGGCGTCCCGTCATGGATGCCGCAGGAGATCGCCGCGACATGATCCTTCAGCACCTTCGCTACGCTCGCCATCTGCCGCGCCTCCATCCAGCGCAGGCAGTCGTGCAGCGCCACCCAGCCACCGGTGATCGCCGCGGTGCGCGTGCCGCCATCGGCCTGCAGTACGTCGCAGTCGACAGTGATCTGCTGCTCGCCGAGCGCCTGAAGGTCGATCACGGCGCGTAAGCTGCGACCGATCAGCCGCTGGATCTCCAGTGTGCGGCCGCCCTGCTTGCCGGCGGAGGCTTCGCGCCGCATGCGGTCGCCGGTCGAGCGCGGCAGCATGCCGTACTCTGCCGTCACCCAGCCGCGACCGGAGTTCCTCATCCAACCGGGCACTTTTTCTTCAAGGCTCGCGGTGCAGAGCACATGCGTGTCGCCGAACCTGACCAGGCACGAGCCTTCGGCATGCTTGGAGACGCCGCGTTCGAAGGAAACGGGGCGCATTTCGTCAGGTTGACGCTTGGACGGACGCATTTATCTCAAAAACTTCCTGCTCGGACGGGGATTCGTGGGGCGGCTTGTAGCCGCCTGCGACCCCCGGCGCAAAGGAAAATGCCGGAAATCCGCCAGATTGCGCGATGTTGTGTTCGCGACCGCGCCATCTATATTTTAGCGCATCGGAAATTTACCAAGGAATCCATGACGAAGCCGATCGCCGATTCCGCTCTGCAGTCTCTCGACGTCCGGTCGCGCGACATCTTCCGGCTGATCGTCGATTCCTATCTTAAGGACGGCGAGCCGCTGGGTTCGCGCAATCTGTCCCGCCTGCTGCCGCAGTCGCTGTCGCCGGCCACCATCCGCAACGTGATGAGCGACCTCGAATATCTCGGCCTCATCTACGCGCCGCACATTTCCGCAGGCCGGCTGCCGACGCAGCGCGGCCTGCGCTTCTTCGTCGACGCCTTCATGGAGATCGGCGATCTGTCCGACGAGGAGCGCCGCGTCATCGAGGCCCAGGTAAAGGCCTCCGGCAACGATGCGACGCTTGAGCAGATGCTCACCGAAGCCAGCCAGATGCTATCCGGCATGTCGCGCGGTGCCGGCGTCGTCGTCGCGGCGAAGGCCGAGGTGCCGCTGAAGCACATTGAGTTTATCCAGCTCGAACCGACGCGAGGGCTCGCCGTGCTCGTGTCGCAGAATGGCGATGTCGAGAACCGCGTCGTCGACCTGCCCGTCGGTGTCACCTCGTCGCAGTTGCATGAGGCGTCGAACTTCCTCAACGAGCACATTCGCGGCCGCACTCTTGCCGAAGCCAAGGTGGAGATCTCCCGGCGCAAAGCCGAGACACAGGCGGCACTCGACATTCTCTCCCAGGAGCTGGTCGAAAAGGGGCTTGCGGTCTGGGCCGGCACCGAGTCCGGCCTGCCGGCCCGGCTCATCGTGCGCGGCCGGGCCAACCTGCTGGAAAACGTCACAGCACAAGCCGACATCGATCTCCTGAGGCATCTGTTCGACGATCTGGAGAACCAGGATGGGTTGATGCAGCTCCTCGACCTTGCCGAACAGGGATCGGGCGTGCGCATCTTCATCGGCTCGGAGAACAAGCTCTTCTCGCTCTCCGGCTCATCGCTGGTGGTGGCACCCTATCGCGACAAGGATGCCCGCGTCGTCGGCGCGCTCGGTGTCATCGGCCCGACGCGGCTCAACTACGCGCGCATCGTGCCGATGGTGGATTACACCGCACAGCTCATCAGCCGCATGATGCGATAGTTCCGGAGGATCGATGTTCGGCCTGATCGGCAAGATGCGGGCGCAGCCCGGCCAGCGCGACGCCCTGATCAAACTGATGCTCGAAGGGTCCGGCGGCATGCCGGGCTGCAAGAGCTATGTCGTGGCGAAGGATCCCGCCGACGTCGACGCGATCTGGATCACCGAGGTCTGGGCCGACGAGGCGAGCCACAAGGCTTCGCTCAATATTCCTGCCGTCCAGGCGACGATCGCGAAGGCGCGACCGCTGATTGCAGGCTTCGATTCGTATGTAACGACCGAGCCGGTGGGCGGCGTCGGGCTTTAAACCCTTGATTTTTGCGGCCCAAGCCTCGATATCGGGCCCAAAATCCGAAACCGAGCGTTTTCTGACACATGAGCGATCAGTCGAAACAAGAACCTTTCGCCGAAGAGGCGATCGAAACCGGCGCGGAAGCCGCGCAGGGTGGCCTCGAAGGCGATTATGAAGTCGTCGTTCGCCTGATGAAGGAGAACGAGGAGCTCAAGGACAAGGCGCTGCGCATCGTCGCAGATATGGAAAATCTGCGCCGCCGAACGGCGCGCGACGTGCATGACGCGCGCAGCTATGCCGTGACCAATTTTGCCCGCGACATGCTGTCGGTGTCCGACAATCTGCGCCGCGCGCTGGACGCGATCCCGGCCGAAACCCGGGAAGCCGCCGATGCCGGCTTCAAGGGTCTCGTCGAAGGCGTCGAGATAACCGAGCGCGCCATGCTGTCAGCGCTCGAGCGCCACGGCGTGAAGAAGCTCGAGCCGCAGGGCGAAAAGTTCGACCCGAACTTCCATCAGGCGATGTTCGAGGTGCCGGATCCGAGTGTGCCGGCCAATACGGTCGTGCAGGTCGTGCAGCCCGGTTATTCGATCGGCGAACGCGTGTTGCGCCCGGCCATGGTTGGCGTAGCCAAGGGCGGGCCAAAGCTGGAAACGACGGCCGCCGCCGAACCAGGCCCGGTCAACGAGCAGGCCGAGAAAGACGCCTGACCTAGTGAGATAGTGGTTAGTGAGGTAGTCTGCTGCCGCAAAACGGCTCCAGCAGTTTCTACTACTATCTCACTACTCACTCGCCCGATGAACGCTTTCCTCCTTCTCGATTATGCCGGCGTCGCGGTCTTCGCCGCGACGGGCGCACTTGCGGCGTCGCGAAAGCAGCTCGACATCATCGGCTTCATCTTCCTCGCCGCCGTCACAGGCATCGGCGGCGGCACGTTCCGTGATTTGATCCTCGACGTACCCGTCGTGTGGGTGGCGAATCCGGACTATCTGATCGTCTGCGCGATCGTCGCGGTGATCGTCTACTTCACCGCGCATCTCGTCGAGTCACGCTACAAGCTGCTGCTGTGGCTCGATGCGCTCGGCCTTTCCGCCTATGCGGTGCTCGGCGCCTATAAGGGACTGGTCGTGACAGGTTCTGCCGAGGTTGCCGTCGTCATGGGCGTGCTGACCGCGACGTTCGGCGGCATCCTGCGCGATCTGCTCGCCAACGAACCGTCTGTGCTGCTGCGTCCCGAAGTCTACGTCACCGCCGCACTCGCCGGCGCGTTCGTTTTCACGCTGCTGCACATAGCGCTGGGTCCCGACGCGTGGTTGGTGGCGACGATTCTCGGCTTCTGTACCGCCTTCTTCGTACGCGCCGGGGCACTGAGGTTCGGCTGGTCGTTCCCACCCTACCGCGGCCGCCCAGGCCGACGGCCGGAAGACATTCCGTAAGCTAGAGCAGACCGACCTGTTTGGCTTCGTGCTTCAAATTCTGCCGTGGCCGCGGGCCGATCTGTTGTACGACGAGGCCCGCGGCAAGCGATCCGAGATCGCCGCAGAGCTGCAGGCTCATCCCGCGCGTATAGCCGAACAGGAAGCCGGCCGCATAGAGGTCGCCGGCGCCGGTCGTGTCCACCAGTTCCTTGATCTTGATCGCCTTGATCGGCACAGTCTCGTCGCCGCGCACAATGACCGACCCCCTTTCCGAACGGGTAATGGCTGCGATCTTGCAATCCTTGCGGATGAGATTAAGCGCCGTTTCGAAATCCTCGGTCTGGTAGAGCGATTTGATCTCGCGGCTATTGGCGAACACGATATCGACCGTGCCCGACCGCATCAGGTCGAGGAACTCGTCGCGGTAGCGGTCGACGCAGAACGCATCCGACAACGTCATCGACACTTCACGCCCTGCGGCGTGTGCGTATTTTGCCGTCAGCCGGATCGCGTCCTTGGCGCGCGGCGGATCCCAGAGATAGCCTTCGAAATAGGTGACCTTCGCGCCGCGCGCCTTGTCTTCCTCGACATCCTCCGGCCCGAGTTCGACGCAGGCGCCGAGATAGGTGTTCATCGAGCGCTCGCCGTCCGGTGTGACGAAGATCATCGAGCGCGCCGTCGGCGGCTCGCCTTCGAGCGGCCTGGTATCGAAGTCGACTCCCTGCGCGCGGATGTCATGATAATAGATCTCGCCGAGCTGGTCGTTCGACACTTTGCCGAAGAAGGCTGCCTTGCCCCCGAAGCTGGCGACTCCCGCGGCCGTATTGCCGGCGCTTCCGCCTGACGCCTCGATCGCCGGCCCCATCTTGCCGTACAGCAGTTCTGCGCGGGAGGCATCGATGAGGTTCATCGCGCCCTTGATGATGCCGGTTTCCGCAAGGAAAGCCTCGTCGCACTGTGAAATGATGTCGACGATCGCGTTGCCGATGCACAGCACATCGTATTGGCTCATGAAGGTCTCCGCGCCTCTCCGGCTTTGTGCCATGCCGGCCGCGGGCGGGTCTAGCCAAAGCTTGACCGGCTGCCTACCCAAACCCGTGCGAATCTTGTGAGACGGGACGCCGCGGCCTATCTCACAGGCACTGGAGGCCGCCATGATCCTTGAAGCTGCCCGCGCCGGCATCGGAAATCTCTTCGACAGGGAGATGCGGCCTGTTTTCTTCAAGACGCTCGGCCTGACGATCCTGGCGCTGATCGGGCTCTGGTTCGGCCTGAAAGAGATCTTCGACTGGCTGGCCATGCCGTGGATCGACGCGCTGCTGCCGGGTCTGCCGAACTGGGCCGGCTGGCTCGGCGTTGCAGCAGCCATCATCGCCGGCATGGGACTGGCGCTGGGTCTCGCGCTCCTGATTGCGCCAGCGACCGCGATCGTCGCCGGCCTGTTTCTCGACGATGTCGCCGAGATCGTCGAGCGCGAGGACTATCCGAACGATCCGCCCGGCAACGCCGTGCCGGCGCTACAGGCTTTCGCCCTGTCGCTGAAATTTTTCGGCGTCGTTATCCTCGGGAATATCGTGGCGCTGTTGTTGCTGTTGATTCCCGGCATCAACATCGCCGCCTTTTTCCTGGTGAACGGCTACCTGCTCGGCCGTGAATTCTTCGAATTCGCCGCGATGCGGTTCCGGCCGGAGCCGGAAGCAAAGGCGCTGCGGCGCCAGCATGCGGGCACGGTGTTCCTCGCCGGGCTGGTGATTGCTGGCTTCCTTGCCGTGCCGCTGCTCAATCTGCTCACGCCGCTCTTCGCCGCGTCAATGATGGTGCATCTGCACAAGATGATTTCGGCGCGCGACGGCGATCGCAACGCCGCGGCCATGGCCATGCGCAGGGCGGCCTGAGTGAAGGCCTCAGTCCTTGCCGCCGTTCCAGGCCATGTTCATGTAGACATCGCCGCGCTTCAACTCGTCGAGCATCTGGTCGATGCGCTTCTTCTTCGTCGCATCCTGCTTGGCTTCAGCGATCCAGCCCAAATAGTCGTTGCGCTGAAACGGCGGCCGCGCGTCATAGGCTTTCTGAAGGCCAGCTTCGGCAAGAGCTGCACGAACGGTGTCCGGCATCGGGTGGCGAGGGCGTTTTGTCATGCCGGTAATCTAGAACGGAGCCGCTTGCGGTCAACTCGATCACGCTGCAGTTCAGCCAGTAACTGGAGTTCATTGCGCCAATGTTGACGCTGTAAAGATTGCAGCCTATTTAGACCCGACTGGACAGCCAGCCCGGAGCCCGCCGCCATGATCACCGATCTCGTTCTCGCAATCCTGCATCATTTTCTGGTGTTCATGCTGGTCGGCGCACTCGTCGCCGAAGCGTTTCTCGTGCGGCCGGGACTGAGCGGCGCAAACCTCGCCACGGTCGGCCGGCTCGACGCCATGTACGGAGGGCTCTCCGGCGCCATCATCCTTGTCGGCATCGGCCGTGTCTTCTTCGGCCTGAAAGGTTGGGAGTATTACGTCTACTACTGGGCGTTCTGGGCTAAGATGGCCGCCTTCCTCGTCGTCGGCCTGCTGTCCATCCTGCCGACACGGCGCATTCTGGCCTGGCGCAAGTCTGCCTCCGGAAACTCGGCTTACGTGGTGCCTGATGACGAGATCGCCGCCGTTCGCAATTACATTCGAGGCGAAGCGATTTTCCTCGCGCTGGTGATCGTCTTTGCCGCCGTCATGGCGCGCGGCGTCGGCTACTGAGCCGCTTCCAGCGGCGCGACGGGCACCAGCGGCGCTGGAATCGAGTTCGTCTTCTCCGGCCATTTGCAGAGGTCTGCGATGATGCAGGCCTCGCATTCCGGCTTGCGCGCCTTGCAGACATAACGACCGTGCAGGATCAGCCAATGATGCGCGTGGCTGAGATATTCGTCCGGAATGACGCGCAGCAGTCCCTGCTCCACCTCTTCCGGCGTCTTGCCCGGCGCCAGTCCGATGCGGTTGCCGATTCGGAAGATGTGCGTGTCGACCGCCATGGTATGCTGGCCGAACACGATGTTGAGCACCACGTTCGCGGTCTTCCTCCCGACGCCCGGCAAGGTCGTCAGCAGGTCGCGGTCGGCAGGCACCTCGCCGCCGAAATTCTCGATCACCGCCTTTGACAGCGCGATCACGTTCTTCGCCTTGCCGCGCCACAGCCCAATGGTGCGGATGTATTCCCCGACCTTCGCCTCGCCGAGCTTCAGCATTTTCTGTGGCGTATCGGCGACCTTGAACAGCGGTCGCGTCGCCTTGTTCACGCCGGCGTCGGTCGCCTGGGCGGACAGCACGACGGCGACAAGCAGGGTGAACGCGTTGACATATTCGAGCTCGCCTTTCGGCTCCGGGCGCTGGACGGAGAAACGGCGAAACATCTCGTGCACCTCGTCCGGTGTGTAGAGCGAACGGGCACGCACCGCCTTGCGCCGCGGCTTCACTTTCGTGCGATTTGCGCTGCTTGCAGGCGCTGGCTTCCTGCCTGCGGCGATTTTGATGTTGGGCTTTGCCATCCACTCTCTATAATCCGAGCCATGGCCGATAAAAACTCCGCCGACGAGCCGTTTTTCCTGGCGCTGCTGACGCCGCACCGCTCGCTCGGCCGCACCGGCTTCGCGATCCTGATCGGCGCGCTGCTGCTCGGCTGGGTCGTCACCGGCGCGTTTTTCCTGAGCGCCGGCGCATGGCCGGTGTTCGGCTTCTTCGGCCTCGATGTGCTCGCCATCTACATCGCCTTCCGGCTGAACTACCGCGCGGCTCGCGCCCGCGAGGAGGTGTCCGTCTCGCGCACCGCACTCGACATTCGCAAGACCGCGCCGTCCGGCAAATCCAGATCCTATCACTTCAACCCGTTCTGGGCACGCTTCCAGATCGCCCGCCACACCGAGATCGGCATCACACAAATGGCGGTCGAGGGCGAAGGCCGGTCAGTGCAGATTGGCGGCTTCCTGAATCCCGACGATCGCGAGACCTTCGCCACCGCTTTTTCCAACGCGCTGGCGACCGCAAAAGCGGGCTGAAAAGCCCCCAACTTGTCAGGAATCGGGTGGGAAATCAGGCTTCTAAGGCTGATATTCGCGTTCAAGGAGATTTTCTGCCATGAACGCCATCGCAATGAAGACCGAAACCGTCCTCCAGAACGACATTACGCCTGCCGGCGGCGACTACGACATTGTGCGCCGTGTGGTTGAGAAGATCAGTCTCGACTATCGCGACCAGCCCTCGCTGGAGGCTTTGGCCGAGGATGTCGGCGAGACGCCGACCGGCCTGCAGAAACTGTTCACCCGCTGGGCCGGGCTGTCGCCGAAAGGCTTCTTGCAGGCGGTAACGCTCGACCATGCACGCAAGCTGCTCGATTCAGGCCTTCCCCTGCTCGAGACGAGCTTTGAGCTTGGCATGTCGGGGCCGGGCCGGCTGCACGATCTGTTCGTCACCCACGAGGCCATGTCGCCGGGAGACTACAAGACGCGCGGCGAAGGCCTGACCATCAATTATGGCTGGCATATCTCGCCCTTCGGACTGGCGCTGATCATGGCGACCGACCGCGGCCTGGCCGGCATTGCCTTCTGCGACCCGGGCGAAGAACGCGAAGCCTTTGCCGACATGAGCGGGCGCTGGCCGAACGCAACCTATGTCGAGGACTTGTCCGCAACTTCGCCCTATGCGGCGCGCGTGTTCGACCCGGCGAAATGGCGCGCCGAGCAGCCACTTCGCGTCGTGCTGATCGGTACGGATTTCCAGGTTCGCGTCTGGGAGGCGCTGCTGAAAATCCCGATGGGCAAGGCCTGCACCTATTCGTCGATCGCCGAGAGGATCGGCCAGCCGACGGCAAGCCGCGCGGTTGGCGCCGCGGTCGGCGCGAACCCGCTGTCCTTCGTCGTTCCCTGCCACCGGGCGCTCGGGAAATCCGGCGCGCTGACCGGCTATCACTGGGGCCTGACGCGCAAGCGCGCCATCCTCGGCTGGGAGGCAGGCCGGCTCGGGGGCTGATCGCCGCCACCGGCGACGCTGGAAAACCGGCCCCGCACGGGGTAGCCTCCCGCACACAAATCGGGAGGCACATTTGATCACCGTCGTCGGCTCCATCAATCTCGACCTCATCGCCGCGGTCGACCGCCTGCCGGGTCCCGGCGAGACGCTGCGCAGCGACGGCTTCCGCACCGCGCCGGGCGGCAAGGGAGCCAACCAGGCGCTGGCCGCGGCACGTGCCGGCGGCGAAGTGTGCATGATCGGCGCCGTCGGCAAGGACAGTTTTTCGGCGGAAGCGCTCGCCTGCCTCGAGGAGGGCAAGGTGCAGCTCGGCGGCGTGCGCCAGGCCGCCGCCGCGACCGGCATCGCGCTGATCTTCGTCGATGCGAAGGGCGAGAACGTCATCGTCATCGCACCGGGCGCCAATGACACCGTGCTGCCCGGCGATCTTGCCAAGGCGCGTTTCGCCAGGGGCGAAATCGTGCTGCTGCAGCATGAGATACCGCTCGCGACCGTCGAGGCGGCGATCGTGGCGGCGGCCGAAGCCGGCGGGACCAGCGTGCTGAACACGGCGCCGTTTCGTGCCGACGCCGCCAGGCTGTTGCCGATGGCGGACTATGTCGTCGCCAACGAAACGGAGTTCGATCTCTACGCCGATGCGCTGAAGCTAGAAGGCGCCGACCGCCGCGCCAGGATGATGGATTTCGTCGGCAGG